>NZ_JBSKHQ010000008.1:0-178548 GCF_057128665.1 Zestomonas ipomoeae
GGTTGCTGGTCTTGCCATGGTTCACCTCGTTAGAGTTTATCGCTTAACGGGGTGTCCACGATTGCTGGGCAAGATCAAAGCGCTGCATGCGCCTGGGCGATTGCAGCAGGCGGGCGCTGCCTGTGCCGAGCAGGGCCCAGGCGCTCATGCAGGGCAGGGCCATGAGCAGGAAGATCAGCGACAGCTGCACCACCCGCGCCGTCTTGTCCGCGCTGTCGGCGGCGAACACGCTGATCACCGCGACCGCCATCATCCACACCTTGGGGTTCACCAGCTGCAGCGCCGCCGCACCCAGCGGGCCCAGCTCACGCGGGTTGGTCGCGCCGGTGTCCAGCGGCGCGGCCGCGCTGCGCAGCAACTGCCAGGCGAGCCAGCTCAGCCACAGGGCGCCGAGCCAGGCCATCGCTTGCTGCACACGCGGGTAGCGCAGCAACGTCTCGCCGAGGCCCAGGCCCACCAACAGCACGATCGACGCCGCCGCCAGGCAGGCGCCGAGCACCAGCGGCCAAGTGGCGCGCAGGCCGAAGCGCGCGCCGTGGCTGAGCACCAGGATATTGGTCGGCCCCGGCGTGATGCTGGCGACGAAGGCGAACAGCAGGAAGGGCAGCAGAGACTGCATGGCTCAGGCCCTCCCACCGCGGGTTCGAGGGAAATGACGCATGGCAGGGTTCTCCTGGGTTGGGAGGCC
Source organism: Zestomonas ipomoeae (assembly GCF_057128665.1). Taxonomy (NCBI): domain Bacteria; kingdom Pseudomonadati; phylum Pseudomonadota; class Gammaproteobacteria; order Pseudomonadales; family Pseudomonadaceae; genus Zestomonas; species Zestomonas ipomoeae. Next base: position 689 of record NZ_JBSKHQ010000008.1, read on the forward strand.
CATGCTGCGGCGCGGCGGCGGATCAGTCTGGAAGCTTTGAGCAGCGGCGACGGTAGTCGGCGGGGGTGAGCTGGTAGGCGCGGCGGAACCAGCGGCCCAGGTGGCTCTGGTCGGCGAAGCCCAGGGCGCTGGCCACATTGGCCGGGGTTTCGCCGCGGGCCAGCCGCTGGCGGGCCTTGGCCAGGCGCAGCTGGATCAGGTAGGCATGCGGCGCGATACCGAAGGCACTCTTGAAGGCGCGGCTGAGGCGGAAGCGATCCACCCCGCAGGCGGCCGCGATATCGTCCAGTCCGATGTCGCGGTCGAAGTGCATATGCAGGTAGTCGCGGGCACGCTGCGCCACCAGTGGCAGGCGCGGGTCCGGGTTCTCCCGTTTGCGCCATTGCAGCCGGCTGGTCATGGTGCCGAGCAGATCGTCGATGGCGGTCTGCCGCACGATGCGCAGGTCGCCCTCGTGCAGCGCCTGGAATGCGCGGAAGATGGCGCCGGCCAGGCGGCTGTCGGTGTTCAGGATATTGGCGAAGCTCGGCGTGCTGTCCGCCGGCGCATGCTCGAACAGCGCGTGCAGTTCGCGCTCCAGCCACTGCGGGTCGAGGTAGAGCATCGAGTAGGTGAAGCCTTCCTCGGTCGGCGCATGGCCGTCATGGATCTCGCCCGGCTCCAGCAGGATCACCTTGCCCGGCGTGCTCAGGTGCTTCTCGCGCCGGCAGTGGAACTGCTGCACGCCCTGTTCGGTAACACCCACCAGATAGCTCTCGTGCCAGTGCGGGTCGTAGGCGTGGCCCTTGAAATGGGCCCGGATCGACTCGATACCGGTGTCGGCATCCTGGGCGAGGTCGATCCAGTTACGTGTATCCACGGAGGCATCCCGGCGGGCGTGATGGGGCAGTGCAGACCTTAGCGTGTTTGCCCTGGCGGGTTTAGAAGATTTGTGCAAGGCGCCGGGCCGCGGCTCAGCGGTCGGCGATGTCCTTGATATACAGCGCCTCCACCTTCTCCCGCGCCCAGGGCGTCTTGCGCAGGAACTTGAGGCTGGAGTCGATGCTGGGCTCGTGCTGGAAGCAGCGGATGGCGATGAGCTGGCCAAGGCGCTCCCAGCCATGCTTGTCGACCAGGGCCTGGAGGATGGCTTTCAGGGTCAGGCCGTGGAGGGGGTCGTTGTTCATTGGTTGGGCTCAGGGCTTATTGAAGTCGGAGAAAAAGTTATTATTTTTTATCCCGTTCAGGGGGGGGCGGGACTGTGTGAGAGGAAACGATAAGGTACTCTGGAGTTGAGTCAAATAGTTGAAGTATCGGTGCGGGGATGTTGCTTTCGTCATAGGCTAATATGTTTTGGGTGATGCTTAATATCCAAAGTATGTTGTTCGCTGTAAGGGGGATTGATGAGTTTGATGAAATCAAGAACATTAATAGTTTTTTTCTGTTGCATCGAAGTATTTTTTTTAAAAATTCTTTATCTCTGCTGATTTCCGAAAAAGGTGAGTATATTTCGAGTGTTTGCAGTCGCAGCTTCATTTTGTTTAATATTAGCGACTGGATGTCAAGATTCCTATAAGAGTTATATGCCATGTCGTTTACAAGGTTCGATATTCCCCAGTCACACATCTCTAAAGTTGCAATTATGGAATTTAACCCGCGGGACTGGGCCGGATATTTTTCCCATTGCGCATGATTTTTGTATCGCAGATCATGCTCAATTTCATGCCAGCCTTCAGAGAATATCGTTCTAATCTGTACCTCGAAAGTGTTGTCTATTATTTCTGGGGCAGGGTTATTTAAGAATGAGTCTTTTGGAAAGTTGAATACTAAGTTATATTTCTTTGGTGAGAAGCTCGCTGTGTCAGGTGCGTCGACTGATTCCGAGTTGAAGGTGAAGAGGCTTTTTAGTGTTTGGGAAACAATACTTATATCCTCCTCAAAGTAGACGGTGACTCGAACGCCTAGGAAATCCTGCATTTTCTTGTCTAATTTCTCATATTCTGCTTTTTTCTTTGAGAGTTTTTGGTGAAGGGATTGAGGGGATTTTATGCGGGAGAATATTCTGAAAAATATGCCGAGGTTATTGAGCTTTAATTCAATTTTAGTCTGTATATCGCGTCGCGCCGTCTCAAAGGTTGTAGGGCTGTACGGGATCATTGCGCTCTCCCGAGGAGTTCTTTGATTAGTTTAATTTTTGAAAGATTTACCAAGATCGAAGTGTTTTCGATTTCAAGGATTTCTCTTTTTTTCAATGAAATAATTGCTTCTTCTACATAAGGTGCTTGGTCCGGTGCTATTCCCATCTTAATAGTTGTTATTGCTCTTCTAGAAAAAAGTCTGGCGGCTCCCGGAGGCCAGATTTTTGTTAATACGTGGCGTTCCCACTCTGAACATTGAAACTCTATGCCGCCTAGCACTTCGATAGTGGAGTCGAATCCGCTGCATCTATCCCAAGAGCATCCAAAAAAGATATCCCCATTAGTAAGATTGAGGGCTTGGCAGTCATAAAACTTGCAGCCTAGAAAATATGATTGGCTGATATTATTGAAGTTGAAGGTGCATGATCGAAAAATGCTATTAGAAAAGGAGGTTGTGGCTATTTCGCTGTTTTCTCCAAAATTGCAGTTGCTGAAATTTTCTTCTTCGAAAACCTCGTTGTGATAATTTCTCAGGATTTCTCCTCGTAAATAATAATCTGCCTGATACTTTCGTCTTGAAGAGAGCAGGTCGATGTAGAAGTTAAAGGTCTCCCAAAGAAGTTTTCTGGACTCTTGGCTCCTATTTCTGAATGAGGTTATTGCGTAATCTGCGAATCGTTCGTCTTCTACTATCCATTCCTTATTGTTGTTTGTTATTGCGCTTTCGCCAATAAAAAAGCCAAATACAAAATCGTTTACAAAGCCAATGGCTCCATTTGCCTTTCTATCCAGTAGCGCATGAAGAGACAGCTTCTCTACAATTTGTTCTTCAGTTGGTTTGGCTTCGGCGGGGTAACGCTGTCTAAGTGACTTTATTAGGTCGGAAGATCTGAAAGATATCTGCTGCTCAATGTTTTCTTTGGAGTCTGTCGTGGACTCTTGTTCTATAAGATGGTTTGCGAGCCCGATGAACACTGTTTTTTGTTCGTCGGGAGTGGCGGGGAGTTCTTGTCTGCCCTTTTCTCTTTCAAGGAGTTGCCTGAAATAGTTTTCTATTATTTTTTCTGTGTTTTGTATTATGGAGTCAAACTCTTCATCCTTTAGTCCTCGCAGCCAAGAAAGAAGTACTGGATTGGGGACGATTGATAGATCAAATCCTGCATCTAACAATTTAGATTTCCTTTCTTTTCCTACCCACTTCTCAATGTTTGGTTCTTGCAAGGTGAATCTGCGAACGTTGAATTGCAGTGAGTGATTTTCCTCCCAGCAATGGAATCCGTCTCCGGAGAATAATGCGGTTTTACGAGTGGTGAGAATAATTTTTGCGTTGTCATTTAATAGATGGCTGATCGTTTCAAGCATTGGTTCGGTGCTGTCGAGGAGCGCACTATCTTCACTGTTTTCAGTTTTTTTTAGGAGTTCATCGAAGCCGTCGATTATGAGGATGATGTTACCCTTTCTTATTTCATTTGTTATTATGCTTAGATTTAGGGTTGGGAATTGTCTGTTGATCTCATCAAGTAGAACGTATTTGAATATCTGGGCTTGTCTGTTTTTTGAGAGTTCGGCTAGAAACGGGATGGTCTTCTGGTTGCTGCTGGCGATTGTCTTTAGCACTTCATAGACAGTGGTTGTTTTACCAAAACCGGCAGCTGCTTCAACAACTATAAGGTGCGGTCCGGGTTGTTTGAGGATTTTGAATATTTCTTCCGTGACAGCTGTGTCGCCATCTGTGTCTTTGATAGCGGAATCTATAAAATCTCCTGGAATATAAATGTATTCAGCACCTGTGGTGAGCTTGTGCTTTTGGCAGTATTCTTTGTACTGATTGAGTAAGTTGCATTTTGTTTCATCTATTGCGAAAAAGCCATCAAATAGGGCGTCTTCGGCGTCGCTGTAGGAACGATATATTCTTATTTTGCTTGAATATCCAGCGGCCTCGAATTCTTTCTTTGCTTCTTCTGCTTCAAGTTCATTTTCGGGATCTGTAACAATGTCTGCATTGTGAAAATAACCTGTATCGTAAGTGTAAACACTGACGTGATTGTATTTTGTGGGGACCTTTTTGAAGCCGTAGGCCTGGTATGCTCTGTCAAATGCATTATTTTGCATATTGTTGTCTCTTGAAAGTGTGTGAACTTTGTTGCAACTTAAGCTTTTGCGGGGGCTTAAGTGTAGAGGTTTTGTTCTGTTGTCGTTGTTGTTGCGGAAAAGCCAGATGGGAATTGTGTGATGGAGTAATGATTGCACTTCGAATTCCCTCTCGAGTCATATAGCATGCGCGATGCAAGTTTTTCGCCGCTGTAGGGTGCTTACACTCTGTAATTCAGACGCCTCGAAGTTGTTGCTATTTCTAAGTCTCTCTTAAGCGTGGGCATTACCCCATCGGCGACAACCACCGTGCTATCGATGTCTTCTTGACGATGGCAGGATTGGTCTAAGCATAGCCGCTGTTTCGGTTGAGCAGTGTCAAGCTATTGCATTGACAGAACGTGCAGACCGGCGATGGGCGGTCTTCACCGATGACTTGTCGCATTTGCTGTATTCGGGACTGGCCTGGATCAGCCGTTGATCTCATGCGGCTTTGCCCGGTTGCGGCTGTACTGGGACGATGGCTTGCAGTTGGTGCCCAAAGTGGCGCGGATTGATCTCCAGCACGCTGTGCTCTTCCAGGCAGCACAGGCTTCGGCACCGCCCGCTGCTTTGCGCCAGTACCTTGGGCTCACGCCGAGTCTTCCTTTGGGGGGAGCCAGGGCGGATGTAGCCCTCCCGACGGCAGAAACCTGCCGTCGGGAGGGCACGGGTCAGGCTGTTTCAGCGCGTGCAGGGGCCTTGCAAGCTGAACTCTTCATCGACACTCAAGGCGGACCAGCCGAACCAGGCCGCGATGCCTAGCCAGGGGTCGGTACGCGCGACGATGTCCATGAAGTTCACGTTCAGCGTCTGTGTGAGGTCGTTCATCATGGCTTGGGTCGGGTAGCTTTTGATGGCGCCGCTGTCGTGCCAGATGATCGCGAACTCGTAGTACGGACCCTCGACATAGGTGCCGTCGGGCGCTTCGGGGATCGTAAGTCCGTCGTACTCGCCATACAGCGCCTGGTTGCCTTCGCTCCCTATAGGCGCTCCACAGCCGATCGCCCAGAACAGGGGCATCAGGGTCTGGTAGGTCTGCAGCATCAGGCCGTTCGCCATTGCGGTGGCAGTATCGCTGTCGGAGGCGGGGGCCGTGGGGTTGCTGGCGGGAATCGGCAGGTTGCCGCTGTCGGTGTAGATGTAGAAGGCGAGCAGGCGGCCGTGGTCGCTGGCGATGGTCTGGTAGAACTGGTCGAGTGCGTCGTAGCTGGACCCGAACGCCTTTGCGACGTTCTCCCAGTACTTACCGATGGTGACCGAGGAAGATGACCCACCGAGAGCACCGGTGACTATCTTGACGACATCGGTGACCGCCGTAACGGCGAGATTGGCCCACGCGGCGCCGGTACCGGAGAAGAACCACACCAGCGAGTAGCCGATGTCCTTGAGCATCTGACCGAAGTCCATCAGTACGCTGCTGCCGGTCTTGGCCTGCATGTTGAGGATGGCGCCGGTGATCAGCGAGTTCGCCGTGCTCTGCGCCGAGGTCAAGGTGCCCTTGGTATAGCTGTAGAGCGCCTGCAACTGCGCCACCGCATTCAGCTCCTGCCAGACGCTGTGAATGATCTGCAGCCAGTCGTCGGCATCGACGCCCGCCGGTGCGCTGGGGGCGGCAGGGGAGAGGCTGTAGTCGCCACTCGAATCGAACTGCAGCCACCCGCCGAGCAGGGCGTCGATGGTTCCCGAGGACCATAACGGAGACGCGGCCAGGCTACGCGGGTCGATGGATTGCCCTGAGCCGGGGGTGTTGTAGATGTTGCCCAGTACGCTACAGAGAGCGGAATAGGCATCGCCATAATCGGGCCAATCAACTGCCGGCTGATCCACGATGGCTTGCAGCAGGTCCATGGTCGGCTGCTGGGGCGCAAAACAAATGACGATATCGTGGGTGTAGTAGAACAGTTCATTCCCCTCGGAATCTCGATAGGGGCTGTAGCAGTAGCCGAAGGTGCCTGCGCCGCAGACCGCACCGTAGCGCATGGCCCAGCGATTGCCGGCCACGGCGAGGGTACGCATGTCGGTATCCATCAGGTTCGCATTGCCGGCGGGTTCGAGGATGCCGTCGATGATCTGGTCCATGAGCGCGGCGCGCCCGGCCTTGAGCACCTGGATGCCGCTGGTGGCGCTGAAGGCGAAGACGCCGCGGTAGGTCTGGCCTCCTTCGATAGCCATTTCCCAGCTCGGAATGCCGGCAATGTACGGGTTGCCGTTGGCGTCGGTCTGCGACACGGCGTAGGCGTGGGCAGCCGCGGCCCAGCGGCGTTCGTCGGGGTCGCCCGTTTGGCTGTCTGTCAGGGTCAGGGCAGGTTCGTTTCGATAGGCCGTGGCCAGTGCCGTGTTCAGTTCATCGTCGGTGGGTTGCAGCACGGTGACTTGAGTGCCCACCGGGAACAGGAAGGCGCCAACCACCGGATTGCCGTTGTCATCGAAGCCCGTCTCCCATGACGGGATGGCGAAGGCGTAGAGAGGGTTGCCGTTGTCGTCCTGCTGGCTGAGGGCCCAGCGGAGAACGCCGTTGGCCCAGTAGCGGTAGTCGATGAAGGGGCCGGTTTGCGGCACGTCGATACCTGCGAGCATTTGCAGGACTTCGCTTTGAAGAATGTTTGTCCAGGCGATCGCAACGTTGGCGTTCTGGATACTGCTCATAGCGGGAGGGGGCGAGGCAGGGCTGGTGGCGAGGGGGGATTGGTCCAGGCCGCTGACATGGGCAGGGTTGTACACGATAGATCTCCGTATCTTCATGGGTGATTAGGCGCGATGCTTTGCAGGTGCAAAGTCATAGCGCCTGGAGTTTAGCCAGGCGGGGTTGCCTTTCCACCGCCTGGGCTCTCCGTGCGGTGCTCACCGGGCAGGCGCCGGTTTCTGCCGCGCTCAACCATTCCACTCGGCATCGGCGTGTCCCGTCGCTCAGCCCATCGGCGGCAATCGCCGCGCTACCGAGGTTTTCTTGACGATGGCGGTGTTGGTCTCGGCGTAGCCGTTGATGCGGTCGAGCACTTCGTCCAGCTGTTCCATGGAGCGCACGTGCAGGCGGGCGATGAAGCAGTCTTCGCCGGTGACCTTGTCGCATTCGGTGAATTCGGGGGTGGCCTGGATCAGCCGTTCCACTTCGTGCAGCTTGCCCGGTAGCGGGCGTACCCGGACGATGGCTTGCAACTGGTAGCCGAAGTGGCGTGGGTCGATTTCCACGGTGTAGCCCTTGAGCACGCCGCGTTCTTCGAGGCGACGCAGGCGTTCGGCGACGCTGGGGGAGGAGAGGCCGCTGATCTGCGCCAGTGCCTTGAGCGAGCGGCGGGAGTCTTCCATCAGGGCGGCGATCAGGGCTTGGTCGATTTCGTCGGTCATTTTCAGGCTCGTTAGGTAAATTGCAGCGAATGCCTTTGCAATAAAGGCATCGGCCAGGTTTCGCCTAAGATTAGCCCTGGAGTGGCTGGGTGTGTATTCGAATAATGATGACTCCTCTCTCGGAGTCCGAATCATGGATAACGCACTCAAGCGCGGCTCGCTGGAAATGGTCGTGGCGATGCTGATTTCCGGCACCATCGGCTGGTTCGTGCTGGTTTCCGGCCAGGCGGTGGTGGATGTGGTGTTCTGGCGCTGCGCCATCGGCGCGGTGGTGCTGTTAGTGGTCTGCCGGGCGCTTGGCATGCTGCGGCGCGATCTGCTGGGGCGGCGCGTGCTGGCGCTGGCGGTGCTCAGCGGGGTGGCCATCGTCGGCAACTGGCTGTTGTTGTTCGCCTCTTATTCCAAGGCGTCCATCGCCATCAGCACGGCGGTGTACAACGTGCAGCCGTTCATGCTGGTGGGGCTGGCGGCGCTGTTCCTCGGCGAGCGGGTGACCCTGGTCAAGTTGGCCTGGCTGGGGCTGGCGTTTCTCGGCATGTTGGCCATCGTCAGTGCCCATGGTGGCGCGGGCAGTGGCGACAATTACCTGCTGGGCATTGCGCTGGCGCTGGGCGCGGCGCTGCTGTATGCGGTCGCGGCGCTGATCGTCAAGCGCCTGACTGGCACGCCGCCCCATGTGATTGCGCTGATCCAACTGCTGACCGGCACCCTGATGCTGGCGCCGCTGTCCAGCCTGGAGTTCCCCGAACAGCCGGTGGCCTGGGGCAGCCTGCTGGCGCTGGGCGTGCTGCATACCGGGGTGATGTACCTGCTGCTCTACGATGCGATCCAGAAGCTGCCGACCAGCCTGACCGGTACGCTGTCTTTCGTGTACCCGATTGCCGCGATCTTCGTCGACTGGCTGGCCTTCGATCACCGCCTGAGTCCGCTGCAATGGCTGGGCGTGGCGGCCATTCTGCTGGCGGTGGCTGGCATGCAGCGGGGCTGGAGCCTCGGCGGGCGCTGGCGTGCAGCACTGGTTGAGCGGGTCAGGTAGGGGGCTCACACCTCGATGTGCTCGGCCAGGTAGTCGATCAGCTTGCGCACGCTGGGAATCAGGCCGCGGCGCGAGGGAAACACGGCGTGCACGATGCCGCTGCGGGGCACCCAGTGGGGCAGGATGTCGATCAGCCGACCTTGGGCGAGGTCCTGGTCGACCACCATGTGCGGCAGTTGCACGATGCCGATGCCGCGCAAGGCGGCCTGGCGCAGCGCGGTCATGTCGTCGGTGATGTAGCGCGGTTTGTGCTGCACCCGGGCGCTGGCGCCGTCCGGGCCTTCCAGGCACCAGGCGTGGTCGCGCACCGGGCCCCAGTCGAGGCTGGGCAGCGTCGCGAGGTCCGCTGGCGAGAGGGGGCGTTCGAGGGTGCGCAGGATTTCCGGGCTGGCGACCAGGCGTTGCGGGCTCGGGCTGAGAATGCGCATCACCAGGTCGCTGTTTTCCAGGGGTGGGAAGCGTACCCGCAGGGCCAAGTCCAGCCCTTCGCTGATGACGTCCACCCGACGGTTGGTGGCTTCCAGCTGGATCTGCACCCTGGGGTGCTCGTCCATGAAGCGGCTGAGCAGGTCGCCGATGCGGTAGTGCAGCAGGGTGGTGGGGCAACTCATGCGCACCACGCCCTGCGGCTCTGCGCGGTGACGCTCGATCACCTCGCGTGCGGCTTCGGCTTCCACCAGCATGGCGACGCAGTGGCGGTAGTACTCCTGGCCCATTTCGGTGACCGAAAAGTGCCGGGTGGAGCGTTGCAGCAGGCGTACCCCCAGGCGTTCCTCGAGCAGGGCGATACGCCGGCTGAGTTTGGACTTGGGCATGTTCAGTGCCCGCCCGGCCGGGGAGAAACCACCGTGCTCGACAACGCGGGCGAAGAAGTAGAGGTCGTTCAGATCGTCCATCAGTGTTCACCAAATAGAACGCTGAGAGCAATTTAGCGCATCTACTGGCCTCTGCGATGCTGATTCATGATGGCTCCATGTCTTGGAGGAGCCATTCCATGAAACAGAGCCTCGGTGTTTACGGTGCCCCGCAGTCCCACTGGGTCGGCGATGGTTTCCCGGTGCGCACGCTGTTTTCCTACGACAGCCTGGGCAAGCACGTCAGCCCGTTCCTGTTGCTCGACTACGCCGGCCCGGCCGACTTCGGCCCGGCGCAGCGCCCGCGTGGTGTCGGGCAGCATCCGCACCGGGGGTTCGAGACGGTCACCATCGTTTACCAGGGCGAATTGCAGCACCGCGACTCGGCCGGCAATGGCGGGCTGATCGGTCCCGGGGATGTTCAGTGGATGACCGCGGGTGCCGGGATCTTGCATGAGGAGTTTCATTCCGAGGCGTTCACCCGCACGGGCGGCACCCTGGAGATGGTGCAGCTGTGGGTCAACCTGCCGGCCCGCGACAAATCGGCCGCGCCCGGTTATCAGACCCTGCTCGCGAGCGACATTCCGCAGCTACCGTTGGGGAACAACGCCGGCACGGTGCGCGTGATCGCTGGCGAATTCGCCGGGAGTCGCGGACCGGCCCGCACATTCACGCCCATGGACGTCTGGGACATGCGCCTGATCGCCGGCAAACAGGTGGCTCTCGACATTCGGGAGGGGCGCAATGCCGTCCTGCTGGTGTTGCGCGGCTCGGTGCGCATGGAGGGAGGCGCCCCGGTAGTGGCCGGCGAGTTCGCCTTGTTCGACCGCGCCGGTGCCGGGTTGCTACTGGAGGCGGACAGCGACGCCGTGGTGCTGCTGCTGAGCGGGGAGGCCATCGACGAGCCACTGGTCGGTCGCGGCCCTTTCGTGATGAACAGCGAGGCCGAACTCAGCCAGGCATTCCGTGATTACCGCAACGGCGCATTCGGCGAGATGGCCGGCCGGCCACACGACCTCTGACCCCCACAGCCCCGGCGCCGCGTGCATGTGGCCCTTCGGGGCGGTTTTCGAGACGTTTCCCCCGGTCTGGCCGCCCTTGGCCTGGCCTCAACCCGCAAGGAGATTCACCATGACTACCTATAAGCGCCTCGACAAGAACCAGGCCGCCGTCCTGCTGGTCGATCACCAGGCCGGTCTGTTGTCCCTGGTCCGGGACATCGAGCCGGATCGCTTCAAGAACAACGTGCTGGCGCTCGGCGATCTGGCCAAGTACTTCGACCTGCCGACCATCCTCACCACCAGCTTCGAGAACGGGCCCAACGGCCCGCTGGTGCCAGAGCTGAAAGAGCAGTTCCCCGCTGCGCCCTACATTGCCCGTCCCGGCCAGATCAATGCCTGGGACAACGAAGCGTTCGTCGAGGCGGTCAAGTCGACCGGCAGGAAGCAACTGATCATCGCCGGCGTGGTGACTGAGGTGTGCGTGGCTTTTCCGGCGCTATCGGCCTTGGAGGAAGGCTACGAGGTGTTCGTCGTCACCGACGCCTCCGGCACCTTCAACGCCCTTACCCGGGACGCGGCCTGGAACCGCATGGCCGCTGCCGGCGCGCAGTTGATGACTTGGTTCGGTGTCGCCTGCGAGCTGCACCGCGACTGGCGCAATGATGTAGAGGGCCTGGGCGCGCTGTTCTCCAATCACATTCCGGACTACCGCAATCTGATCACCAGCTACAGCACGCTCACCGCCGCCTGACCCTTCTGGCGCGGGCACGTCGGCGCTGCATCCAGGTCGTTGGCGCGCCCGCGCCGCGCCACCCGCTCTACCCCAAGCCCGCGCGCTGGCGAGCCAGCCTTCATGAATGCCGCAAAATCACGAAGGTTCGTGAAACGAAGCATGACGTTGCATACTCGAATGCCGCGACAAGCTGGCCGAAGGTATCGAGGCGCATGACGGATTGGCTGCAAGGCGAAGGAACGATGGTCGAGCAGGTTCGGCTGTACGATTGGGCTGGCACGCCCCTGGGGCCGATGCACAGCTGGCCCGACGTGCTGAAGACAACGGTGGCGCTAACGCTCGGTTCACGCTTCCCGCAGGCGATCGTCTGGGGAGAGGAACTGATCACCATTCACAACGACGCATTCGTTCCCATCCTCGGCAACAAACCTCCCGCGCTCGGCCGCTCCTTCAGCGATATATGGAAGGAAGCCTGGGAAGAAATCCGCCCCATCGCCGATGACACCTTTGCCGGCCAGGCGACCTATATCGAGGACTTTCCGCTGATCGTCGAGCGCGGCGGCCATCCGGAGCAGGCTTACTTCACCTTCTGCTACAGCCCGGTTCGCGACCATCACGGACGCGTCGTCGGCATGCTGGATACGGTGACCGAAACGACCAAGACCGTACTCGCCAACCGGCGCCTGGCGTTTCTCGATGCCCTTGGACGCGCGGTGGCCCATGCCACCAACGCCGACGCCATCATGGCGATGACCACGCGCATGGTCACCGAGCACCTGCACCTGGCGAACTGCGCCTATGCGGACATGGACGCCGACCAAGAGCACTTCACTGTCCGCGGCGACTGGGCGGAGACCGGTGCGGCGAGCATCGTCGGCCACTACCGCCTCCGCGATTTCGGCACCCGAATGGTCGATCAGTTGCGCGCCGGCCGGCCGCTGGTCATCGACGACACCCGGGTCGACCTGGCAGCTCCGGACGCCGCGGCGTTCCAGGCGATCGGCATGCGCGCCACGCTCTGCATCCCGCTGGTCAAGCAGGGCCACCTGACCGCGCTGATGGTGGTCTACGACAGCAAGCCCCGTCATTGGTCGAGCTACGAAGTGGCGCTGGTGCAGGAGGTGACAGAGCGCTCCTGGGCTCATATCGAGCGGGTGCGTGCCGATGCGGTGGTGCATGAGGCGGTCGATGCGCTTGCCGAGCTGAATGCCACCCTGGAAGCGCGGGTCGAGGAGCGCACGGCGCGCCTGGTGCAGACCGAGGCGGCGCTGCGCCAGTCGCAGAAGCTCGAAGCGATCGGCCAACTGACCGGAGGCGTGGCCCACGACTTCAACAACCTGCTGACGATCATCCGCTCGTCCGTCGACTTCTTGCAGCGGCCGGGCCTGTCCAGCGAGCGTCGAGAGCGCTATCTCACCGCGGTCTCCGATACCGTGGAGCGCGCCACCAAGCTGACCAGCCAGCTGCTTGCCTTCGCCAGGCGCCAGCCGCTCAAGCCGGAGGTCTTCGACGTGGGGCAACGGCTGGCGGGCATAGCCGACATCTTCGAGGCGGTGACGGGTGCCTGCGTTCGCGTGGCGCTCGATCTGTCCGAGCGGGCCTGCTACATCAAGGCGGACCTGAGCCAGTTCGAAACGTCGCTGATCAATATCGCGCTGAATGCTCGCGACGCCATGGGTGGCGAGGGCACGCTGACGTTGCGACTGCGTTGCGACGAGCCCCTGCCTCCCGTGCGTGGCCATGCCGGTTCCCAGGGGCCCTTCGTGGCCATATCGCTGAGCGATACCGGCACCGGCATTTCCCCGGAGATACTCGCCCGCATCTTCGAGCCGTTCTTCACCACCAAGGCGGTAGGCAAGGGCACCGGGCTCGGCCTGTCCCAGGCCTTTGGGTTCGCCAAACAGTCAGGCGGCAACATCGACGTTTCCAGCACTGTGGGCCAGGGCACCACTTTCACGCTCTATCTTCCCCAGGTGGCGCCGGGGCCCGAGCGCTGTGGGCCCTCGGAAGAGCCCGTAACGTTTTCCAGCGATGGCGCCAGGCGCCGGGTTCTGGTGGTGGAGGACAACCTGGAGGTCGGCCGGTTCGCCACCCAGATCCTGCAGGACCTCGGCTACGAGACGGCCTGGGCGACCAGCGCCGAAGAGGCGCTGGACCGGGTGGGCCGGGATGCGATGGAGTTCGATGCGGTGTTTTCGGATGTCATGATGCCCGGCATGGGTGGCCTCGACCTTGCCAAGGAGCTGCGCTGCCGGCGCCCGGAGCTACCTGTGATCCTGACCACCGGCTACAGCCATGCGCTGGCCCAGGAGGGTTACGAGGGCTTCGACTTCCTGCGCAAACCCTACTCGGCCGACCAGGTCTCGCACATCCTCAGCCGGGCGATGCGCAAGGACTGACCGGCGGTCACGCCCAGGCTAAGCCGGGAAAGAGCGGGGTGGGGCGCCCCACGTTAGGGGCTGTTGACGCGTCGGCGCCACCTCGGCGAAGCATCCACAGGCCCTAGTCAATCGACTTGGCCATTTCCGAGGTGGCAGTCCAGCCCAGCGCCTCGTACACCGGCTTGCCGGCCCGCGTCGCGTGCAGGATGGCAAAGCCCAGGCCGCGCCGGGCGAACTCGGCTTCCGCCCGCTTCATCAGCACCGAAGCCAGGCCTCGACGGCGATAGGCCGGCTCGACGAAAACATTGAGCACATAGCCGCGCTGGTCGAGGTCCGCATGGTTGGGGTGGGGTGGCCAGTCGATGCTCATCAGGCCAATCGCCGCCACCGGTTGGCTGTCGTCTATCAGGGCAAAGCCGTAGTAGCGGCCATCGGCCAGGCGCGGCTGCAACCAGGGCCGGAAGTGCTCGGTCATTACTCGCAGCTGCGCGGGGGCTGCCCCGGCTTCGAGGAACATGGCCTCGCGATGCCGACACACCATCTCCAGGTCGCCCGGAACCAGCCGGCGCACCGTCAAGCCTGAACAGTCGATTTCAGCGAGCGTTTCTTCCATCGCGAGGGTCTCGGGCGGAGCGGTCGATGCTAGGGCGCCCGCCCTGCAGGCCATAGATGCAGTCGACGGAAAAATGCGCCATACAGCACCGGATCGACGCCGACACGGCAGTGGGCCCGGCCGGGCCCTGCCTGCAGGGCGGCGCCGCACAATCGCGCGACGCCGTAAAACTCTCCGTGCCGTTGCCGGTCACTCTTCTATCCCGCCTTGATCGCCGCATGCTGCGGCGGCTGCCGAGAGGCGTGGCATCCGTCAGACATCCTGGAGATATCGCCATGAATCGATTGTTCAACCCCAGTGCCCCGCAAAATGTCCATGGCTGGGAGCGCGCCGCCTCGGTGGCCGGTGGCCTGATGATGCTGGGCAAGGGGATGCGCCGCGGAGGCGTGTTCGGCTTGCTCGAAGCCGCGGCCGGCGGCGCCGTGCTGCTGCGCGGGCTGACCGGGCGTTGCGAAGCCAAGCGCATCCTCGGCGAAATGCGCAGCGAGTCGCAGCCACTGTTGCCGGCGCGCTACAGCCACATGCCGCTGGACTCGGAGGTGCACAGCCCGGACTTCGAAAACCGCTCGGCCAAGATGCCGGATGCCACGCCCATGGGCCACGAAGCCCAGGCAGGGCAGGAAGATACCAAGCACTGAGCACGCCCGGGACGGTTCGGCAGGGCCCTGCCTGCCGCGCGCAAGCGGGCAGCACGAGCCGGGGGCGGTGCGTTCAGTCCAGGCGTTTCTGGATGCGCGTCACCGACAGCCCCAGCAGGATGACGCAGAACACCATGAGCACCAGTACCTCCGGCCAGAGTTCCAGCATGCCCGCCTGGCGCAGCATGATGCCGCGGGTGACGCGCAAGTAGTGGGTGAGCGGCAACAGTTCGGCGATCCACTGGGCGGCCTTGGGCATGCCGGCGAAAGGGAACATGAAACCCGACAGCAGGATCTGCGGCAGGAAGGTGAAGAACGCCATCTGCATGGCCTGGAACTGGGTGCTGGCCATGGTCGAAAGGAACACGCCAAGGGACAGGCTGGCGACGATGAACAGCAGCGAGGCGCCGTAGAGTTCCACTAGCGAACCGCGAACCGGTACCGCGAACAGCCAGTGGCCAACCAGCAGGATGACGGTGACCTGCACCAGGCCGATGCCTACGAAGGGCAACACCTTGCCGATGGTCAATTCCCAGGGCGAGACCGGGGTGGCGATCAGCAGCTCGAGATTGCCGCGCTCGCGTTCGCGCACCAGGGCGACGGCGGTGAACAGCACCATGGTCATGGTCAGGATCACCCCCAGCAGCCCCGGCACGGTATTCAGCGGCGCCAGGCGCTCCGGGTTGTAGAAGTTGACCACCTGTACCGCGGCGGGGCTGCCCCAACCAGGCAGCGGGTAGGCCGCCAACTGGCGGGCCGAGGCCTGCACGCTCTGGTCGGAGCCGTCGACGATCAGTTGCAGGGCGGCGCGGTCCTTGCGCTGCACACGTTGGTCGAAGTCCGCCGGGACGACCAGCGCGGCGCTGATTCGCCCCTCGCGCAGCAACCGCTCGATCTGCTGCGGGGCGTGCAGGCGATAGCGCAGGTCGATGACCTGGCTGGAGGCCAGTTCCGCGATCGCCTCCCGGGAGCTGGCGGTGTTGGCCTGGTCGAGTACCGCCGCCTCGATGCCGCGCACGTCCATGTTGATGGCGTAGCCGAACAGGATCAGTTGCAGCAGCGGGATGCCGGCGATCATGGCGAAGGTCAGCTTGTCCCGGCGCAGCTGGCGAAGCTCCTTGAGTACGATTGCCCCGAGCCGGCGCAGGTTCATGGTGTGTTCTCCACCGGCCGACGGGTGACGCTGACGAACACGTCCTCGAGGTTGGCCTCGCTGTCCTGCAGCTCTGCCGCGATACCGGCCCGCTGCAAGGTGGCGTAAAGGTCGTCGCGGGCACCGTCGTCGGCGCACAGGACCCGCAGCGCCGCGCCGATCTGCGCCATGGCCAGCACCTGCGGATGCCCTTCAAGGGCGTGCTGGGCCTGCCGTGGCTGCGCGCAGGTGATCAGCAGGGGGTGGCCGGGCAGGGCGTCCATCAGTTCGCGCGGGCTGCCGTCGGCCACCAGGCGACCGGCATCGAGAATGCCCAGGCGGGTGCAGCGCTCGGCTTCGTCCATGTAGTGGGTCGAGACGAGCAGGGTGGTGCCGGCATCGGCCAGTTCGAACAGCGAGCCCCAGAATTCCCGGCGCGATTGCGGGTCCACCGCGCTGGTGGGTTCGTCGAGCAACAGCAGGTCGGGCTTGTGCAAAACGGCGCCAGCCAGCGCCAGGCGCTGTTTTTGCCCACCGCTCATGGTGCCGGCCATCTGCGAGCGGCGGTCGGTGAGCCAGTAGCGCTCAAGCAGTTCCTCGATCCGCTGGCGCGTCTCCCGACGACCCAGTCCTTGCACGGCGGCGAGAAACTCCAGGTTCTCCTGGACGGTGAGGTCCTCGTAGAGCGAGAACTTCTGCGTCATGTAGCCGATGCGGCGCTTAAGCGCCTCGGCGTCGCGGGGGATCTGATAGCCCAGCACCTCGACGTCGCCCTCGCTGGGCTGCAGCAGCCCGCAAAGCATGCGAATGGTAGTGGACTTGCCGCAGCCATTGGGGCCGAGAAAGCCGAACACCTCGGCTTGACGGACGCTCAGGTCGAGGTGGTCGACGGCCGTCAGCTTGCCGAAGCGCTTGCTCAGCCCGCGTGCGCGGATCACCAGTTCGTCATTGCCCATCGCGCGGTCGCTCGGCTTGCAACGGCAGGCCCGCCGGTAGTTGTCGCGCCGCGCTCCCTTCCAGCACCAGCTCGGCGCGATAGGACAGCCGGCTGGCGTCGT
This sequence comes from Zestomonas ipomoeae, assembly GCF_057128665.1. NCBI lineage: Bacteria > Pseudomonadati > Pseudomonadota > Gammaproteobacteria > Pseudomonadales > Pseudomonadaceae > Zestomonas > Zestomonas ipomoeae. The sequence continues at coordinate 17,730 of NZ_JBSKHQ010000008.1, forward strand.
CACCGGCGAGTGCATAGTAGGGCGTGAAGCTCGCTTCGCTGCGAAGGCTGCGGACATGCGCGGTGAACGGGCGCTCGATTCCCTCGACCGATACCTGCAGCCTGTCGCCGATGTGAAGCTGCGCGCGCTGGCTGGCGGGAACGAAAACCCGTGCATAGGGTGCTTCGCCCACCAGCAGGCGGACCAGCTCGGCTCCGTTGGGCGGCTGGTCGCCGGTCTTGAATGGCAGCGCGTCCACCACGCCGGCGCGCGGGGCGCGCACGGACAGGCGCTCCCGGCTGATCCGGAGCTGTTCCAGGTTGCTTCGCGCGGCTTCCAGGGCGGCGGCTGCCTGTTCGATGCGCTCCGGTCGGGTGCCGTTGGTCAATTCGAGCAGTTGTGCGTCGGCGCTGCGTACCGCTGCCCGGGCTTGGTCACGGGCGGTACGGGCTCGATCCAACTCGGCCGTGGCCACCTGCTTGCGTTGGTGTAGCGCGGCCATGCGTTGGAACTGGCGTTCAGCGTCTGTCTGTTCCGCCTGGCTTTTTGCCAGTGCCGCCCGTGCCGACTCGATGGTTTCAGTGCGAGCCCCGTTGCTGAGTTCCGCCAGCCGGGCGGATGCCTCGGTAACCTGGGCGCGGGCCTGGGCGAGTAGGGCCTCCTGGCGCCGCGGGTCCAGTTCCACCAGCAGTTGGCCGGCTTCCACACGATCGCCCTCGGCGACGCTCACCTGGAGGATCACCTCGGAAGCCTCGGCCGGAAGGCTGATGGTGTCCCATTCGAGAGTGCCGAGAAGTCTCTCTCGGTCCGCGTCGCAGGCGGGCAGGGCAAGCAGCAACAGGCTGACCAGCATCCAGCGCTTCATCTCAGGCCTCCAGTCCGCGTTCGAGCAACGCCAGGGTATGCGCAATCATGGCGTCGTCGCCGATCTGCGGGTTGGCGAACAGGTCGCGCCAGATGGGCGCCGCCGCGTAGGGCAGCATGGTCAATCCGATCAACGACACCACCAGCAGGCGCGGGTCGAGTGCCGGGTTGAGGGCCCCGCGCGCCTGGGCGGCGGCGAAGCGCTGGGCGAGTACCAGTGGCACCATCGGGGCGATGCGGGTCGTGAGCTGGGCGCGCAGCAGGCCGCCTTCGCAGAGGATTTCCCGCACCCACAAGGGCGGTATCCACGAATGGCGACTCACCATCTGGCTCATGCTGCGGACGAAGGTGCGGACCAGGGCCTGCGGTTCGTCGCCGGCCTGCTGGAGCTGCTCGGCGACTCCCCGGACCAGCGGCAGGAAGCGCTCCTCGACCATGGCTTCGACGAGCTGCTGCTTGTTGCCGAAGTAGTAGTTGAGCAAGGCGGGAGTGACCCCGGCCGCCTCGGCGATGGTGCGCAAGCTGCTGGCCTGGATGCCGGCGCTGGCGAATACCTGGGTCGCCACATCCAGGAGCTGGTCGCGCTGGACCTGCTTGTGCGCGGCGGGGCGGCCAGCGGCGCGGCGGGTGCGGGGCTTGTCGGTCATATTTAATTAACCGGGTAATTAATTAAATGCGATGACACCACGCTTTCGTGCCTCGGGCAAGTCCGGCGTGCGGAGGAGGCAAGGCCGCGCTTGGCGGCCTGCCGGTTACACCTTCAGGCCTTGCTCCCGCAACCGCTTGTAGAGCGTATTGCGACTGATACCCAGGCTGCGAGCCAGGTGCGAGATGTTGCCGCCGCAGGCGTGGTACTGGCCGGCCAGGTCGTTGCCGGGCTCGACGATGGCTTGGACGTCGGGCATCGGCTCGTCCCGGGTGTATTCCAGATCGGCGAAGAAGTCGTCAGGCAGGTGCTCGGGGCGGATCGGTTGGTCGTCGGCCATGGCCAGCGCCACTTGCAGCACGCTGCTCAGCTGGCGCAGGTTGCCCGGCCAGGGGTGGCGATGGAACAGCTGCAGTACCTCGTTGCTGATGCCGGCCCACTGGTGGGGCTCGCGGTGGTATTCCCAGATGCGCTGGAACATGGCGCTCTTGTCGGTGCGTTCGCGCAGGGGCGGCAGCTCCAGGTTCAGGCCGCTGATGCGGTAATAGAGGTCCTGGCGGAACTCGCCGCTTTCCACATCCTGGCGCAGCGAGCGGTTGGTGGCCGACACGAGGTGGATGTCTACCGGGTACAGGTCGGCGCTGCCCAGCGGCTGCACGCAGCGCTCCTGCAGCACGCGCAGCAGGCGTGCCTGGACCTTGAGCGGCATGTCGCCGATCTCGTCGAGGAACAGGATGCCTTTGTTGGCCTTGCGGATCAGGCCGATGCTGCCTTTCTGGCTGGCGCCGGTGAAGGCGCCTTTCTCGTAGCCGAACAGCTCCGATTCCACCAGCTCGGCGGGGATCGCCGCGCAGTTCACCGCCACCAGCGGCTGTCCGGCGCGGCTGCTGGAGCGGTGCAGGGCCTTGACGAAGACCTCCTTGCCGACGCCGGTCTCGCCGTGGATCAGGATCGGGATGTCCTTCTCCAGCAGTCGCTCGGCCTGGCGCACCGCCTTGTCGACCCGCGGGTCGCCGAGGTTGATCGACGCCAGGGTGAATTCCTCGGCCTTGGGCTTGCGTTCGCTGGGCGCCTGCGGGCGGAAGTCCCGTGGCTGGATGGTGACCTTCTGCGGGCGCTTGAGCAGGCCGTGGAAGCGATAGCGGCCGGACGCTCGCAGGGCGAAGGGCAGGCCCTCCGGCTGGCTGAGCAGTTGCAGCAGCGGCAGGTCGAACAGGCTTTCCACGTTGACCCGCGATAGGCCGACGCCGAGCAGGTTGTCCGCGCGGCGGTTGGCCGAGACGATCTGCCCGGTCTCGTCGAAGATCAGCAGCCCTGCCCACTGGCTGTCGAGGTTGTCCAGGCCGGTGTTGAAGGTCAGCTGGAAGTAATCGCCCTTGAACAGGCTGAGGATCAGCCGGTTCTCCACCGACTGGCTCATCATCTTGACCATGCCCAGGGTGTGGGTTGGCGGCAGGTAGCTGTCGCTGGAGACGTCGAGCACGCCGATCATCTGCCGGGTGGCGTCGAAGATCGGCGAGGCGGCGCCAGTCATGAAGCGGTTGGCCTTGAGGAAGTGCTCGTCGCGCTGGATGTGCACGGCTTGGCCGCAGGCCAGCGCGGTGCCGATGGCATTGGTGCCGGTCTGCCGCTCCAGCCAGCCAGCGCCTGGGGCGAAGCCGCGGGACTGCGCGGGATCGACGAAGCGCTGGTCGCCCCAGGACTGCAGCAGTTGCCCCTGGCTGTCCGCCAGCAGGATCAGGCAGTTGGAGTTGGAAAGAATGTTCTCGTAGTAGGGCAGCACTTCCTGCTGGGTGGTGCGCACCAGCAGGTGCTGGCTGTCGAGCAGCGCCGACACTTCGCCTTGCGGCGGCAGGCTGAAGGAGGGTTGGCTCTGGTGGGTCAGGCCGAAGTCCCGGCAGCGGGTCCAGGAGTCGCGAATGATGGTGTCGTGGGAGAGCACCTGGGCGGGTTCGGCCATGGCTGTGAAATCCACTCGTCGCTTCTTGTTTTTATCGCCCGTCCGGGCGATCGGGCGGGCTGATGAACAGCAAGAGTGTTGTTCATTACTGTTCAATGTCAACGGTCAAGGTGTTCAGTTGTTCATTCCGGACTGTTCATTTCTGACCACTGCCTGTGTTCAGCGGCATCCTTATAAAACAGTAAATCCCTTTATTATCAAATAGATGGATGGCTTGTAGGGCAATGTGACAGGCGTTGGCACGGTAATCGCTGTAGCAGGGAAACGGTTACGGCCGTAATGGCACACAACAATCACAAGGACACGCCATGTCGTTAACGCTGCAGCACGTCAGCCGCATCGTCGACAACCAGGTCTACATCGAGGATGCCTGCCTGAGCTTCGAGCCAGGTTCCTTCAATGTGCTGGTCGGTCGCACGCTATCCGGCAAGACTTCCCTCATGCGCCTGATGGCTGGGCTGGACAAGCCGAGCAGTGGGCGAATTCTGATGAACGGCGCCGATGTCACCCATGTCCCGGTGCGTCGCCGCAACGTCTCGATGGTCTACCAGCAGTTCATCAACTACCCGACCATGACGGTCTTCGACAACATCGCCTCGCCGCTTCGCCAGGCCGGCGTCGGCAAGGCGGAGATCGAGCGCCGGGTGCGCGAGACCGCCGAGATGTTGCACATCGAGGGCTTTCTCAAGCGCTACCCGCTGGAGTTGTCCGGCGGCCAGCAACAGCGCACGGCGATGGCCCGCGCGCTGGTCAAGGATGCCGACCTGATCCTGTTCGACGAGCCGCTGGTCAATCTCGACTACAAGCTGCGCGAAGAGCTGCGCCAGGAGATGCGCGAGCTGTTCAAGACGCGCAACACCATCGCCGTCTACGCCACCACCGAGCCCAACGAAGCGCTGGCCCTCGGCGGCACCTCCACCATCCTGCACGAAGGCCGGGTGATCCAGAGCGGCAAGACCGCCGAGGTCTACCACCGGCCGCAGCAGGTGCTGGCCGCCGAGCTGTTCTCCGAGCCGTCGATCAACCTGCTGCACGGGCGCATTAGCGGCAGCGAGGTGAGCTTCGAGGACTGCGTGCATTTCCCGCTCAATTCCGACCTGCGCAACTTGGCCGAGGGCGCCTACCGTTTCGGCGTGCGCCCCAGTCATATCGGACTGGTGCCGTCCAACGACGACGACCTCGAACTGGCGGTGACCGTGGAGTTGGCCGAGATCAGCGGCTCGGAAACCTTCCTGCATGTGTGCAACGAGCATTTCACGCTGGTGATGCACCTGCAGGGCGTGCACGAGTACGACGTGGACGCCCCGATCCGCATCTTCATCCCGACGCACAAGTTGTTCGTCTTCGATCCCCAAGGCAGCCTGGTCCAGGCGCCCAGTCGCCGGTTGTGAGGAGCGCGTAATGGCAGAGATACGCTTGCAGAACCTGGCGCACAGCTACAGCAGCCAGCCCAAGGGCCCGGACGACTACGCCATCCGCGCCATGACCCACGTCTGGGAGCAGGGCGGGGCCTATGCCTTGCTCGGCCCGTCCGGTTGCGGCAAGTCGACCTTGCTCAACATCATTTCGGGCTTGCTCAAGCCGTCCGAAGGGCAGGTGCTGTTCGACCTCAAGGAGGTCAACGAGCTGCCGCCGGAGAAACGCAACATCGCCCAGGTTTTCCAGTTCCCGGTCATCTACGACACCATGACGGTGTTCGACAACCTGGCCTTCCCGCTGCGCAACCAGGGTCTGCCCGAGGCCAAGGTAATGAGCAAGGTGCACGAGATCGCCGAGGTGCTCGACCTGCATCCGCTGCTGAAGAAGAAAGCGCGCAATCTGACCGCCGACGAGAAGCAGAAGGTCTCCATGGGGCGCGGTCTGGTGCGCGACGACGTGTCGGCGATCCTCTTCGACGAGCCGCTGACGGTGATCGACCCGCATCTGAAATGGAAGCTGCGACGCAAGCTCAAGCAGATCCATGAGCAGTTCAATATCACCATGGTCTACGTCACCCACGATCAGTTGGAGGCCTCCACCTTCGCCGACAAGATCGCGGTGATGTACGGCGGGCAGATCGTGCAGTTCGGCACGCCGCGCGAGCTGTTCGAGCGACCCAGCCACACCTTCGTCGGCTTTTTCATCGGCAGCCCCGGCATGAACCTGATCGACGTGGTGCCGGAGGCCGGTGGCGTGCGCTTCGGCGATACCCACCTGCCGTTGGAGCCCGCGCTCAACGAGCGCCTGTCGCAGATGCAGGGCAGCAGCCTGAAGGTGGGCATCCGCCCGGAGTTCGTCCACGTCTGGGATGCGCCGTACGCCGATGCGATGAAGGCCGAGGTGCTGCACCTCGAAGACCTGGGCACCTACAAGATCCTCACCCTGCGGCTGGATGGCCAGGTGATCAAGGCGCGCTTGCAGGAAGATCAACAGATACCGCAGAAGCAGGCCTACATCAGCTTCCCCGCGCAGTGGCTGATGGTCTATGCCGATGAATTCCTGGTGGAGGCGAACGCATGAACAAGGTGCAGAACAACAAGGCCTGGTGGCTGGTTCTCCCGGTCTTCCTGCTGGTGGCCTTCAGTGCCATCGTGCCGATGATGACGGTGGTCAACTACTCGGTGCAGGACATCTTCGACGCCTCGACGCGCACCTTCGTCGGCTTCGAGTGGTATCAGCAGGTGCTGCAGAACGAGCGCTTGCACGACTCGTTGCTGCGCCAGTTCATCTTCTCCGGCTGCGTGCTGCTGATCGAGATCCCACTGGGCATCGCCATCGCCCTGACCATGCCGACCAAGGGGCGCTGGACCTCGCTGTGCCTGATCGTCATGGCCATTCCGCTGCTGATCCCGTGGAACGTGGTGGGTACCATCTGGCAGATCTTCGGCCGAGCCGATATCGGCCTGCTGGGCTGGGCGCTGACCAAGCTGGGCATCAGCTACAACTATGCGTCGAACACCTCGGATGCCTGGGTGACCGTGCTGGTGATGGACGTCTGGCACTGGACTTCGCTGGTGGCGCTGCTGTGCTACTCGGGGTTGCGGGCGATCCCCGATGTGTACTACCAGGCGGCGCGCATCGACCGTGCCTCGGCCTGGGCGGTGTTCCGCTACATCCAGCTGCCGAAGATGAAGAGCGTGCTGCTGATCGCCGTGATGCTGCGCTTCATGGACAGCTTCATGATCTACACAGAGCCGTTCGTGCTCACCGGCGGCGGCCCTGGCAACTCCACCACCTTCCTCAGCCAGACGCTGACCAAGATGGCGGTCGGCCAGTTCGACCTGGGGCCGGCGGCGGCGTTCTCGCTGGTGTACTTCCTGATCATCCTGCTCGTGTCCTGGCTGTTCTACACCGCCATGACCCATGCCGATAAGACCCGTTGAGGCCGACCATGAGCAAACGCAAACTGCTGGTACTGGTGCTCTACGTGCTGTTCCTGCTGGTGCCGATCTACTGGCTGCTGAACATGTCGTTCAAGAGCAATACCGAGATCCTCGGCGGACTCTCGCTGTGGCCGCGGGATTTCACCCTGGCCAACTACAAGGTGATCTTCACCGACCCGAGCTGGTACCAGGGCTATCTCAACTCGATGTACTACGTGGTGCTGAACACGCTGATCTCGCTTTCGGTCGCGCTGCCGGCTGCCTATGCCTTCTCGCGCTACCGCTTTCTCGGCGACAAGCACCTGTTCTTCTGGCTGTTGACCAACCGCATGGCACCGCCGGCGGTGTTCCTGCTGCCCTTCTTCCAGCTGTATTCGTCGATCGGCCTGTTCGACACCCATATCGCCGTGGCGCTTGCGCATTGCCTGTTCAATGTGCCGCTGGCGGTGTGGATCCTCGAAGGATTCATGTCCGGCGTACCGAAGGAGATCGACGAAACCGCCTATATCGATGGCTACAGCTTCCCGAAATTCTTCGTGAAGATCTTCATCCCGCTGATCGGCTCCGGCATCGGCGTCACCGCGTTCTTCTGCTTCATGTTCTCCTGGGTCGAGCTGCTGCTGGCGCGCACGCTGACCTCGGTGGACGCCAAGCCGATCGCCGCCGTGATGACCCGTACCGTCTCGGCTTCCGGTATTGATTGGGGCGTGCTGGCGGCTGCCGGCGTGCTCACCATCCTGCCGGGCATGCTGGTGATCTGGTTCGTCCGCAACCACGTGGCCAAGGGCTTTGCCCTGGGCCGGGTATAAGGAGTACGACATGGATTGGATGGCTTGGACTCTGCCCACCGCCGTGTTCTTCGGTGCAATTGCCCTGATGCTCGCCGGCATGACGGTCTGGGAGATTCGCTCTCCTTGTGCCGAACGCAAGGGCTTCCTGCCGATCGCCACCACCCGCGGTGATCGGTTATTCATCGGCTTGCTCGGTAGCGCCTACCTGCACCTGCTGGTAGTGGGCGCCACCGACTGGAGCGTCTGGATCGCCTCAGGGCTGTCCTTCGTATGGTTGCTTGCGGTGATGCGTTGGGGTTGAGCGCGTTGGGGCGAGTTGAACTACGGTTTGGCTTGCCCACCCCCTTTGAAAAAACCAGAAAAAGAAAAGGAGATGTCTATGTTCGAGAATAACAATAAGACCCGACATGGCATGGCGCTGGCCGCCTTGCTGGCGTTGTCCGGTCTGAGCGGCGCGGCCTGGGCCGATGCCTACGAGGAGGCGGCGAAGAAGTGGGTCGAGTCCGAGTTCAACCCCTCGACGCTCTCCAAGGAGGAGCAGCTCAAGGAACTGAAATGGTTCATCAAGGCCGCCGAGCCTTTCCGTGGAATGGACATCAACGTCGCCTCGGAGACCATCGCCACCCACGAATACGAGTCCAAGGTGCTGGCCAAGGCCTTCAGCGAAATCACCGGGATCAACATCAAGCATGACCTGATCCAGGAAGGCGATGTGGTCGAGAAACTGCAGACCCAGATGCAGTCCGACAAGAACATCTACGACGGCTACATCAACGACTCCGACCTGATCGGCACCCACTTCCGCTATGGCAAGGTGGTGCCGATCAGCGACATGATCGCTGGCGACGGCAAGGACTATACCCTGCCGACCCTGGACCTGGATGACTTCATCGGCCTGTCCTTCACCACCGGTCCGGATGGCAAGCTCTATCAGCTGCCCGACCAGCAATTCGCCAACCTCTACTGGTTCCGTGCCGACTGGTTCGAGCGTCCGGAACTGAAGGCCAAGTTCAAGGAAATCTACGGCTATGAGCTGGGCGTGCCGGTGAATTGGTCCGCCTACGAGGACATCGCCGAGTTCTTCAGCAAGCACGTCAAGGAAATCGACGGCCAGCCGGTGTACGGCCATATGGACTACGGCAAGAAGGATCCGTCGCTCGGCTGGCGCTTCACCGACGCCTGGTTCTCCATGGCCGGTGCGGGCGACAAGGGTTTGCCCAACGGCTTGCCGGTGGATGAGTGGGGGATTCGAGTCGAAGGCTGCCGCCCGGTGGGTTCCAGTGTCGCCCGCGGCGGCGCCACCAACGGCCCGGCTGCGGTCTATGCCACCACCAAGTACGTCGACTGGCTGCGCGAGTACGCCCCGCGCGAAGCCCAGGGCATGACTTTCTCCGAGGCAGGTCCGGTACCGGCGCAGGGCAACATCGCCCAGCAGATCTTCTGGTACACCGCCTTCACCGCCGACATGACCAAGCCCGGCCTGCCGGTGGTCAACGCTGACGGCACGCCGAAGTGGCGCATGGCGCCGTCGCCGAAGGGGCCGTACTGGCAGGAAGGCATGAAGCTCGGTTACCAGGACGCCGGTTCCTGGACCTTCCTCAAGTCGACCCCGGAGCAGCGCCGTCTGGCCGCCTGGCTGTACGCGCAGTTCACCGTGTCGAAGACCGTTTCGCTGAAGAAGACCTTGGTTGGTCTGACGCCGATTCGCGAATCCGACATCAACTCGCAAGCCATGACCGATGCCGCGCCGAAGCTGGGTGGCCTGGTCGAGTTCTATCGCAGCCCGGCCCGGGTACAGTGGACCCCGACCGGTACCAACGTCCCGGACTATCCGCGCCTGGCGCAGCTCTGGTGGCAGTTCATCGCCGAGGCCGCAAGCGGCGACAAGACCCCGCAGGAAGCGCTGGACGGCCTCGCTGCCGCGCAGGACACCATGCTCGGCCGTATCGAGCGCTCTGGAGTGCAGGGAGAGTGCGGGCCGAAGCTGAACGAGCCGAAGGATCCGGAGTACTGGCTGAGCCAGCCGGGTGCGCCGAAGCCGAAGCTGGCCAACGAAAAGCCCAAGGGTGAAACGGTCAACTACAACGACCTGCTGAAATCCTGGGAGCAAGCGAAGAAATAACGCTGGCTGAGAAAGCGAAAACGGCACCCTCGGGTGCCGTTTTTCATTCCTGCATGGGCTCAGGCGTGCAGGTGTTCCGCTGCGTAGAGCGTGTTTTCCAGCAGGCAGGCACGGGTCATCGGGCCGACGCCGCCCGGCACGGGGGTGATCCAGCCAGCGCGGGGCAGGGCGGTCTCGTAGACCACATCGCCCACCAGCTTGCCGTCTTCCTGCCGGTTGATGCCGACGTCGATGACGATTGCACCGGGCTTGATCCACTCGCCCTTGACCAGGCCGGGCTTGCCGGCGGCGACCACGACCAGGTCCGCATTGCTCAGATGCGACGCCAGGTCCTTGGTGAACCGATGGGTGACTGTCACGGTGCAGCCCGCCAGCAGCAGCTCCAGCGCCATCGGCCGGCCGACGATGTTCGATGCCCCGACCACCACGGCGTGCAGTCCATATGGATCGACGCCGGTGCTGCGCAGCAGCGTCATGATGCCTTTGGGCGTGCAAGGGCGAAGCAAGGGGATGCGCTGGGCCAGGCGGCCGACGTTATAAGGATGGAAGCCGTCCACGTCCTTGTCCGGGCGAATGCGTTCCAACAACTGCGAGGCGTCCAGGTGCTCCGGGAGCGGCAGCTGCACCAGGATGCCATCGATGCTCGGCTCGTCATTGAGGCGGTCGATCAGTGCCAGGAGCTCTTCCTGGCTGGTGTCGGCCGGTAGATCGTAGGCTTGGGAAAGAAAGCCGACTTCCTCGCAATCCTTGCGTTTATGAGAGACATAGACCTGGGAGGCGGGATCGTTGCCCACCAGGATCACCGCTAGGCCGGGCGCGCGCAGGCCCTGTTGGCGACGCTCGGCGACCCGTTGGGCGACCTGCTGGCGGAGGCTGGCGGCGATCGCTTTGCCGTCGATCAGTTGTGCGGTCATGACGCTTGGTTAACCATCGGAAAGAGTGGGAAAAGAGCGTGCATTCTCGCATGGCAAGGCGAAGGGGCAAAGGCGCAAGCCCCGTATTTTCCCGTAACTCCTTTTCCCCACTGAATTTTTTCGATTTTGCTGTTGACGGTATTAAAACCTCTCTATAAGATTCGCCCCGCTTGTCGAGCACAGTCAGTCGCTGGGTAAGACGGCGCGGCGAGCCGCTAGTCGGTTCCGCCTAAGCCGAAGCTTTGAGTCTGCGCTCGCAGATGGATAAGCGCCCGTAGCTCAGCTGGATAGAGCATCCGCCTTCTAAGCGGATGGTCGCAGGTTCGAGTCCTGCCGGGCGTGCCACTTGGCGTTCGGCGCAAGCATGCAATATGGTGGGCGTAGCTCAGTTGGTAGAGCACAGGATTGTGGCTCCTGGTGTCGTGGGTTCGATTCCCATCGTCCACCCCATATTCCAGAACGCCAGGCCAAAAGCCTGGCGTTTTTGTTTTGAAGGTCTTGCCACGCGGACGTGGTGAAATTGGTAGACACGCTGGATTTAGGTTCCAGTGCCGCAAGGTGTGAGAGTTCGAGTCTCTCCGTCCGCACCATCTCTATTTCCCGCCGTATGCCGCCTGCGTTCAGTAGGGTGACTTCTCTTATTCGACCCTCTAGAATGCATGCCCTTGATTCTGGGGCCGGAACGGCCGGCTATGTCTGTGCAACGAGGAATATCCATGCAAGTTTCTGTTGAAAGCACCTCCGCTCTCGAGCGCCGCATGACTATCGGCGTACCGGCCGAGCGCATCGAGAACGAAGTCAACAAGCGTCTGCAGCAGACCGCCCGTCGCGCCAAGATCCCTGGCTTCCGCCCCGGCAAGGTGCCGATGAGCGTCATCCGCCAGCGTTACGAAGACGCGGCTCGCCAGGAAGCGCTGGGCGATGTGATCCAGGCCACCTTCTATGAAGCCGTGGTCGAGCAGAAGCTGAACCCGGCTGGTGCCCCGGCCGTCGAGCCGAAGGTGTTCGAGAAGGGCAAGGATCTGGAATACATCGCCACCTTCGAAGTATTCCCCGAGTTCCAGGTCGGCGGCTTCGAGAGCCTGGCTGTCGAGCGTCTGCAGGCTGAGGTGAGCGAAGCGGATGTCGACAACATGCTGGATATTCTGCGCAAGCAGAATACCCGCTTCGAGCAGGTCGAGCGCGAAGCGCAGAATGGCGACCAGCTCAACATCGACTTTGTCGGCAAGATCGACGGTGAGGCCTTTGCTGGCGGTTCCGCCAAGGGTACCGCCCTTGTGCTGGGCTCCGGTCGCATGATTCCGGGCTTCGAGGATGCGTTGGTGGGCGCCAAGGCGGGTGAAGAGCGTGTAATCAACCCGACCTTCCCCGAGGACTACCAGAACCTCGATCTGGCCGGCAAGACCGCCGAGTTCACCGTGACCGTGAATAGCGTTTCCGAGCCCAAGCTGCCTGAGCTGAACGAAGAGTTCTTTGCTCAGTTCGGCATCAAGGAAAGCGGACTGGAAGGTTTCCGCGCCGAAGTGAAGAAGAATATGGAGCGCGAGCTTCGCCAGGCCATCAAGTCCAAGGTGAAAAGCCAGGTAATGGACGGCCTGATCGAAAGCAACCCGGTCGAAGTGCCGAAAGCGCTGATCGACAGCGAGATCGATCGCCTGCGTGTCCAGGCTGTGCAGCAGTTCGGCGGCAACATCAAGCCGGACCAGTTGCCTGCGGAGCTGTTCACCGAGCAAGCCAAGCGTCGCGTAATGCTCGGCCTGATCGTTGCCGAGGTGGTCAAGCAGTTCGAGCTGAAGCCTGACGAGGCCCGTGTGCGTGAGCTGATCCAGGAAATGGCTTCGGCCTACCAGGAGCCGGAACAGGTCGTGGCTTGGTACTACAAGAACGACCAGCAGCTCAACGAGGTGCGTTCGGTTGTACTGGAAGAACAAGTTGTAGATACTGTCCTGCAGAAGGCCAAAGTGACCGACAAATCGGTCTCCTACGAAGAAGCGGTCAAGCCGGCGGAAGCTTCGCAAGCCGCCTGATTTCTTCACCTCGTTCGAGCACACCATAAGCCAGCCTTTGTGCTGGCTTATGCGTTTATGTGATATGACCATAGGGAGCGATCGCCGGACATGTCCCGCAATCCAATGATGCAAGTACCTGATATCCAAGCAGCCGGCGGCCTAGTGCCGGTAGTGATCGAGCAGTCCGCCCGCGGTGAGCGCGCCTACGACATCTACTCCCGCCTGTTGAAGGAACGGGTGATTTTTATGGTCGGCCAGGTCGAGGACTACATGGCCAACCTGATCGTGGCGCAGCTGCTGTTCCTTGAGGCTGAGAACCCGGACAAGGACATCCATCTGTATATCAACTCGCCGGGTGGTTCGGTGACTGCGGGCATGTCTATTTACGACACCATGCAGTTCATCAAGCCGGACGTGTCGACCATCTGTATCGGCCAGGCCTGCAGCATGGGCGCGCTGTTGCTGGCCGGTGGCGCGGCAGGCAAGCGCCATTGCCTGCCGCACTCGCGCATGATGATCCATCAGCCCCTCGGTGGCTTCCAGGGGCAGGCTTCGGACATCGAGATCCATGCCCGTGAAATTCTTACCATTCGCGAGCGTCTGAACAAGATATTGGCTGCTCATACCGGTCAGCCGATTGATGTGATTGCCCGCGACACAGATCGTGACAACTTCATGAGTGCCGAAGAAGCCGTCAAGTATGGCCTCATCGACCAGGTCCTCAGCCAGCGCCAACTGGCGGGTTGACGCGTTTCGTCTTGGCTGGCCGGGCGATGCCAGGCTAGACCGCGGGCTTGAAAATACCCGCATTTGCCTTCATCTTGTGTTGCAAGCCTACCGGATTGGATCGATCGAATGACTGACACCCGCAACGGCGAGGACAACGGCAAGCTGCTTTATTGCTCCTTCTGCGGCAAGAGCCAGCATGAAGTGCGCAAATTGATTGCCGGCCCCTCGGTTTTTATTTGTGACGAGTGCGTCGACCTGTGCAATGACATCATCCGCGAGGAGGTGCAGGAAGCCCAGGCCGAGAGCAGTGCGCACAAGCTGCCTGCACCGAAAGAGATCAGCACCATCCTCGACCAGTATGTGATCGGTCAGGAGCGTGCGAAAAAGGTGCTGGCGGTCGCTGTATACAACCACTACAAGCGCCTCAATCAACGTGACAAGAAAGACGATGTGGAGCTTGGCAAAAGCAACATCCTGCTGATCGGCCCCACCGGCTCCGGCAAGACCTTGCTGGCCGAGACGCTTGCGCGACTGCTCAATGTGCCGTTCACCATCGCCGATGCTACGACCCTGACCGAAGCCGGGTACGTGGGCGAAGACGTCGAGAACATCATCCAGAAGCTGCTGCAGAAGTGCGACTACGACGTCGAGAAGGCCCAGATGGGCATCGTCTATATCGATGAAATCGACAAGATCTCGCGCAAATCCGATAACCCGTCGATTACCCGCGACGTCTCGGGCGAGGGCGTACAGCAGGCACTGCTGAAACTCATCGAAGGCACCGTGGCCTCTGTTCCGCCGCAAGGCGGGCGCAAGCATCCGCAGCAGGAGTTCCTGCAAGTGGATACGCGCAACATCCTGTTCATCTGCGGCGGAGCATTCTCTGGTCTGGAGAAAGTCATTCAGAACCGTTCCACCAAAGGTGGCATTGGCTTCAGTGCGGAAGTGCGGAGCAAGGAGCTTGGCAAGCGCGTCGGCGAGGCGCTGCGCGAGGTGGAGCCGGATGATTTGGTCAAGTTTGGCCTGATTCCCGAGTTCGTTGGTCGCCTGCCGGTCATTGCCACGCTTGACGAGCTGGATGAGGCGGCACTGATGCAAATCCTCACCGAACCGAAGAACGCGCTGACCAAGCAGTACTACAAACTGTTCGAAATGGAAGGCGTGGACTTGGAGTTCCGTCCTGACGCCCTCAAGGCGGTTGCCCACCGTGCGCTGGAGCGCAAGACCGGTGCCCGCGGATTGCGTTCGATCCTCGAAGGCATTCTGCTCGATACCATGTATGAGATTCCGTCGCAGACGGAAGTCAGCAAGGTGGTTATCGATGAAGGCGTTATCGAAGGCACCTCAAAGCCGCTGTTGATCTACGAAAACAACGAGCCGCAAGCGAAGGCAGCGCCGGACGCTTGATCGTTTTGTGCGACACAGCAAGGGGCCTGCGGGCCCCTTTGCTTTTGCTGCCCTCAATGCTTGTTTTTTCCGGGAGCTACCCCCATCTTAGGGTGAAGGGTAATCCCATCTGTTTACGGTCGTATGGCCGCTAGAGCCGAAAACATGAAGACAACCATCGAATTGCCTCTCCTGCCGCTGCGCGACGTGGTGGTCTATCCGCATATGGTTATCCCGCTGTTCGTCGGGCGGGAAAAATCAATCGAAGCGCTTGAAGCTGCCATGACTGGCGACAAGCAAATTCTTCTGTTGGCACAAAAGAACCCCGCCGATGACGATCCGGGCGAGGATGCCCTTTATCGCATGGGCACCGTCGCGACCGTGTTGCAGTTGCTGAAGCTGCCTGATGGCACTGTGAAAGTGCTGGTGGAAGGCGAGCAGCGGGGCGATATCCAGCGTTTCATCGAAGTGGATGGACACTGTCGGGCCGAAGTCGCGCTGATCGTAGAGGTGGAAGCGGCCGATCGCGAGGCGGAGGTGTTTGTCCGCAGCCTGCTCAGCCAGTTCGAGCAATACGTGCAGCTCGGCAAGAAGGTTCCGGCCGAAGTACTGTCTTCGCTGAACAGCATCGATGAACCGAGCCGGTTGGTCGATACCATGGCTGCACATATGGCGCTGAAGATCGAGCAGAAGCAGGAAATCCTCGAGATTACCGATCTGGCGGCGCGTGTGGAGCACGTGCTGGCTTTGCTGGACGCTGAGATCGACCTGCTTCAGGTCGAGAAGCGGATTCGCGGGCGGGTCAAGAAGCAGATGGAGCGCAGCCAGCGTGAGTACTATCTGAATGAGCAGATGAAGGCCATTCAGAAGGAGTTGGGCGACATCGATGAGGGGCACAACGAACTCGATGACCTGAAAAAGCGCATCGAAAATGCGGGCCTCAGCAAAGAGGCGCATACCAAGGCTACCGCGGAGCTGAACAAGCTCAAGCAGATGTCACCGATGTCTGCCGAGGCGACGGTAGTGCGCTCGTATATCGACTGGCTGGTGAATGTGCCGTGGAAAGCCGAGAGCAAGGTTCGTCTCGACCTGGCGAAGGCGGAGGCCATACTCGACGCCGACCACTACGGTCTGGAAGAGGTCAAGGAGCGCATCCTCGAATATCTCGCCGTGCAAAAGCGAGTGAAGAAGATCAAGGGCCCGGTCCTTTGTCTGGTGGGTCCTCCCGGGGTCGGTAAGACTTCTCTCGCCGAGTCGATTGCCCATGCGACCAACCGCAAGTTCGTGCGCATGGCTCTCGGCGGTGTGCGTGACGAGGCCGAGATTCGTGGCCATCGGCGGACCTACATTGGCTCGATGCCCGGACGGCTGATCCAGCGCATGACCAAGGTCGGCGTGCGCAATCCGCTGTTCCTGTTGGACGAAATCGACAAGATGGGCAGCGATATGCGTGGCGATCCCGCGTCGGCCCTGCTCGAGGTCCTGGATCCGGAGCAGAACCACAATTTCAACGATCACTACCTTGAGGTCGACTACGATCTTTCCGATGTGATGTTCCTCTGTACGGCGAACTCGATGAACATTCCGGCACCACTGCTGGATCGCATGGAGGTCATCAGGCTCCCTGGCTACACCGAGGATGAAAAGGTCAATATCGCGGTCAAATATCTGGCCCCCAAGCAGACCCAGACCAATGGCCTGAAGAAGGGCGAGTTAGAGTTCGAAGAAGGCGCGATCCGCGACATGATTCGCTACTACACCCGTGAGGCCGGTGTGCGCGGGCTGGAGCGTCAGATTGCCAAGGTATGTCGTCGGGCAGTGAAGGAGCATGCGCGCGAGAAGCGGTTCAAGGTCATGGTGACGGCGGATTCGCTGGAGCACTTCCTTGGTGTACGCAAGTATCGCTACGGTCTGGCGGAACAGCAGGACCAGATCGGCCAGGTGACCGGGTTGGCCTGGACCGAGGTGGGTGGTGAATTGCTGACCATCGAGGCGGCGGTCGTGCCTGGCAAAGGGCAACTGACCAAGACCGGCTCCCTCGGCGACGTCATGGCGGAGTCCATTACCGCGGCGCTTACGGTGGTGCGCAGCCGAGCCAAGAGTCTGGGTATTCCTCTGGATTTCCATGAGAAGCGAGACATCCATATTCACATGCCCGAAGGGGCCACGCCCAAGGACGGCCCGAGTGCCGGGGTTGGCATGTGTACTGCGCTGGTGTCAGCACTGACGCAGATTCCAGTGCGTGCTGATGTGGCCATGACCGGGGAGATAACACTGCGTGGTCAGGTATTGGCCATTGGCGGCCTGAAGGAAAAATTATTGGCGGCTCACCGCGGTGGAATCAAAACCGTGATCATTCCCGAAGAGAATGTTCGTGATTTGAAAGAGATTCCTGAGAATATTAAGCAGGACCTGCAGATTAAACCGGTTAAATGGATTGACGAGATCCTGCAAATTGCGCTGCAATACGCGCCGGAGCCCTTGCCTGACGCGGCTCCGGAGATGGTTGCAAAGGATGACACGCGCGAGTCTGACTCCAAGGAGCGAATCAGCACGCATTAGCCGGGGGGCTTCCTTGACACATTTTTCGAGCCCTTGTTATAAAGCGGCTCTTTGTGTGTCGGCAGGCCAACCAGCACCCGCTTTGCTTACACCAAAAACTAAGAAACATACTCATCAGAAATAAGGGGACTTAGAGTGAACAAGTCGGAACTGATCGATGCAATCGCCGCATCTGCTGATATCCCGAAAGCTGTTGCCGGCCGTGCGCTGGACGCTGTGATCGAATCCGTCACTGGCGCTCTCAAGGCTGGTGATTCCGTGGTGCTGGTTGGCTTCGGTACTTTCGCCGTTAAAGAGCGCGCTGCGCGCACTGGTCGCAACCCGCAGACCGGCAAGCCGATCAACATCGCTGCTGCCAAGATCCCGGGCTTCAAAGCTGGCAAGGCCCTGAAAGACGCCGTTAACTAAGCGCCTTCCGGACCTTGTCCTACCAGGTCGGGCACCACGCCTGCCCTGGCTGCGGAGCGGTAGTTCAGTCGGTTAGAATACCGGCCTGTCACGCCGGGGGTCGCGGGTTCGAGTCCCGTCCGCTCCGCCAGTTACTAGAAGGCGCATCCAGTGGATGCGCCTTCTTCTTTTCAGACACTCTACCCGCGCTGCGCGGCCGTCAATTCCTACGGCCGTTTCTGGGGGACGCATGCTGCAGAACATCAGGGACAATTCACAGAGCTGGATTGCCAAGACCATCATCGGCGTTATCGTCGTGCTGCTGGCTTTTACCGGCTTCGATGCCATCTTCAAGGCCACCAGCAACAAGCAGAGCGCCGCTGAGGTAAATGGAGAGGAGATCAGCCTCAACGAACTGAGCCAGGCGGTGGATATGCAACGCCGGCAGTTGATGCAGCAGTTCGGCAAAGACTTCGACGCTTCGCTGCTGGATGACAAGCTGCTGCGCGAGGGCGCGCTGAAAGGGCTGATCGAGCGCCAGCTGCTGTTGCAGAGCGCCCACGAAGCCGGCTTTGGCTTTTCCCAGGCAGCAGTCGATCAGTTGATCCTGCAGACCCCTGAGTTCCAGGTCGACGGCAAGTTCAGCGCCGAACGCTTCGATCAGGTCATTCGCCAGATGGGCTACACCCGCATGCAGTTCCGCCGCATGCTCGAGCAAGAGATGCTGATGGGGCAGGTGCGTGCTGGTATCGCCGGCAGCGGCTTTGTCACCGATGAGGAGGTGGAAGCCTTCGCTCGCCTGGAACGGCAGACCCGCGATTTCGCCACCCTCAAGGTGCCGGCCGACACTGCGTCGGTCGAGGTAAGCGATGAGGACGTCAAGGCCTATTACGATAAGCATGCCGAGCAGTTCATGAGCCCGGAGCAGGTGGTCCTTGAGTATGTCGAACTGAAGAAGGACGCGTTCTTCGACAAGGTCGAGGTAGACGAGGCGGCCTTGAAGGAGATGTATCAGAACGAAGTCGCCAACCTGGCTGAACAGCGCCAGGCTGCTCACATCCTTATCGAAGTGGGTGACGACCTGAACGAGGACCAAGCCAAGGCAAAGATCGATGAGATCGCCAAACGGCTGGAGCAGGGTGAGGATTTCGCCGCGCTGGCCAAGGAGTTTTCCCAGGATACCGGTTCTGCTGCCGAAGGCGGCGATTTGGGTTTTGCCGGCCCTGGCGTCTACGACCCGGCGTTCGAAGAGACTCTGTATGCCCTGAAGCAGGATGAAGTATCGAAGCCAGTGCGCAGCGCCTATGGCTGGCATCTGATCAAGCTGCTGGGGGTTCAGGCGCCTGAGGTTCCGTCGTTTGCCAATATGCGTGACAAACTTGAGCGCGAGCTGAAGGCGCAGCAGGTCGAGCAACGCTTCGTAGAGGCTGCCAAGGACCTGGAGAACGCCGCTTTCGAAGCGTCCGATCTTGCCCAGCCGGCCCAGGAATTGGGGCTCGAGGTCAAGGTCAGCAAGGCATTCGGCCGCGAGGGCGGCGAAGGGCTTGCTGCTAATCGCCAGGTTCTGCAGGCTGCGTTCAGTCCGGAAGTGCTGGAAGACGGCGCCAACAGTGGCGCTATCGAACTCGACCCGGAAACCGTGGTGGTGGTTCGCGTGAAGGAGCATCACAAGCCAGAGCAGTTGCCGCTGGATCAGGTCGCGGCGAGCATTCGCGAACAGTTGGTGAAGCAGCGCGCGAGCGAGGCGGCCGAAGCCAAGGGAGAGGCGCTGCTGGCTGACCTGCGCAAGGGCGAGGAGCAAGGCAAGGATTGGCAGGTGGTTGAGGCGGCCACGCGCAACCAGGAAGGCCTGGAGCCTGTGGTGCTGCAAGAGCTTTTCCGCATGCCCAAGCCGGAGTCCGCCGAGCAGCCGAGCTATGCCGGGGTGGCCTTGGCCAATGGGGACTACGTGGTGATTCGTCTGAGCGGGGTCAGCGAGCCTGAGAAGGTTCTGGCCAGCGAGGAGGAGAAGATCATGTATCGTCGTTTCCTGGCTTCGCGCATGGGGCAGCAGGATTTTGCTGCCTTCCGCCGCTATCTGGAAGCCCACGCCGAGATCGAGCGCTTCTGATAAGCGCGCTGCCTCAAGCAATAAAAAACCCGCACTAGGCGGGTTTTTTATTATCTGCTTGCTGGATCAGTCGTTCAGTGCACCCATGGCGGTGGTGTTGAAGCCGCCATCGACGTAAAGAATCTCGCCGCTGATGCCAGAAGCCAGGTCGGAGCAGAGGAAGGCGCCAGCATTGCCGACTTCTTCGATGGTCACGTTCCGGCGCAGCGGAGTCTGCTGCTCGTTGGCGGCCAGCATTTTGCGGAAGCTCTTGATGCCCGAGGCCGCGAGTGTGCGAATGGGGCCTGCGGATATGGCGTTGACTCGAGTGCCCTCCGGTCCGAGGCTGCCTGCCAGGTAGCGCACGCCGGATTCCAGGCTGGCCTTGGCCATGCCCATTACGTTGTAGTTGGGCATGGTGCGCTCGGCGCCCAGGTAGGACAGCGTCAGCAGATTGCCGTTGCGGCCCTTCATCATGGGGCGGCCGGCCTTGGCCAGGGCTACGAAACTGTAGGCACTGATATCGTGGGCGATGCGGAAGCCCTCGCGGGTGGTCACCTCGGTGAAGTCACCATCGAGCTGGTCGCCCGGCGCGAAACCGACCGAGTGCACGATGATGTCCAGGCCGTCCCACTTCTTGCCCAGCTCCTCGAAGACCTTTGCGATCTCTTCATCGCTGGCGACGTCGCAGGGAAAACACAGCTCGGGCCCCGAGCCCCAGCCGGCGGCGAACTCTTCCACACGCCCCTTGAGCTTTTCATTCTGGTAGGTGAAGGCCAGTTCGGCGCCTTCCCGATGCATAGCCGCGGCGATGCCGGAGGCGATAGACAATTTGCTGGCGACGCCTACGATCAGCGCGCGCTTACCGGCGAGAAAACCCATGTGCGTTCCTTCCTCTTCTAGTTAATCGACAGCCCCTGGCGCCATGAAGGCGGCTTCCAGCAACTGCTGTGTATAGCTGTGCTGCGGCGCGGCGAATATCGCCTGGGCCGGCCCCTGTTCGACTGCCCGACCTTCCTTGACCACCAGCAATTGGTGGCTTAGTGCCCTGACCACCGCCAGGTCATGACTGATGAACAGGTAGGTCAGGTTGTACTTGGCCTGTAGGCCCCGCAGCAACTCCACTACTTGTCGCTGTACCGTGCGGTCGAGCGCCGAGGTGGGCTCGTCCAGCAGAATCAGCGCCGGTTTCAGTACCAATGCCCGGGCAATGGCAATTCGCTGCCGCTGCCCGCCGGAAAACTCATGGGGATAGCGGTGCCGGGTTTCCGGGTCCAGACCTACCTCCAGGAGCGCGTCGATGATTGCCTGTTCCTGCTCCGCTTTCGTACCCATGCGGTGGATGCGCAGACCTTCTCCGACGATCTCAGCCACTGACATGCGCGGGCTCAGACTGCCGTAGGGGTCCTGGAATACCACCTGCATTTGCCTGCGCAGCGGGCGCACCCGCCGCTGATCCAGGTTGTCCAGCGCCTGCCCCTGAAAACGGATGGCGCCCTTACTGCCAAGCAGTCGCAGGATCGCCAATCCCATGGTGGACTTGCCGGAGCCGCTTTCGCCAACGATGCCGAGGGTCTGGCCCTGGGGGAGGCTGAAGCGTATACCGTCCACCGCTTTCACGTAGTCGACGGTACGGCGGAGCAGACCCTTCTTGATGGGAAACCACACGCGTAGATCGTCGACTTCCAACAAGGGGTCACCCGGCGGGCTCGCCACCGGGTCACCGCTGGGTTCGGCACCGAGCAATTCCTGGGTGTAGGGATGCTGCGGTGCATGGAACAGTTCCTCACACGACGCTTGTTCGACGATGCGACCTTGCTGCATGACACATACGCGATGGGCAATTCGCCGGACGAGGTTCAGATCATGGGTGATCAGCAACAGCGCCATACCCATGCGGGCCTGCAAATCCTTCAATAGTTCGAGGATTTTCAGTTGCACGGTGACGTCCAGTGCGGTGGTGGGTTCATCGGCAATAAGAAGCTCGGGCTCGTTGGCCAGCGCCATGGCGATCATCACGCGTTGCCGTTGCCCGCCGGACAGTTCATGGGGATAGGCCCGGAGCCGCTTGCGCGGTTCGGGAATGCCCACCAGTTCGAGCAGCTCGAGGGTACGTTCGGTGGCGGCCTTGCCGGTCAGCCCCTTGTGCAGCGCCAGCACTTCGTTGATCTGCTTCTGAATGGTGTGCAGTGGATTCAGCGAGGTCATCGGTTCCTGGAAAACCATGGCGATGCGGTTGCCGCGGATAGCACGTAGTTGGGATTCATTGCCTCTGAGCAGGTCCTGGCCCTGGTAGACGATACTGCCGGACGGATGACGGGCCGCAGGGTAGGGCAATAGACGTAGAAAGGAATGGGCGGTAACCGACTTTCCCGAGCCGCTTTCCCCTACGAGGGCCAGTGTTTCGCCTTTGCGAATGTCGAAGCTGACGCTGTCCACCGCCCGCTGCACCTGCCCGCCGGCGACGAACTCGACCGACAGATCACGCACTTCGATCAGGTTTTCGCTCATTTCATTTCCTCGGATCGAAGGCGTCGCGTGTGGCTTCGCCGATGAACACCAGCAGCATCAGCATCAGTGCCAGCGCGGAGAAAGCGGTGATGCCCAGCCAGGGTGCCTGGAGGTTGGATTTGCCCTGATGGACCAGCTCGCCCAGGGAGGGGGCGCCGGCCGGCAAGCCGAACCCTAGGTAATCCAGGGAAGTAAGCGTGCCGATGGCGCCGGTCAGGATGAAAGGCATGAAGGTGATGGTCGAGACCATGGCATTGGGCAGGATGTGGCGGAACATGATCGCTCCGTTCTGCATGCCCAAGGCTCGCGCGGCCCTCACGTACTCCAGGTTGCGCCCGCGCAGGAACTCGGCACGCACCACATCCACCAGCGTCATCCAGGAGAACAACAGCATGATGCCGAGCAGCCACCAGAAGTTCGGCTGCACGAAGCTGGAAAGAATGATCAGCAGGAACAGCACCGGTAGCCCTGACCAGATTTCCATGAAGCGTTGCCCGGTCAGGTCGATCCAGCCGCCGTAGAAGCCCTGCAGCGCGCCCGCGAAGATGCCGATGATCGAACTGAAGAGCGTAAGGGTAAGGGCGAACAGGATGGATATGCGAAAGCCGTAGATCACCCGCGAGAGCACATCCCGCGCCTGGTCGTCGGTGCCCAGCCAGTTCTCCGCGGAAGGTGGTGCTGGGGCAGGCACTTTCAGCTCGTAGTTGATGCTGTCATAGCTGAAAGGTATGAGCGGCCAGTACATGGCGCCGCCTTTCTCGCTGATCAGCTCGCGGATGTAGGGGCTCTTGTAGTTGGCCTCGAGCGGAAACTCGCCGCCGAAGGTGGTCTCGGGGTAGCGCTGGAATACCGGAAAGTACCAATGACCGTCGTACCGGATGGCCAGCGGCTTGTCGTTGGCGATCAATTCGGCGCCGAGGCTCAGGGTGAATAGCAGGAGGAATAGCCATAGCGACCACCAGCCGCGCTTGTGGGCTTTGAAGCGGTCGAGGCGTCGACGATTGATGGGAGAGAGCGCCATGGTCAACCCTCCCGGCTTTCGAAGTCGATGCGTGGATCGACCAGTGTGTAGGAAAGGTCGCTGAGCAACTTGGTCAGCAATCCGATCAGGGAAAAGATGAAGAGCGTGCCGAACACCACCGGGTAGTCGCGATTGACGATCGACTCGAAGCCCAGCAATCCGAGACCATCGAGGGAGAAGATGACTTCGATCAGGATGGAGCCTGAAAAGAAGATACCGGTGAAGGCGGCGGGGAAGCCGGCAATGATGATCAGCATGGCGTTGCGAAACACGTGGCCGTAAAGCACACGATTTTCGGTGAGCCCCTTGGCTCGTGCCGTGACCACGTACTGCTTGTTGATCTCGTCGAGGAAGCTGTTCTTGGTCAGGAGGGTGAGGGTGGCGAAGTTGCCGATCACCAGGGCGGTGACCGGAAGCGCAAGGTGCCAGAAATAGTCGATGACTTTGCCGAAGAAGCTGAGCTCATCGAAATTATTCGACGTCAGGCCCTGGAGAGGAAATATGTTCCAGTAGCTGCCGCCCGCGAACAGCACGATCAGCAGGATGGCGAACAGGAACGCCGGAATGGCGTAGCCGACCACGATGGCTATGCTGCTCCAGACATCGAAGCGGCTGCCGTGCCGGGTGGCCTTGAGGATCCCCAGCGGAATGGACACCAGGTAGGTGATCAGCGTGCTCCACAGCCCCAGGGAAATCGACACCGGCATCTTTTCCAGGATCAGGTCGGTGACCTTGGCGTCGCGGAAGAAGCTTTTGCCGAAGTTCCAGTGCAGATAGTTCTTCAGCATGATCCAGAAGCGCTCTGGTGCCGGCTTGTCGAAGCCGTACATTTTTTCCAGCTCATCGATCATTGCCGGGTCCAGGCCCTGTGCGCCGCGGTAACTGGACGAGCCGGCGACGGAAACCTCTGCGCCGCCACCGGAGATCCTCCCGGTGGCACCGCCGGCGGCGGCGTCGAAGCCTTCCAGCTTGGCGATCATCTGTTCCACCGGGCCGCCGGGGGCGGCCTGGATGATCGCGAAGTTGATCAGCAGAATGCCGAGAATGGTGGGGATGATGAGAAACAGGCGACGGAGAATGTAGGACAGCATGTCAGTGCTCCGAGTCTGTCGCAGGGATCTCAGCCGGCTGCTCTACTGCGGCGGGCTTGCTCCACCAAGTCATCAGGCCGATATCGTACTGGGGCGACTGCGGTGGGCGCTGCAGGTGATCCCAGTAGGCCACGCGCCAGGTCTTGATATGCCAGTTCGGTACCACGTAGTGCCCCCAGAGCAGCACACGGTCGAGGGCGTGGGTATGGATCACCAGGCTGCCCCGTGAATCGGCGTTGATCAGCCCCTCGGCCAGTACGTCGATCGCCGGGTCCTTCAGGCCGATGTAGTTGCGGCTGCCCGGATTGTCGGCGCTGGAAGAGTGCCAGTATTCACGCTGCTCGTTGCCCGGTGAGTTCGACTGGCCGAAGCCAGAGACGATCATGTCGAAGTCCCGCGAGCGCAAGCGGGTGATGTACTGCGACACATCCACCCGGCGGATCTGCAGATCGATTCCCAACTCGCTCAGGTTGCGCTTGTACGGCAGGAGCACACGCTCGAACTCCGTCTGAGCCAAGAGGAACTCGATCACCACCGGTTTGCCTTGGCTGTCTACCATGCGGTCGGCTTCGATGCGCCAGCCGGCCTCCTGCAACAGCTGATAGGCGCGGCGCTTCTGCTCACGGATGATGCCGCTGCCGTCGCTGACCGGTACGCGGAATTCCTCGACGAAAACTTGTGGCGGAATCTGCTCGCGCAGCGGTTCGAGAAGTTTCAGCTCCTCCGGGTCCGGCAGGCCCGACGAAGCCAGTTCGGAGTTGTCGAAGTAGCTTTCGGTGCGCGTATAGGCGCCGTTAAAGAGCTGCCGATTGGTCCATTCGAAGTCGAACAGCAAACCCAGGGCCTCGCGAACCCGGCGGTCCTGGAACAGCGGACGGCGAATGTTGAAGATGAACCCCTGCATGCCGACCGGGTTGTGGTTGACGATTTCGTCCTTGATCAATCGGCCCTGCTGCACGGCCGGGGTTTCATAGGCGGTTGCCCAGTTCTTGGCGCTGGTCTCCAGCCAGTAGTCGAACTGGCCGGCCTTGAGGGCCTCGAGGGCCACGGTGTTGTCGCGGTAATAGTCGATGCGGATCTTGTCGAAGTTGTAGAAGCCGCGGGTGACCGGCAGGTCCTTGGCCCACCAGTCCTTGACTCGCTGGTAGCGGATCGAGCGGCCGGCCCTGACCTCGGCGATCTGGTAGGGGCCGCTACCCAGTGGGACTTCGAGGTTGGCGCTGTTGAACTTGCGCTTCTGCGGAAGCAAGCGAAGTTGCTTCAACGCGCCGAGCAGTTCTTCGTGGCCACTGCCGCGCAGCACCAGTTTCAACGTGTTCTCGCCGTCCTGGCGATAGTCCTCGATCAGTTTGAAGGGGGCGCTTGTCGCTTCTGCGGAGCGTGCCGCGGCCCGGAGGTTGAGTGCCAGCGCCTCGGCGGTAATCGGGTCTCCATCGTGGAACTGCGCCTCTTCGTCGAGCTTGATTGTCAGCTCCCTGTCTTCGCTCGCTTCGATGCTTTCGGCAACGCCGTCGTCGCCGAGCCGCGGTTGTTGTGCCGCGTGGCTGTCATCCAGCGCGGTCCACCAGTGCTGCGGCAGAATGGAGAGCTGTCCCAGGATCAGCGGTAGTTCGCGGTTGTCGGTGTGCTTGAAGTCGAAACGCACCCGGTGCTCATCCTCCGCGATGACCTTGGCGATGTCGGCATAGTAGGCGCGATACAGCGGGGCGCCATATTTCATCAGCATGTCGAAGGTGAACACCACGTCCTGTGCGGTCACCGGCTGGCCGTCATGGAAGCGGGCCTGGGGGCGGAGATAGAAGCGGACCCAGGTGTTGTCCGCTGCCTTCTCCATTTTTTCCGCGAGCAGGCCGTATTCGGTGAAGGGCTCGTCCGGGCTGTGGTAGGTCAGGGTGTCGTAGATCAGCCCGATATCGTCGGCGGCAACCCCCTTGTTGATGAACGGATTGAAGCTGTCGAAGCTGCCGAAACCCGCCTGGCGCAGGGTGCCGCCCTTTGGCGCGTCGGGATTGACGAAGCTGAAATGTTCGAAGTCGGCGGGATATTTCGGTGGCTCGTCGTAAAGAGTCAAAGCGTGCTTGGGCGCGGCCGCGGCCAGGCCGCTCAGGCACAGCAGCATGGCGGCGCTGCCGTTGAACAGAAAGGAGCGCAGGGGGCGGATCATCGAGTGTTCTCCGTGGGCTTCAGCCACCAGGCGCGCAGACCCAGCGTGTAGGGCGGCGTGGTAACGAAGGCGAACCGGTTGCGGTATGCCAGGCGGTGGTGATTGATGTACCAGTTGGGTATCGAGTAGTGCTGCCAGAGCAGTATTCGGTCCAGGGCGCGGGTGGCGGCCACCTGTTCGTCGCGGGTCTGTGCCGCCAGCAGTTTCTCCAGCATCGCATCGATCACCGGATGGGCGATGCCCGCATAGTTTTTGCCACCCTTGACGTTCGCCTGGCTGGAATGGAAATACAGCCATTGCTCCAGGCCCGGACTCAGCGATTGTGGCAGGGTCAGCAGAATCATGTCGAAATCGAACTGGTCGAGGCGCTGCTTGTACTGGGCGCGATCGACCGTGCGCAGGCTGACGTCTATGCCGATGCTCTCCAGGTTTTCCCGATACGGCTGGAGGATGCGCTCCAGGCTTGGGTTGACCAGCATGATCTCGAAATGCAGCGGCTGCCCACGCTCGTTCAGCAAGCGCTGACCGGATGGCTTCCAGCCGGCCTCGGCGAGCAGGGTCAAGGCGCGCCGCAGGGTTTCGCGCGGGATGCCCTTGCCGTTGGTTTCCGGCATGCTGAACGGCTCGTTGAACAGGCGTGTCGGCAATTGCTTGCGGTAGGGCGACAGCAGCAGCCATTCATGCCCCTCCGGCTTGCCGGCGGCAGAAAACTCGCTGTTCGGGTAATAGCTCTTGGCGCGGGTGTAGGCGCTGTTGAACAGAGTGCGATTGGTCCATTCGAAGTCGAACATCAGCCCCATCGCCTCGCGCACCTTGCGTTCCGCGAACAGGGGGCGGCGGGTATTCATGAACAGTGCCTGGGTCTGCGTGGGGATCTGGTGGGGAATTTCCGCCCGGATCACCTCGCCGCGGGTAACGGCCGGAAAGCGGTAGCCATTGGCCCAATTCTTCGCCTGATGCTCGATATAGAAATCGAACTCACCGGCTTTGAACGCCTCGAAGGCGACATGATTGTCGCGGTAGAACTCGACCTCGACCCGATCGAAATTGTACTTGCCGCGGTTGACCGGCAGATTCTCGCCCCACCAGTCCTTGACCCGCTCGTAGACCAGGCGGCGACCCGGTACCACCTCGATGATTCGATAGGGGCCGCTGCCCAGCGGCGGCTCGAAGGTGGTCGCCTTGAAATCGCGGCCCTGCCAGTAGTGCTGGGGCAGCACCGGCAGTTCGCCGAGGCGCAGGATCAGCAGGGCATTGTCCGCACGCTTGAAGACGAAGCGAATACGGTGGCGGCCGAGGATATCGACCCGCTTGACTTCCTGCAGGGTGGTGCGGAACTGCGGATGGCCGTCCTGCAAGAGCAGCCGGTAGGAAAAGGCAACGTCATAGGCGGTGATCGGTTGGCCGTCATGGAAGCGTGCCTCCGGCCGCAGGTTGAAGACCACCCAGCTCCGTTCGTCGCTGTATTCGATGCTGCCGGCAATCAGGCCGTAGCTGGACGCCGGCTCGTCGCCTGACGGATCGTATGAGCCGGTTCCCACCATCAGCGGTTCGTTGAAGCCGTTGACGCCGTATTGCAGGAAGTTGGCAGTCGCCTCCGGGCTGGTGCCCTTGAGCGTGTACGGATTGAGCGTATCGAAGGTGCCATAGCCCATGATGCGCAGGGTGCCGCCCTTGGGGGCGTCCGGGTTCACCCAGTCGAAGTGGGTGAAACTGGCCGGATATTTGAGCGTGCCGAACTGTGCATAGCCATGGCTCTCGCTAACCACGGCGAAGGTGGGAAAGCTGATGACCAGGCTGAGGAGCAGCAGGAACAGGGGACGCATCAGGCGGGAGATCCGGTCCGTGGCGGCTTTCGGGCTTCTATGCTGGTACAGTAACAGCTTGTATCGGCAGGAAAAAGCTTGGCTTGGGCGCGGCCCTGCCGTGCTTTCGCGAGCAAGGAGTTCCACAGCCATGGCGGCGATTTGACTACACTCGAACAAAACATGGCGAGGTTTATATTTTGGGCGAACGCAGTCATGGCTTGCAGGCCTGGATCGAACGATTGAACCAGGCCGAATTGCCCGCTTTGGCCGCAGTGGTGCAGGATTTGCACCGCCTTTCCCAGGAAGAGAAAGCTTCGGTGCATCAATTGGCCGATGTGTTGCTGCGAGACGCCTCGCTCACCTCGAAGGTGCTGCGGGTCGGCAATAGCGTGTATTACAACCCCTCCCAGGAGAACATCCGTACGATTTCCCGGGCCATCGTGCTGATCGGCTTCGAAAATGTGCGCCTGATCGGCTTGTCGGTCAGTCTGATCGACAGCCTGCTAGCCAATGCACCGCGGGAACAACTGCAGGAACTCCTGGCGCGCTCCTTTCATGCTGCCGTGCAGGCCCGCAATATCGCCGGCTACGTGCTTTCCAAGCACCAGGAAGAGGTGTTCATCGCGGCCTTGCTGCACAGTGTCGGCGAGCTGGCATTCTGGGGGTGCGGCGGCGACCAGGCCGACGAGCTGGTAAGTGCCCTGGCGCAGCCCGGCGTAATCGCGGAGGAGGCGGTGCGCGAAGTGCTCGGAACCAGCTTCCGCCAGCTGACCCAGGGTCTGGTGAAGAGCTGGAACCTCGGTGACATCGCCAGCCTGGCCCACAGCAGTAGCCTGGGCGACCCGGCGGTGCGTTCGGTGAGTCTTGGCGTGCGCATCAGCGAGGCGGCGCTGGATGGCTGGGACTCGCCTGAGATGGAGAGCCTGGTCGCGGAATTGGCCGAGTTCATCGGCGTCAGTCACGAGGATGCGATGCAGCAAGTGCTGGCCAGTGCCGACGAAACCGTGAAGGTTGCCACCACCTTTGGTGCCAGCAAGCTTTGCAAGCTGATACCCAATACCGACCCCGAGCAGGTTCGCTTGCAGCAGACTCAGCGCAAGGCGCGGTTGCTGCAACCCAATCTGCTGATATTGCAGCAGGCTCTGCAGGACCTGGGCATGATGGTCTCCAAGCGCGGCGACGTCACCATGATCCTCGATACGCTGCTCAAGGGTTTGCACCAGGGAGCTGGCCTCGAGCGGGTGATGCTCTGCGTGCTGGCCGACGGGCAGACGAGTTTTCGAGCCAAGCGGGTGGTGGGAGAGGGTACCGAGCAGTGGCTGGAGAATTTCGTCCTGCCCGCCGAGCAGGCCGAACAACCGCACATATTCAGCTATGTGCTGCGCGATAAAGAAGCGCTGTGGATGGGCGTGCCGGCCAGCTATAGCCTCAACGAGCTGGTGACCCAGCCGATGCGCCAGTTGCTGGGGCAGGGTATGTTCTTCATCGCGCCGCTGATCGCTGAACGAAGAAAGATCGGAGTGCTCTACGCCGACTGCCGGCTTTCCGGTCGGGCGCTCAAGCATGAGCAATTCGTGGCCTTCCAGCGTTTCACCCAACTGACCGGACGTTGCCTGGCGGCGTTGAGCAAGCGCGACTGACGCGACTGAATCACTCGCCGAGGTAGAGAGTCAGCGTTTGTCCTGGCTTGAGCAGGGTGCGGTTGCGCGGGTTCCAGCGCTGCAGCTTTTGCATGTCGACCTTGAAGCGCTTGGCGATCAGGTAGAGCGAGTCGCCTTTTTGCACTTTGTAGTAGGTCACTGCCTGGCGCTCCTCGGTATTGACGCTGGCGAGGCGGCCGGTGGCACCGTCGCCGTTCAGGCGCAATACCTGGCCGACCTTCAGGGCGTTGCCCGACAGCCGGTTCCAGCGCTTCAGGTTGTTGACGCTGACATTGTTGGCCTTGGCAATCTGCCAGAGATTGTCGCCGCTACGCACGCGATAGTTGTGCGGCTGCACAGCGCTTGCCCTGGCGATGTCCTGGGTCAACGTCTGCGGCTTGACGCCCGGTAAGGCCGGAATGCTCAACAACTGGCCCACCCGTAGGTTGTTGCTACGCAGCTTGTTGATTTCCTTGATGGTATTCACGGTCAGCTGGTAGCGGTTGGCGATGGCATGCAGGCTATCGCCTGGACGCACCTGGTATTCCTGCCAGTCGACCAGCTCCTGGGGTGACATCAGGGCGAGGTTGGCGGCCAGCAGTTCCGCCTTGTCGGTAGGGACCAGCAGGAATTGCGGCCCATCCAGGGTTATGCGTTTCTTGAAGGCGGGATTCAGCTGGTACAGTTCGTCCTCATCGACTTCCGCCATTTTCGCCGCTCTCGACAGGTCGAGGCTGTGTTTGACCTCGACGACTTCGAAATAGGGTTCGTTGGCTATCGGGTCGAGGTTCATGCCGTAGGCATCCGGCGCCATCACGATCTGCGAAAGGGCCAGCAGTTTGGGCACGTAGTCCTGGGTTTCCTTGGGAAGCGGCAGGTTCCAGTAGTCGGTGGGCAAGCCCAGTCGCTCGTTGCGCTCGATGGCGCGGCTGACCGTGCCTTCTCCGGCGTTGTAGGCGGCCAGGGCCAGCAGCCAGTCGCCATTGAACATGTCATGCAGGCGCGAGAGGTAGTTGAGGGCCGCGTTGGTCGAGGCGGTGACGTCGCGCCGGCCGTCGTACCAGTTGGTCTGCCGCAGGTTGAAATGGCGTCCCGTCGAAGGAATGAACTGCCAGAGGCCCACCGCGTTGGCGTGTGAATAGGCGAAGGGGTTGTAGGCGCTCTCGATCATCGGCAGCAGGGCCAGTTCGAGCGGCATGTCGCGCTCTTCCAGGCGTTCGACGATGTAGTGCATGTACAGGCTGCCGCGCTCGGAGGCCTTTTCGATGAAGCTGGGGTTGCTGACGAACCACAGCCGCTGGTGTTCGATGCGCGGGTTGATGCTGATTTCGTCTTGCAGCTTGAAGCCGCTGCGCATGCGCTCCCAGATATCTTCGGGGGCGTCTGGCTTGATCGGCAGGGTCAGCCACTCCGGTTGTTGATCGAGGCTGACGGCGAGGTCGGTCTCCTTGCCGGGTGGCTCCTGGTCAAGGCCGCCGAACCCCTGGCAACCGGCCAGGCTGACGGCTAGTGTCGCGACGAGAACTCTGCTGGCCCGTGTCAATGCGTCTCGGATAATGGCTTTTCTAGTTGGCGACGACATTGGCTGGGGAACTGCTCCAGACGTTAAAAGTCGGGCGATTCTAGGAACGCACCCCGGGGTGGTCAAGTTTTCGCCAGACTTACAGTGACCCGGCGCACGTTTTAAAAGTGGTCCTTCCATCGTCTCAGGCTGGCAAAAACCTCTTCGGCAGACTGCGGCGACTCGTCGAAATGCTCGGCTACCCGCTCCCGCACCGCCGGTACCTCCGTGCGCAGGAAGGGGTTGGTCGCCCGCTCCAGGGCCAGTTGCGAAGGCAGGCTCATCCGGCCTTCGGCGCGCCATGCGCCGACCTCGTCGAGGCGGCGCGCGATGGCCTGGTTCTGCGGCTCGACCGCCTGTGCAAAGCGCAGGTTGCTCAGGGTGTATTCGTGGGTACAGTAGATCAGTGTCGCATCGGGAAGCGCGGCCAGGCGACTCAGGGAACGGTGCATCTGCTGCGGGGCACCCTCGAACAGCCGGCCGCAGCCGGCGGCAAACAGTGTGTCGCCACAGAACAGCAAGGGGCGTTGCGAGTCATCAAGGTAGTAGGCGATGTGGCCGAGGGTATGCCCGGGCACTTCCATGATCTGGAACTGCAGGCCGAGCACGTCGATGTGATCGCCTTCGCCCAAGGCGATGTCGCGCACCGGGATATCTTCCCGCGCCGGACCGATGACCCGGGCGCCACAGGCGCTCTTCAACTGCCGTACCCCGCCGATGTGGTCCGGGTGATGGTGGGTGATCAGGATGTCCGACAATTGCCAGCCGTCATGCTCGGCGAGCCAGGCCAGTACCGGGCCGGCATCGCCGGGATCGACCACTGCGCAGCGCCGTGTTTCGCCGTCCTGCAACAGCCAGAGGTAGTTGTCGGTGAAGGCGGGCAGGGCGTCGATCTGTATCATGGCTTGGCTCCGTTGGTCGCTTACGCCACAAGAGCGTATCGCTAAGCTGTAATCAAAGGCACGTCGCACCTTGGAGATTTCTGATGAACGACAAGGCGTTTGCCCAGGCCGATCCGGAATGGCTGGCACTTATCGGTGCAGCCCGGGAGTGGTTTGCCGGCTCGCTCGGCCAGCAATTGCTGGCCGAGGAACGGATCATGCTGGAGGATGAACTGGGCAGCCACTTCGGCGGCTACCTGGTGCACTACGGATTGCCGACCGAGTTGCCGCCCGGCATCGGCCAGATACAGCGCGGGGTCTGCCTGGGTGCGCCGATCGCGGGAGTGGAAGTCGTCTGCGACGAGCAGGCCTGGCCGCTTGGCGAACACGCCGCGGACGTCGTGCTGCTGCAGCACGGCCTGGACTTCTGCCTTTCCCCGCACCGCCTGTTGCGTGAAGCGGCACGCAGTGTCCGTCCCGGCGGGCATCTGATCATTGTCGGAATCAACCCGCTGAGCAGTTGGGGACTCAGGCATTATTTCGCCCGCGATGTGCTGCGTCGGGCACGTTGCATCTCGCCGCGCCGGGTCGGCGACTGGCTGAACCTGCTCGGTTTCGCGCTGGAGAAACGCCGCTACGGATGCTATCGTCCGCCGCTTGCTTCCAGCGCCTGGCAGGCCCGCCTGGCGCGCATGGAAGCCTGGGGCGGTGCCTTCCAGCCACCGGGGGCGGGTTTCTATCTGCTGGTGGCGCGCAAGCTGGTGGTAGGCCTGCGTCCACTGCGCCAGACCCGTCGCGAGCCGGTCGGCAAGCTGGTGCCGATGCCCCTGGCCAAGGTCAGTAGAAGTAGACACGAGCATTGAATTGAATGGCTGATCAGGTCGAGATTTACACCGATGGCGCCTGCAAGGGCAATCCCGGTCCCGGTGGGTGGGGGGCCTTGCTGGTGTGCAAGGGCGTCGAACGCGAACTCTGGGGTGGCGAGGCCGAGACCACCAACAACCGCATGGAGCTGACCGCGGCGATCCGCGCCCTGGCGGAACTCAAGCGTCCTTGCGACGTGCAGCTGGTCACCGACTCCGAGTACGTCATGCGTGGCATCCAGGAATGGATGCCCAACTGGAAGAAGCGTGGCTGGAAGACCGCCGCCCGGCAGCCGGTGAAGAATGCCGATCTATGGATGGCCCTGGACGAGCAGGTGCAGCGTCATCAGGTGAAATGGCAGTGGGTGCGCGGGCATACCGGGCATCCCGGCAACGAGCGCGCCGACCTTCTGGCCAATCGCGGCGTGGTCGCGGCCAAACGTACCCCCGTATAGATACACAGGATTAGCATGCGCAGCGTCGTACTGGATACTGAAACCACCGGCATGCCGGTGACCGACGGTCACCGGATTATCGAAATCGGTTGTGTGGAGCTGATGGGGCGGCGCCTGACCGGGCGCCATTACCACGTGTACCTGCAGCCGGATCGGGAGGTCGACGAGGGCGCCATCGCGGTCCACGGCATCACCAACGAGTTCCTGCTCGACAAGCCGCGTTTCAAGGATGTCGCTGATGAATTCTTCGAGTTCATCAAGGGCGCCCAGTTGGTCATTCACAACGCGGCGTTCGACGTTGGCTTCATCAATAACGAATTCGCCTTGCTTGGCCAGCAGGATCGCTCCGATATCGTCGAGCACTGCAGTGTGCTCGACACCCTGCTGATGGCCCGTGAGCGCCATCCGGGCCAGCGCAACAACCTCGATGCACTGTGTAAGCGCTATGGCGTGGACAACTCCGGTCGCGACCTGCACGGCGCCTTGCTCGATGCCGAGATCCTCGCCGACGTCTATCTGGCGATGACCGGCGGGCAAACGCACCTGTCGTTGGCTGGAGAAGCGGGCGAGGGCGACAGCGGCGGCCGGGCACAGCCGAGTCCGATTCGTCGCCTGGCAGCCGATAGGCCGCGCACCCGCCTGGTCCGGGCGAGCGAGGCCGAGGTGGCGGCCCATGTCGCGCGCCTGGCCGCCATCGAGAAGGCCGCTGGCGGCGCATCGCTGTGGACGCAGTTGGAATCGCCCGTCGAAGCGGAAGCCTGAAGCCGTCTTTGCGACCTTTTCTTACAGCTTGCGGCACTGGGGGTTCCGCCCGTTCGGGCGAGACTCTACCCTGAGCGGATAGGTGGACCGGGGGTCCACCGCCTTCAGGACGCCACAATGTATAAAGATCTCAACTTCCCCGTCCTTATCGTTCACCGCGACATCAAGGCCGACACCGTGGCCGGCGATCGCGTGCGGGCCATTGCCGAAGAGTTGGCCAAGGACGGTTTCAGCATCCTTTCCACTGCCAGTTCTGCCGAAGGGCGCATCGTCGCTTCGACCCATCATGGTCTTGCCTGCATCCTGGTTGCTGCGGAGGGGGCGGGGGAAAACCGCCATTTGCTCCAGGACATGGTCGAGCTGATTCGCGTCGCCCGTGCGCGTGCGCCACAACTACCGATCTTCGCCCTCGGCGAGCAGGTGACCATCGAAAACGCGCCGGCCGAGGCCATGGCCGACCTCAATCAGTTGCGCGGCATCCTCTACCTGTTCGAAGATACCGTGCCGTTCCTTGCCCGGCAGGTTGCCCGGGCCGCGCGCAATTACCTCGACGGCTTGCTGCCGCCATTCTTCAAGGCCCTGGTGCAGCACACCGCGCAATCCAACTATTCCTGGCACACCCCCGGCCATGGCGGCGGCGTGGCTTATCGCAAGAGCCCGGTTGGGCAGGCTTTCCACCAGTTCTTCGGCGAAAACACCTTGCGCTCCGATCTCTCGGTCTCGGTGCCGGAGCTGGGATCGCTGCTCGATCACACCGGCCCGCTGGCCGAAGCCGAAGGCCGCGCCGCGCGCAATTTTGGCGCTGACCACACCTTCTTCGTGATCAATGGCACCTCGACGGCCAACAAGATCGTCTGGCACTCGATGGTCGGCCGCGATGACCTCGTGCTGGTCGATCGCAACTGCCACAAATCGATCCTGCATTCGATCATCATGACCGGGGCCATCCCGCTGTATCTCTCCCCCGAGCGCAACGAACTGGGCATCATCGGGCCGATCCCGCTGTCGGAGTTCTCCCGCGAGTCGATCCAGGCGAAGATCGATGCGAGCCCGCTGGCCAGGGGCAGGGCGCCCAAGGTCAAGCTCGCGGTGGTGACCAACTCCACCTATGACGGCCTCTGCTACAACGCGGAGCTGATCAAGCAGGCCCTGGGCGACAGCGTCGAGGTCCTGCACTTCGACGAGGCCTGGTATGCCTATGCGGCGTTCCATGAGTTCTACGAGGGGCGCTATGGCATGGGGACCAGTCGCGACGACAACGGCGCACTGGTGTTTTCCACCCATTCCACCCACAAGCTGCTGGCGGCCTTCAGCCAGGCCTCGATGATCCACGTGCAGGACGGCGGCGCTCGCCAGCTGGATCGGCACCGCTTCAACGAAGCCTTCATGATGCATATTTCCACATCGCCCCAGTACGGCATCCTGGCTTCGCTGGATGTGGCTTCCGCGATGATGGAGGGGCCCGCCGGGCGTTCGTTGATCCAGGAAACCTTCGATGAAGCCCTGAGCTTCCGCCGCGCCCTGGCCAATCTGCGGCAAAACCTGGCGGCGGACGACTGGTGGTTCGGCATCTGGCAGCCACCGCAGGCAGAAGGCGCGGACAGCGTCGCCACCGGCGACTGGTTGCTGCAGCCGCAGGCCGACTGGCATGGTTTCGGCGACGTGGCCGAGGACTACGTGCTGCTCGATCCGATCAAGGTGACCCTGACCATGCCGGGCCTGACGGCCGGCGGCAAGCTGGATGAGCGGGGCATTCCCGCCGCGGTGGTCAGCAAGTTCCTCTGGGAGCGTGGGTTGGTGGTGGAGAAGACCGGCCTGTACTCCTTCCTGGTGCTGTTTTCCATGGGCATCACCAAGGGCAAGTGGAGTACGCTGCTGACCGAATTGCTGGAGTTCAAGCGCCACTACGACGCCAACCTGCCGTTGACCGAGGCGCTGCCTTCCATTGCCCAGGCCGGCGGGGCGCGCTATGCGGGCATGGGCTTGCGCGACCTGTGCGACGAGCTGCATGGCTGCTACCGCGACAACGCCACGGCCAAGTCGATGAAGCGCATGTACACCGTGCTGCCGGAAGTCGCGATCAAGCCGGCCGACGCCTACGACAAGCTGGTGCGCGGCGAGGTCGAGGCCGTGCCCGTCGATCAGCTGCAGGGTCGCATCGCTGCGGTGATGCTGGTGCCGTATCCGCCGGGTATCCCGTTGATCATGCCGGGAGAGCGCTTCACCGAGGCGACCCGGTCGATCATCGACTATCTGGAGTTCGCCAATACCTTCGACCATGGCTTCCCTGGCTTCGACTCGGACGTGCACGGGCTGCAATACCAGGACGGCCCCGAGGGGCGGGTATATACCGTCGACTGCATCAAGTAGCTCGG
This sequence comes from Zestomonas ipomoeae, assembly GCF_057128665.1. NCBI lineage: Bacteria > Pseudomonadati > Pseudomonadota > Gammaproteobacteria > Pseudomonadales > Pseudomonadaceae > Zestomonas > Zestomonas ipomoeae. Next base: position 54,662 of record NZ_JBSKHQ010000008.1, read on the forward strand.
CTGAGGCGGTCGTCGGGGCGCTTCTGTCGTATGCTAATGACATTTCGCCAGCCGCGTCTCGACATCGCCGCGTGGTAGAGCGCGGCGGCCTTATCGAACGAATACGGCTTGTCGGCTAGACTCCAGGCAGATCAAACGGTTAACGCTGCATATAAAAGTTGTACTGAAGTACAGCCCCGTGCCTTGCGTCACAATGGGTAGGTTCGACTTTTATGCCGTGCTTGTTATAGTTGACCGGTTATATAACTATAATCTTCGCGCCTATGCGCATCTGCTATCGAGGACGACTGCCGTGTCCGACTACAAAGCCTTTCGTGTCGAGTTGGCAGACAAGATCGCCCACGTGACGATCAATCGCCCGGAAAAGGTCAACGCCATGAACGCTGACTTCTGGTGCGAGATCATCGACATCTTCGCCTGGATCGATACCACCGATGAGGCGCGGGTCGTTGTACTGTCGGGCGCAGGCAAGCACTTCTCTTCAGGCATAGACCTGATGCTGCTGGCCCAGGCCGGTAGCCAGATGGGCAAGGACGTCGGCCGTAATGCCGACGCCTTGCGCCGCAAGATTCTTGAGTTGCAGGCTTCCTTCAACGCCGTTGATCGCTGCCGCAAGCCGGTGCTGGCGGCCATCCAGGGCTACTGCCTGGGTGGAGCCATCGACCTGGTCGCTGCCTGCGACATGCGCTATGCCACCCAGGATGCGCAGTTCTCCATCAAGGAGATCGACATGGGCATGGCGGCGGACGTCGGTACCTTGCAGCGCCTGCCGCGCATCATCGGCGACGGCATGATGCGCGAGCTGGCATTCACCGGGCGCACCATCGACGGCGAGGAAGCGCAACGCATCGGTCTGGTCAACCGCACCTACGCCGACCAGCAGGCGCTGCTCGACGGCGTCATGGGTATCGCCCGCGAGATTGCCGCCAAGTCGCCGATCGCCATACGTGGCACCAAGGAAATGATTCGCTATATGCGCGACCATCGCGTCGACGATGGTCTGGAGTACGTCGCCACCTGGAACGCGGCCATGCTGCAGTCGGCCGACCTGCGGGTTGCCATGGCGGCGCATATGAGCAAGCAGAAGCCGGAATTCGCCGACTGATGCAGGTCTTAAAACTAATGGATAACAGGCCCTAACTATGGCTACCGGAGCCACGTCTCTCAATCTGGTACGCGATGAGCTGTTCGCCACCATGGAGGAGGCCGAACAGAGCCTTGAGCAGTTCATCGCCGAGCGCAACAATGGCAGTCTGCTGCAGCAAGCAGTGGAAAACCTGCAACAGGTGCGCGGCACGCTCAACCTGATCGAACTGGCGGGCGCCGAATTGCTCGCTCAGGAAGTCTTGCAGCAGGCCACCGACATTCCTGCCGGCGCCGGGGAAGAGCGCGACGGGCAACTGGCTGCGCTGAGCAATGCGCTCTATGTGCTGCGCCGTTATCTGGAGAACGTCGACAACCATCGGCAGGAAATGCCCGAGTTGTTGCTTCCGGCCATCAACGACCTGCGCCAGGCCGGCGGCCAACCGCCATTGCCGGAGAGCTTCTTCTTCAGCGTGCGTCTCGACCAGGCGCGCCCGCGCACGGCCGCGCCGACGCTGGATGCTGCGGCGCGTGCCAGCGAAGCCCGGCGTCTGCGGCACATGTACCAGGTCGGCCTGCTGGGCTTCATTCGCGAGCAGAACCCCCATGCCAGCTTGAAGCTGATGGGGCGCGCACTCAGCCGCATGGATGGCCTGTTCGCCAACGATCCCCGCGGTCGCCTGTGCTGGATCGGCGCTGCAGCCGTCGAGGCGCAGGCGGATGGCCAACTGCTGTCCCGCAAGTCACGCAAGCAGCTGTTTTCGCGCATCGATCGCGAATTGAAGCAACTGATCAGCAACCCCCAATACGAAGCACCGCGCAGCTTGCTGAAGGAGCTGCTGTATCTGATCGCGCTGGCCGACAGCAACGGACCTCTGGCGACGCAGCTGCGCCAGGTATTCGGCCTCAACTCCATGCCGTTCACCGACCACCTGCTGGAAGAGGAATACCAGCGCCTGGCAGGTCCGGGACAGGCGGTGATGCGTTCGCTGTCCTCGGCGATCCGCGAGGAGCTGGCCAGTGTCAAGGACTCCCTCGACCTGATCGAGCGAGGCAATGTTCAGGCAGAGAGCCTGAGCGGTTTGCATGCCTTGCTCGGCAAGCTGTCGAAAACCCTGGGCATGGTAGGCCTGACCTCGGCGGGTAACGCGCTGCAGGCACAACTGCCGGTCATCGCCGGTTGGAGCGAGAGCCTACAAGTGGAGCCGCCAGCGCTGCACAGGCTGGCTGAGGCCGTGCTCTACGTGGAAAGCATGGTGGCCAGTCTGGAGCGCGACGGCGGACGCGAGAGCCGCCCGGCTGCCGCACAGCCTGGTCAGGAGGCGGAATCTTTCGCCAATCACCAGCTGACCGAGGCACGCATCGTGGTAATCGGCGAGGCGCAGGCGGGGCTGGCATTGGCCAAGCGCGCCATCACCGCCTACCTGGAATCCAATGGCGAGAAACTGCACCTGGCCAACGTACCGATCAGCCTGCAAGCGGTTCGCGGTGGGCTCTGGTTCCTCGGTCAGGAGCGGGCGGCGCTGCTGGTCGGCTCTTGCGCCGAATATATCGAGAAGCAAATGCTGGAAACCCAGCAGATGCCTTCCGAGCAGATGCTGGAAACCCTCGCCGATGCGCTGACCAGTCTGGAGTACTACTTGGAAGGCGGTGCGGTGCTGCGTCCGGAAACCCAGCCGAGCGTGCTCGATCTGGCCGCCGAGAGCGTGCGCGCCCTCGGTTTGCCGGTCGCTGCGTGATGCGCTGGCAGCCCGGTCCGAGCGATATCGCGCAGCCCGGTGGCTGGGTGTTGGCGCACTGCCGCCAGCAGTTCCTCGCCGACAGCAATGGCGTGCTCTTTCCGCGCGAATGGCTGAAGCGACAGGAGTTGCCGATCCTTGCCGAGCATGGGCTCGGCAGGTTCGATGGCGAGGCGGTCTACCTGCTCGAGCTGGAATATCCCGCCGAGGTACCGGGTGCGGCCTGGCAGGGGTTGCGGCAGTTCCTTCTGCAAGCGGATGCCGATACGTTCAAGATGCTTGGCTATGCCACTCAGATTGGTACCTGGGCCAGGCATCATCGCTTCTGTGGTAGTTGCGGTGGCGCCATGCAACTGTTGCCCGGCGAGCGGGCCATGCATTGCCCTCGTTGCGAGGTGCCGCACTATCCGCGCCTGTCGCCAAGCATGATCGTGCTGGTGACCCGGGGCGACGAAATCCTGTTGGCCCGTTCGCCACGCTTTGTCAGCGGCGTCTACAGCACCTTGGCCGGATTCGTCGAGCCGGGCGAGTCGGTGGAGGAGTGTGTTGCGCGGGAAGTACGTGAAGAGGTCAGTGTCGAAGTGCGCAACCTGCAATACATCGGCAGCCAGGGCTGGCCGTTCCCGCATTCGCTGATGCTTGGCTTTCACGCCGAATACGCGGGCGGAGACATCGTTCCGCAACCCGGTGAAATCGAGGATGCGCGATGGTTCTCCCTCGATGCCTTGCCGCCGTTGCCGGCACAGCGTTCCATCGCGCGCTACCTGATTGACCTCTATCTGGCTCGCCGCCTAGGCCATGCCGAACCAGTGCTGCCAAGCTAGGCGCGCGGTCAGGGTCAACACCACCAGGATAAATACCGGACGAATGAACTTGGCGCCGCCGCTGATGGCCGTGCGTGCGCCGAGGAACGCACCGGCCATCAATGCCAGCCCCATGCCGATACCGAGCAGCCAGGCCACATTGCCCGAGACGCTGAATACTGCCAGGGCCGCCGCGTTGCTGACGAAGTTCATGGTGCGTGCCACGCCGCTGGCCCGGACCAGGTCGAGCGGGTAGAGCAGCAGGCTGCTCACCGTCCAGAAGGCTCCGGTGCCGGGGCCTGCCACGCCGTCGTAGAAACCCAGCCCCAACCCCTGGGGCCATTGCCGGCCCTGCGCGACAGGCGCGTCGGCCAATAGCGGTGCCTCTGGTGTCTTGCCGAACAGCAGATAGAGGCCGCAGCCGAATACCACCGCTGGCAGCATTCGATTCAGCCACTCCGCTGGTAGCCACTGGGCCAATACGGCACCGAGCAGGGCGCCTATGCCGGTGGCCAGCAGTGCGTTTCGCCACTGCCGGGGATGGAACAGCTTGCGCTTGTAGAAGGTGTAGCTGGCGGTTGCCGAGCCGAAGGTGGCGCACAGCTTGTTGGTACCCAGCACCAGGTGCGGCGGTAAACCGGCGGTCAGGAGTGCGGGGATGGTCAGCAGGCCGCCGCCGCCGGCGATGGCGTCGATGAATCCGGCGAGAAAGGCCACCAGGGCAAGAATGAGCAGAACCGAGGGATCGACACCGAACTCTAGGGGAAAGGGCATGAAAAAAGACGACCTGTGTCCAATTGTGCAGCGCCACGACTGGCCGGCTGCGAGGCTGCTGAGCATAATGCCGGCATTTTTACGCATAAGGAATTGAGTTCATGCAGTATGACGGTCTGGCCTGGTTCATAGCGCTGCTGGCTCTGCTGGTGGCGCTGGTCGCGGCCCGTATCCTCTTGGGGCGCAACTGGCTGCTCGGTTGGTTGCGCGGCACACTGGGCCTGGCTTTCCTGGCGGTTGCCGGGCTCGGTGGGCTGGTTGCCTACGACCTGGCCAGCTACAAGCCATTGCCTGCGGCCGAACCGCTGGTGACCCTGAGTTTCCGCGCCGATGGTCCGCAGCGCTATAGCGTCAGCCTGACGGAAAAGGGCCGGGAGCGTACCGAGATTCTCGAAGGCGACCTGTGGCAACTGGACGTACGAATGCTGCAGTGGAAGGGGTTGGCCGCGCTGATCGGGCTGGAGCCGGGATATCGTCTGGAGCGGCTCTCGGGGCGCTTCCTGGCCATCGAACAGCAAGAGCTGGCCCAGCACACCCAGGTGAGCCTGGCTGAGAGCAAATACGGCGTCGACTTGTGGCGCTGGCTGCGGCTGAGCCAGCGTGACTTGTTCCTGTTCGATCCCCAGGCGCAACGCGTGACCTACCTGCCCACCGCCGATGGCGCGACCTATGCCGTCAGCCTGTCGCCCACCGGCCTGCTGGCGCAGCCGATGAATGCGGCGGCGACCAAGGCGCTGGAGGAATGGCAATAGCGCCTCTGTCGGAAACGAAAAAGGGAGCCAGCGGGCTCCCTTTCTCATGGGGTATGGCTACTCAGGAAAGGTAGCCACCGTCCACATTCAGCGACACGCCTGTGGTGTAGCTGGAGGCATCGCTGGCCAGGTACAACACGGCACCGGCCATCTCGCTCGGGTCGGCCACGCGCTTGAGCGGGATATGCTGCAGCGCGCTGTTGAGGATGGCGTCGTTCTTCACCAGGGCCGAGGCGAACTTGGTATCGGTCAGGCCGGGCAGCAGGGCGTTGCAGCGAATGCCGAACTGCGCGCATTCCTTGGCGAAGACCTTGGTCATGTTGATGACCGCAGCCTTGGTCACCGAGTAGATGCCTTGGAACATGCCCGGCGAGACGCCGTTGATCGAAGCGACATTGATGATGCTGCCGCCGCCGTGCTCGCGCATCAGCTTGCCGGCCTCGATGGACATGAAGAAGTAGCCGCGGATGTTCACGTCGACGGTCTTCTGGAAGGCAGACAGGTCGGTGTCCAGCACGTTGCCGAATTGCGGGTTGGTGGCGGCGTTGTTGACCAGGATGTCCAGGCGGCCGAATTGCTCGCGAATCTGCGCGAAGACCTGCTGGATCTGCTCCATCTCGCCGATATGGCAGGCAATCGCGGTGGCCTTGCCTCCAGCGGCGGTGATCGCGTCGGCGACGCCTTGGCAGCCATCGATCTTGCGGCTGGAGACGATGACATGGGCGCCTTGCTGGGCGAGCAGCTTGGCGATGGCTTCGCCGATGCCGCGGCTGGCGCCGGAAACGAAGGCGATCTTGCCGTCGAGGTCGAACAGGGTGGTTTTGGACATGGGAAATCCCCTTGTGATGAGCCGGTTTACAGCCGAGATTTGTCGATGACCTGCAGGGACATCATCTCCAGCAGCTTGTTCATCTGAACGAACTGGGCGAAGCGCTTGTCCTGGGTCTGGCCGTGGAAATAGCGGTAGTAGATCTGCTGCACGATGCCGGCCAGGCGGAACAGGCCGTAGGTGTAGTAGAAGTCGAAGTTGGCGATCTCGATGCCGGCGCGTTCGGCGTAGTAGTCGACGAACTCCTGGCGGGTCAGCATGCCCGGCGCGTTGCTCGGCTGGCGGCGCATCAGCTGTACCGGTGGCGGATCGTTGGCTTCGATCCAGTAGGCCAGGGTATTGCCCAGGTCCATCAGCGGGTCGCCGATGGTGGTCAGTTCCCAGTCCAGCACGCCGATGATTTCCATCGGGTTGTCGGGATTGAGGATGACGTTGTCGAAGCGATAGTCGTTGTGCACGATGCTGGGCTTGGTATGGTCGGCCGGCATCTTGTCCTTGAGCCAGGCTTTCACCGGCTCCCAGTTCGGCGCGTCGGGGGTCAGGGCTTTCTCGTAGCGATCGCTCCAGCCGCCGATCTGGCGCTGCACGTAGCCTTCCGGCTTGCCCAGGTCGGCCAGGCCGCAGGCCTGGTAGTCAACGTTGTGCAGGTCGACGAACTTGTCGATGAAGCTCTTGCACAGGGCGCGGGTGCTGGCTTCGTCCAGATTCAACTCGGCCGGCAGGTCGGCGCGCAGGATGATGCCATTGACCCGCTCCATGACGTAGAACTCGGCGCCGATCACTGACTCGTCCGTGCAGTGCATATAGGCCTTCGGACAGTAGGGAAAGCCGGCGTTGAGCTGGTTAAGGATGCGGAATTCGCGCCCCATGTCGTGGGCCGACTTGGCCTTGTGGCCGAACGGTGGGCGGCGCAGGACGAACTCCTGGCCGGGATACTGCAACAGATAGGTCAGGTTCGAGGCGCCGCCGGGAAACTGGCTGATGCGCGGGGTGCCTTCGAGGCCGGGGATATGGGCCTTGAGGTAGCGGTCGATGGTCTCGGCGTCGAGTTCCTCGCCTTCGCGGATGCGAATGGTCTGATCGGTAAGCGCCATGTTTATCCCTTCTGTTTATGATGGGGGCCCTAGACTATTGGCTAATCTAATGTGGCTGCCGGGTAGCCACAAGCATTGACAGCCGTTATAGGCTAGCGTGTTGCCTCATGATCAGGCTGCCTGATTCGGCTCGTGGCGTGATCCCGCGGCGGCCTGGTGATAGCTGTTTGCAGGCGGGACGAAGCCGGCGAACGCCTGCGCAGCACCGGGCTTCGGGCCTCATGCAGCAGGCTGCCAGTTGCTCCGGCCGGGCATAAAAAAACCGGAGCCCTGGGGCTCCGGTTTTCAGACAGGTTGGCATGTCGCCACGGCTTAGGCCGGGAACAGTTCGCCCAGCTTCATGGCCAGCATCATGTCGCCTTCAGCGCGCAGCTTGCCGCCCATGAAGGCCTGCATGCCGTCGGTCTCGCCGCTCATGATGCCCATCATGGTGTCGCTGCTCATGATCAGGGTGACGTTCGGGTTGGCCGCGTCGCCCTGCTGGATGTCGCAGGTGCCGTCCTTCACGGCCACGTAGTAGTTCTCGCCATCTTCGATGTTGAACTGGAACACCAGGTCCAGACCAGCTGCGGCGCTGGGGTTGAACTTGGCTTGCATGGTTTTGATGATTTCAGCAGCGGTGGTCATGGGTTTCTTCCTTTATTTTCAGAGTTTCTTACGGCTTGGACGCCGCAATGAGCCGGTTCTCAGCGATAGGTGATGAGTTCCGGGGCCTTCATCAGTTCCAGATGCACATGACTGTTGAAGGAAGCCAGGGCCACCTCGCGGCCGCGGAATTTAAGCAGGCTGAGCGAGGTGTTGACGATTTGCCAGTTGAGTTCGAATGCGCGTATGGCCGGCACCCCGATGATCAGCTGGAGTAGCGCGGTGATGGTGCCGCCAGAGGTGAAGATGGCGATGCGGTCTTTCTTGCCGGCCTGCGCAAGGACTCGCTGCAGGCCGCCTTCGACCCGTTCGCGAAAACTCTGCCAGCTTTCCAGGTCGTCCTTTTCGTGCTCGCCCGAAACCCAGCGGCCGATGATGAGGGAGAACAGGCGCTGAAATTCGGCACGATGGTCGGCGGCGTTGCGCAGGATATGCAGGGCCTCGGGTTCCAGTTTCAGCAGGTCAGGCAGGTGGGCTCGGATGACTTCGTCGGCCTCGAACTCGTTGAAGGCGGCGTCGATCTCGATATCCGGGGCATGCAGGCCGGCCTCGCGCAACTTGGCCAGGGTAGCCTGCCCGGTGTCTTGCTGGCGGCGCAGGTCGCCACTCAGGCAGCGGTCGAAGGCGATACCGAGATGGCCGAGATGCTGGCCCAATACTTCGGCCTGGCGAATTCCGAGCGGCGATAGCACATCGTAGTCGTCGGCGCCGAACGAGGCCTGGCCATGTCGAATCAGGTAGATGCTGCCCACGTTCGCTGTAACCCAGGGACGGTGAAAGTCAGGCGAGGGTATGAGCACAGGCGGTGAGCTGTCAACGAAAAAACATACGCTTGTTTGAATTCATAACTGCGATTGATCGGCTCGTCTGCCGCAGCTGGACTGCAAGCGGTCTCTGTCCATCCTCACCGTGCCAGATGGGTTCGCTGGCCCGCGAAGGGGGGCGTCGGTATGCTTGTCCGACATGGACGCCAGAGGTTGGCGTAGTTGAAGCGAAGGAGGGGATGGCGTGGAGTTTTTTGTCGAGTACGCAAGTTTTCTGGCCAAGACGGTCACCCTGCTGGTGGCCGTATTGGTGGTGCTGGCGGCGATCGTCGCGGCACGCAGCAAGGGGCGCGGCAAGGCCAGCGGCCATCTGGACGTGCACAAGCTCAATGACTTCTATAAGGAACTGCATGAGCGCCTGGAGCAGTCGGTGTTGGACAAGGACAGCCTGAAGGCCCAGCGCAAGGCCGAGGCGAAGGCGGCGAAGCAGGCGAAGAAGGCCGGGGAGAAGAAGCCCCGGGTTTTCGTGCTGGATTTCGACGGCGATATCAAGGCGTCGGCCAACGAGCACCTGCGTCATGAGGTCACCGCGCTGCTGGGCATGGCCAACCCTGAAGACGAGGTGGTCCTGCGCCTGGAAAGCGGCGGCGGCATGGTGCACAGCTACGGCCTGGCCTCGTCGCAACTGGCGCGTATCCGCCAGGCCGGTATTCCGTTGACCGTTTGCGTCGACAAGGTGGCCGCCAGTGGTGGCTACATGATGGCCTGCATCGGCGAGAAGATTCTCAGTGCGCCCTTTGCCATCCTCGGTTCTATCGGCGTGGTGGCGCAATTGCCCAATGTGCATCGGTTGTTGAAGAAGCACAGCATCGACTTCGAGGTGCTGACCGCTGGCGAGTACAAGCGCACCCTGACCGTGTTCGGCGAGAACACCGAGAAGGGCCGGGAAAAATTCCAGGAAGACCTGGAAACCACTCATCAGTTGTTCAAGGACTTCGTCGCCGGCTACCGTCCTCAACTGAACATGGAGGAGATCGCCACCGGGGAAGTCTGGCTGGGTGTCACCGCGCTCGAGAAGAAGCTGGTCGATGAACTGAAAACCAGCGATGAATACCTGGCCGAGCGGGCAAAGGGCGCCGAGCTGTTCCACCTGCGGTACGCCGAGAAGAAGAGCCTGCAAGAGCGCTTCGGCGTTGCGGCCAGCCTGGCGCTGGACCGTGTGCTGCTGACCTGGTGGGATCGTCTGAATCAGCAACGTTTCTGGCAGTAGGAGAAATCCATGAACACATTCAAGGCATTGCTAGTGAGCGAAGGCGCCGCTGGCGGTTTCGAGAGGAAGGTAATCGAGCGTGATGTCGCCGAGCTGCCCGCTGGCGAGGTCCTGATTCGCGTGCAATATTCCTCGCTGAACTACAAGGATGCGCTGTCGGCCAGCGGCAATCGTGGCGTTACCAAGCGCTACCCGCATACGCCGGGAATCGATGCAGCCGGTGTGGTCAGCGAATCGAGCGTCTCCGAATTCGCAGCCGGCGATGAGGTCATCGTTACTGGCTACGATCTGGGCATGAATACCGCAGGCGGTTTCGGCCAATACATCCGAGTGCCGGCTGCCTGGGTGATCAAGCGCCCCAAGGGCCTGTCCCTGCGCGAAGCCATGGTGCTCGGCACCGCCGGGCTGACCGCGGCGCTGTGCGTCGACAAGCTGGAGCAGGCCGGGCTCACGCCTTCGGCCGGTCCGGTATTGGTCACCGGCGCCACTGGTGGCGTGGGCAGCGTCGCCGTGGCCCTGCTGGCCAGCCTCGGTTATGAAGTGGCGGCGGCTACCGGCAAGGCGGAGCAGGGAGCATTCCTGCAAAAACTCGGCGCCAATCGCATCGTGCCTCGCGAGGAATTGCTGGAGGGCACCGAGAAGCCGCTGCTTAAGGAGCAGTGGGGCGCGGCGGTGGACTGTGTGGGAGGCGACATTCTCTTCAACGTGGTCAAGTCGCTGCGCTACGGCGCCAGTGTGGCCTGTTGCGGTCTGACGGCCGGCACCGCTTTCCAGGCCAATGTGCTGCCGTTCATCCTGCGCGGGGTCAACCTGCTTGGGGTCGATTCGGTGGAACTGCCGCTGGTGGTCAAGGCATCCATGTGGGATCGCCTGTCGCTGCAGTGGAAACTCGGCAACCTGCAGGATCTGGCGCAGGAAATAGGCCTGGACGAGCTGCCCCAGGCGATCGAGCGAATCCTTGCCGGCCGGCAGGTCGGGCGGATGCTGGTGAAGCTGGGCTGATCAACCCAGCTCGGGCAGCAGCAGATCGCGCCACAGCGATTCTTCGAAATGCGGTTTGAAGAAACCGAAGTGGCCGATGCGTTTCGCGCCGACCTGTTGCGGCGCGATGCGCTTGAAGGTTTTCGGCGCCTGCCTGTAGAAGCCGTGCAATGACTCGGTGTTGCGCCTGGACATCATCTCGTCGTCGGTAAACGAGATCGACACGATCGGCGTCGCCACCGCGGCATAGGCCTGGCGGGCATAGGAGCCCTCGGCGCCCACCGCATATTCCGGATCCAGGCACCAGCGCCGCCATTGCTCGATCACGCCCTTGGGCAGGTCGCCGACCATGCCCAGCCGCTTGCCGGGAAAGTAGCCCGCCAGCGGCGTCAGCAGCGGGGTGAGCAGATACCAGAACAACCAGACGTAGCGCCGTAGCTGCACGCTGTTTTCCCGCCAGTAGCCGCTGCCTGTGGCGATGGTCAGGACCTTGCTGATGCGCTCATGCCGCTCGACGAAGGGCAGGATCTGCCCGCCCAGGCTGTGGCCAAGCCAGTACAGTGGCTTGTTCCCGGCTTCGTTGGCTATGGCTCTGAGTGCCGCGCTGCAATCGAAGCGTGCCCAATCGAGGATATCCACCTCCAGCTCCCGTAACGGTCGGCTGCGCGACTGGCCCATGCCCAGGTAATCGAACGTGACGACCAGATAGCCTCGATCCGCCAGCCACTGGGCGAGCGGGGCGTAGTAGCGCTGCGGGACTCCCATGGCCGGCACGATCAGGACTGCCGAGTGGGCCTCCCCGGAGGGGCGGAACCAGGATGAGTGCAGGGTGTGGCCATTGCCGTTATCGATGGAGAGGACTTCAGGTTGGGTCATGATGCTCTGCTCGCTGTAAAGGGACTCGGCGGGCCAGTGCGGCTACGCCTGGCTGACGTACATGGTGATCTCGGCACGGAACACGGGCTTGTCGCCTACATACGCCATCACTGGCACTTTGATGTCTCCAGTCTGGCTCCAATCCAGTGCGGCGCCATCGGCCACGGCGCGGACGTCTCCGTCGGCCTTGGCCAGGTATTCCACGGCCATGCTGCGGGGAATCCACCGGCAGCCCTTGGCAATGGACGCATCGGTCATGGCACCGGCCGCCAGTTCGGCAGCGTTGCACAGGGCAATGGCATGCACGGTGCCGATATGGTTGAGCACCTCGCGACGCTTGGCGAAGGAAACCTCTGCATAGCCGGGCCGCAGTTCGACCATCTGCGGGGCAATGCTGGCGAAGTAGGGGGCGAATTGACCGATCATGGCGCTGAACTGGGTGGCGCCGACCTGGTTGAACATTTGCAGCATCTGACTCATGGGGAAGATTCCTGGCAGTGAGGGTTGAGCAAGCGTGCGCACCGGGCCAGTATACGAATGTTAGAAATTAATTCTAGAGAATTATTCTAGGTCGCATCGGGCATCGCGATCACGTCGTTCCTGCCAGTCAACGCCGGAACACGCGCTTCGCCAAGCTCGCCCTGCGCCGGGTTGCGTCGGTGCTTGTTCGGGGCAGCGAGACCCGGCAGACTTGCTCGCCGCGCAAGCCAGGTGTGCTTCCGTCACCGCTCACAAGGACGCCCCATGGGCCGTAATTCCCGCAAGCAAGAGATACTCCAGGCCGCATTGGCCTGCATTACCGAGGTGGGCGTGGATGCCACGACCATCGAAATGATCCGCGACCGCTCCGGCGCCAGCATCGGCAGCCTGTATCACCACTTCGGCAATAAGGAGCGCATCATCGGTGCGCTCTACCTGGCCGGAACCGCGGACTATGCCGAGCTGCTGGAGCGTGGATTCGCCGAGGCGAAGACGGCCGAGGCCTGTATCAGGCTGATGGTGACCAGCTATGTCGACTGGGTGGTGGCCCACCCGGATTGGGCACGCTTCATCCTGCACAGCCGCGGCCGGGTCGAGGCCAGCGAGCTGGGTGAGCAATTGCGCACTGCCAACCGCGAGCACTTCCGCCGACTGCTCGAGGTGCTGCGGGAATATCGCGAGGCAGGTGTGTTCAAGGCGATGCCCAACGATTGCTTCGCGTCTATCGTGATCGGACCGACCCAGGAGTTTGCCCGCAACTGGCTCGCGGGACGCACCCAGACCCATCTGGCCGACTGCCGGGACCTGTTGGCGCAGGTGGCGTGGGACAGCGTGCGGGCGCAGTGAGCTTCGCGCCGTTGAACCACCATGGGGCAGGGCGGCGGCCCAGCAGCTAGCACTGTCGCTGGCAGCGGGAATGCCAATATAAGAAAGCCCCGCGGTGCAGGGCTTTCGCTTCCAGGTCTACTGGCTCAGGCCGGGCGGCGGCGGAACAGCGGCAGCGGCTGGTCGGTGGCGGCCTGGTAGGTCTCGGAGAAGTCCTTCAGGCTTTCCAGCGCCTCATAGGGGTCGCGGTCGGCGCGAATGGCGTAGGCGTCGAAGCCACAGCGCTGCATGAAGAACAGCTGGTCGCGCAGTACGTCGCCGATGGCGCGCACTTCACCCTTGTAGCCGTAGCGCTCGCGCAGCAGGCGCGCACTGGAGAAGTGGCGGCCGTCGGTGAATACCGGGAAGTTCAGCGCGATGACCTGGAAGTACTGGAGGTCGTCGGCGATCTCTTCGACTTCCTCGTCGCTGTCCAGCCACACACCGAGGCCGCCATCGCGGGCTTTCAGCGCGTGGGCGTGGTCGCGCCACAAGGCCAGCGGCACGATCAGGTCGTCGCTGTTGGAGAGGCCATCGAGGGTTTCGTCCTTGGGTAGCAGGTGCCAGGTTTCGTCGACCACCTGGCCGTTCTTAATGATTCGCTGCATAGACGCGCTCCTTGAAGGGGGCGATGCCGATGCGGCGGAAGGTGTCGATAAACTGTTCATCTTCTGCGCGTTTCTCCACGTAAACGGCGATGACCTTTTCGATCACGTCGGGCATTGCATCCTGGGCGAAGGCTGGGCCGAGAATCTGGCCGATGCTGGCATCGCGACCGGCGCTGCCGCCGATGGATACCTGGTAGAACTCCTCGCCACGCTTGTCCACGCCAAGAATGCCGATGTGGCCGACGTGATGGTGGCCGCAGGCGTTCATGCAGCCGGAAATGTTCAGGTCCACTTCGCCGATATCGAACAGGTAGTCGAGATCATCGAAGCGGCGCTGGATGGCCTCCGCGATCGGAATCGACTTGGCATTGGCCAGGGAACAGAAATCGCCGCCGGGGCAGCAGATGATGTCGGTCAGCAGGCCGACGTTCGGCGTGGCGAAACCCAGTTCGCGCAGTTCCCCCCAGAGCGCGAACAGCTGTGCCTGCTCGACGTCGGCGAGAATGATGTTCTGCTCGTGGGAATTGCGCACTTCGCCGAAGCTGTAGCGGTCGGCGAGGTCGGCGATGGCATCGAGCTGCTTGTCGGTGACATCTCCCGGCGCGGTGCCGGTGGGTTTGAGCGACAGGGTGACCGCCGCATAGCCGGGCTTCTTGTGGGCGACCACGTTGCGCGCGCGCCAGCGGGCGAAGCCAGGGTGCTCGGCGTCCAGCTGGGCCAGGGCGCCGTCCTGGTCCTCCAGCGCCTTGTAGGCCGGGTCGACGAAGAAGCGAGCGACGCGCTGGACTTCCGCTTCGGTCAAGGTGGTCGGGCCATCCTTCAGGTGTGCCCATTCGGCGTTGACGCGCTCGGCGAAGACTTCCGGCGTCAGTGCCTTGACCAGGATCTTGATGCGCGCCTTGAACTTGTTGTCGCGGCGGCCATAGCGGTTGTACACGCGCAGGATGGCATCGAGGTAGCTCAGCAGGTGCTGCCAGGGCAGGAACTCGTTGATGAAGCTGCCGACGATCGGGGTACGGCCCAGGCCGCCGCCGACGGAAACGCGGAAGCCCAGTTCGTCGCGCTCGTTGCGTACTGCTTCGAGGCCGATGTCATGCACTTCGATGGCTGCGCGGTCGCTGACGGCGCCGTTGACGGCGATCTTGAACTTGCGCGGCAGGTGGGCGAACTCGGGATGGAAGGTCGACCACTGGCGGATGATCTCGCACCAGGGGCGCGGATCGACCAACTCGTCGCGGGCGACGCCGGCGAACTGGTCGGTGGTGGTGTTGCGAATGCAGTTGCCGCTGGTCTGGATCGCATGCATCTGCACGGTCGCCAGCTCGGCGAGGATGTCCGGCACGTCTTCCAGCTCCGGCCAGTTGAACTGCACGTTCTGGCGGGTACTGATATGGGCGTAGCCCTTGTCGTAGTCGCGGGCGATCTGCGCCAGCTTGCGCAGTTGGGTAGAAGCGAGCAGGCCGTAGGGCACGGCAATGCGCAGCATGGGTGCGTAACGCTGGATATACAGGCCGTTCTGCAGGCGCAGCGGGCGGAATTCTTCGCCCGTCAACTCGCCGGCCAGATAACGGCGGGTCTGATCGCGGAACTGCTTGACGCGGTCCTCGACGATCCGTTGATCGTACTCGTCGTATACGTACATAAATGTCCTGTCGTCAGGCTGCTTACAGCTTTATCTGCGCGCACGGCCGCGCACCCCTACGGAGTCGGGGGAAGATACCAGCTCATGGTTATGCGCAAAAGTGATGTTTGAGTATATGGTAAGAACGTTAAAGCCTAAGCAAACGGCAATGCATAACTCCCGGCTTGAGGGAGCGGCGGGCTTGGTCTTAACTGCTCAAGGACGTGCAACTCATAACCACAACAACAGGGGAAGCCATGAACGATCAGATCGAGCCGGACAACCGAGACAGCGTGGTCGATGCCTTTGCCATTCTGGCGTTGATCGTGTTGGTGGTGTCGACCGCGGTATTCTGGGTCAGCCAGCAGTAGCCACTATTCACGCCGAACGCCGGAGCGGTTACCCACCGCCTCCGGCGTTCCTGCGTCTACAGCCCGGATAAATGCAGGACCAGCTTGACCACGCCGAAGATCGTCAGCACGAACAGCCCGGTGAACAGTACACCGAGAATGACGAAATGGCTGGGTTTGCCGCGAGAGAAGTCCCGCGCGCGGTTCTTTCCGCTCTGCACGCCAAGGGCGGCGGCCAGCACGCTTTGCAGCATTTCCCCGAAGCTCAGTGGTTGGTCCTGATGGTCATTGTCGCGTTCTTCACTCATGGGTGCCTCCTGTAAGCCACCCTGAGCCTAGCTGCTCTTGGGCTAAAGCTCGATGTGAATCCAGCCGCGCTTCTGCCACATGAAGGCGAAAATAGCCGATGCCAGCCCACGCTGCAGGATCTGCAGGCTCCAGATCGCCAGCAAGCCATAGCCCAGCACCGGGCCGATCAGGTACGCCAGCGGCAAGAAGAACAGCCACTGATTGCCCAGGCTTACCGCCATCACCGTGCGGTTGGCCCCGGCACCGAGCAAGGCCTGGGTGAGCACCAGGGCGGTGGCGTCGATGACCATGCCCAGGCCGGTCAGGCGCAGGGGCCAGGTACCTAGTTCGAGCAGGTGCGGATCGCTGACGAACAGCCGCAGGATCAGGTCGGGAAACAGCCAGAACGGCGTGCCCAGCAGCGCCAGGCCCAGCGCTGCCACCTTGACCACGTCCCAACCCCAGCGATGCGCGGCGGCGAAGTCCCTCTCGCCCATGCTCTGGCTGACGAGGGTGGTGGCGGCCATGCCCAGGCCGATGCCGGGCAGGATCAGGAACAGCGCCAGGTTGATCAGCACATGGGCCACCGCCAGTTCGGCGGTACCGATCTGGCCGATGATCCAGAACAGCGTGGTGATGCCGGTGGCGAAGAAGAACTGCTGCAACGAGTTGGGCAGCGACAGGCGGAGCAGCACGCGCAGGTCGATTTCCTTCGGGCGACGACTGAGAAAACCCTGGTCGCGGGCGCTGCGCCAGGTCTGCATGGCGTAAATCAGCGAGCCCAGGTACAGCGCGATGCTGGTGCCCAGTCCGGAACCTGGCGCACCCATCGCCGGCAGGCCGAACAGACCGTGGATCAGGCTGTAGCTGATGCCGACGTTGGCCAGGTGCATGACCACCAGGGTGCGCATGTATACCCCGGAACGGTGGCTGCCGTTCCAGTAACCGCGAAAGGAGAAATTCAGCCCGACGGCGAAGATCGCCAGGGTGCGCCACTCGAAGTAATCGATGCCGATGCGAAGTACTTCTGGATCGTCGGACAGCACTCCAATGATGGCGGCGGCCTGCCACCAGCAGAACAGCGTCAGTGGCAGGGCCAGGCCGAGGGCGATCAGCAGGCCCGCGTTGAGCGGCGCTGCCAGTTCCGCGACGCGGCCTTCGCCGCGCCGGCGTGCCACCAGGGCTTGCACCCCGGCGCCGAGGCCCATCACCAGGGCGATGGCCATGAAGTTGGCATAGCTGCCGATGCCGACGCCGGCAAGGGATTTTTCCCCCAGGTGGCCAACCATGGCTGCGTCGATCAGGTTCAGCAGGCTTTGGCTTAGCATGCCGCCGATGATCGGCAGGCCGAGGGTGAGGATGTGCTTGAGTCGCTGTCGTTCGAACATCAAAACGGACCGGCAGTGAAGGAGTGGCGATCAGGTCGCACCGGGCTATTGGGCTCGACGAAAATGCCGGCGCCCGCTGCCGCCGGTACAGCGGGCCGGCCATCTTACCAGCCGGCAGGCGCTTCGTGCGGCTGCCATTCAAGGCTCGCTTGAACTTGGCATGGACGGCGCGTAAGGTGGCGCCCGGTCCAGCCCTGGCGGCTGGCGAATGGAGAGCGCGGTGCCCGGATCAAGGTCCGGGGTAAATGGGAATCCAGTCCAAGCTGGAGCTGCCCCCGCAACGGTGAGTCGATTGTCGACCAAGCCCGACACCAGCCCGCTCTCCCAAGGACAGTCGCGGTGGGCGGCTTGCCCGGCATTCCGTTGCCAGCCGCGTCCTGCGGCTGGCCTGCCGTGCTGTCTGCCACTCGCCCCATTAACTGGAGAGGGCATGACAGCTCGTATCGCGCGCGTCACGCTGTTGGTACTGCTGGCGCTGGCGCCGTCCCTGACCCGGGCGGCGCAGATCAACGCCATCGTTTCGCAATACAGTGCCGCGGAATTCGCTGCGGCCGCCGCGCTGTTTCAGCGGCAGCATCCGCAGCAGCGCATCAGTGCGCGCACATCGGAACAGCTCAACGAACTGGACGACCGTGCCCTGGCCGAGTGGCTCGGCACTGCCCAGGTGGTGTTCGGCGCGGGTGTCTTCGGTAGCGAGGTGGAGCGCCTGCGACCGCTGCTGGCGGGCGCGCCAACGGCCGACCTGTTCATTCTGCACAGCGACCATGACCTGGTGCGTCTGAGCCGTGGCCATGGACAGCCACTGTTCGCTTCCCGTGAGCAGGCCGAGCGTCTCGGGGCGCAGAAGCCGGATGGCGATCTGGGCGAGTGGTTGCAGCGCCAGCGCACTCGCTATCCGCAGCAGGCCGACTGGCTCGATGCGCGTGGCTACTGGCTGGCGGGCGGGGTGGAGAACATGGCCGCCTTGCTCGGCTGGCTGGCGGCGCGGGCAGATGCCTCGGTGACGGTTGCGCCGCCGCAAGCGCGGGCGAGCCTGCGCTTCTATCAGGATGGGCAGGTCCGCCAGGCCGACCAGTTGCAGTGGCAGGGGGACGCGTTGGTGGCCGTCGTCGACCATGGGCGTGCCGACCGGGCCGGCGACCAAACCCTGAACGACGCACTGTGCCAGGCCTTGCAGGGAGCCGGGCTGGCGTGTGTCAGCCTGTTCGCCGACTGGGGGAAGGGCTCGCTGGAGGCGGTGCGCTGGCTGCAGCAGGCCGAGCATCCGCCCCTGGCGGCGGTCGTCGTGCTGCAGGACTTCGTGATCGGCGGTGGCGAGCACCGCGAGCAGGTGACCAACCTGCTGGGCCAGTTGGACGTGCCTGTGCTCAAGGGCGTGCGCCTGGAAGATCGCAGCGAAGTCGCCTGGCAACTCTCCAGCGACGGACTGCCGCGGGACAAGGTGCACTACCAGATCGCCATGCCGGAGCTGCAGGGCACCAGCCAGGCCATGGTGCTGTCGGCCTGGCGTGATCAGCAGAGCGATCCGGTGACCGGCATACGCTTCGCCATCGGCGAGCCTTTGGCGGCCCAGGTAGCGGCGATGACCGCGCGCATCCAACGCTGGCAGCGCCTGCAGCGCATGGCCAATGCCGACAAACGGGTGGCGCTGATCTACTACAACCATCCGCCGGGTCGCCACAACATCGGCGCCGATAATCTCGATGTGCCGCAGTCGCTGTTCGAAATCCTCCAGCGCCTGCGGGCTGAAGGCTATGACACCGGGCCGTTGCCGGAATCGCCCACCGCGCTGCTCGAGCTGTTGCAGGCGCGCGGGGTGAACCTGCCGGAACAGGGCGACGCCCTGGCCGAAATGAGCCGTAAGGTGCAAACCATGGATGGGGCGGCTTACCGCGCATGGTTCAAGACACTGCCGGCGGCCTTGCAGGCGGAAATGGTCCAGGGCCCGCTCGGCTATTGGAATGCGCAGTTGCGGCGCGCTTTGCACGCCTCGCAGATCGAGGTCGCGGCGGACATCTTGGCCAACGGTTCCAGTGAGTTGCACCACGTGCTGGATGGCGTCGTGCATCCGGCGCGGGCACGTGCCCTCGACCTGCTGGCGCAACTGGAGGCGCTCTACCGGCGTGCCCTGGCGCAGCCCGGCGAAGCCGACTGGGCGCAGGCGCAGCAACTGGTGGCCGCCCTGGCGGCCACCGGCATCGAGGGGCTGCGCGGCTGGGGCGAGGGACCGGGCTATGTGATGGTGCACGATGGCAAGCTGGTGCTGCCGGGCATTCGCTTCGGCAACATATTCGTCGGCCCGCAGCCGCCACGTGGCTGGGAGGTGGATGAGGAGCTGCTGCATGCCAATCTGGTATTCCCTCCACCGCACCAGTACCTGGCGTTCTACCACTGGCTGCGCGACGACTTCAAAGCCGATGCGCTGGTCCACCTGGGGCGCCATTCCACCTATGAATTCCTGCCGCGGCGGCGGGTCGGCCTTACCGACGAGGACTACTCCACCCAGGTGCTCGGCGACCTGCCGAGCATCTACCCGTACATCGTCGATGGCGTCGGCGAGGGTATCCAGGCCAAGCGCCGCGGCATGGCGGTGATGATCGACCACCTGACCCCACCACTGGTGGCGACGCCGCTGTACGACGACCTGCTCAAGCTGCGGCAGTTGGTCGAGAGCTTCGAGAGCGGCGCCGGACAGGGCGAAGGGCCGGCGCGGCGCGCGACCATTGCCGAGATCAAGCGGCTGGTGGGCAGCAGCGGCCTGGAACCCGAGCTGCGTGAATCGATGGCCGAGCCGCTGGCCGCCCGGGGCATCGATTTCGAGCAGGTGGACGACGATCTGCTGGTGCACGAAGTCGGCCACTACCTGACCAACATCCAGGAACGCTTCATGCCCATGGGGCTGCACGTGTTCGGCAAGCCCTGGCAACGGGACGCGGTGGACACGCTGTTGCAGTCGATGGGCGACGATCGGCACCGGCAGGCGCTGGTGGATTCACCGGCCGCCGAGATGACCGCCTTGCTGCATGCCCTCGAGGGCGGTTTCGTTGCCCCCGGCAAGGGCAACGATCCGATTCGCACGCCCGAGGCCTTGCCCACCGGGCGCAACTTCCATGCGCTGGACAGCAGTCTGCTGCCGAGCCGCATCGGTTGGAGCATCGGTCGCGAGATGGCGGCCCAGGCGCGGCAACGGCCCATGGCGGCCGACGGCCGTGAGGCAATGGTGCTGTGGGCCTCCGATACGGTGCGTGACGAGGGGGCGATGATCGCCTTCGGTCTCGACCTGCTGGGTGTCGAACCGCAATGGAACAGCCGCGGCATCGTCCAGGGCATCGCGCGGCGTCCGCTGGCCGCCGGCGAGCAGCGCCGCGACCTGCTGTTCACCACCTCCGGCTTGTTCCGCGATCTGTATGCCGATCAGCTGGCACTGCTGGAGCGCGCCGTGCTGCTCTCGCTGGATGGCGCCAGCGCAACCATTCGTCGCGACTTTCCGGCGTTGCGCCCGGCGCTCGCGGCTGCCCTGACGCCGCTCGGTGCGCAGACTGCGGGCGGCACGGAAAGCCTCGAGGTCAATCGGGTCGCCGCTCACTGGGTGGAAGACGCGGCCCGTCGCCTGAGCGCCGGCATAGCGCCGGAGCAGGCGGGCGAGTTGTCCGCCCTGCGCCTGTTCGGCGTCGCACCCGGCGCCTACGGTGCCGGCATCAATAATCTGGTGGAGCGCTCCGGCAGTTGGCAGCAGCGTAGCGAGCTGGGAGATGCCTATGTGCGACGCATGGGCCATGCTTACGGCTTGCGCAACCAAGGCCGCGCGGTTCAGGCGGTGTTCGCCGAAAACCTCAAGCAGGTGCGGCGCACTTACCTCGGCCGCTCCAGCAACCTCTACGGGTTGCTGGATAACAACGATGCCTTCGACTACCTCGGCGGCCTGAGCCTGGCGGTCGAGCAACTCGCCGGGCAGCCGCCGGAAAGTTTCGTCAGCTGGCACAACGATCCTACCCGGGTGCGCCTGGAGCCGCTGCAGCAGGCGCTGCTGTCCGAGTTGCGCGGGCGCTTCCTCAATCCTGCGTGGATCAAGGCGCTGATGGAGCACGACTACGCCGGCGCACGCACGATGGGCAGCGAATTCCTCGAATACCTGTGGGGTTGGCAGGTGACCAACCCGGACATCATCAAGGACAGCGCCTGGGAAGAGGTGAAGGCCGTGTACGTCGACGATCGCTACGAGATCGGTCTGGATCGCTTCCTCGAGCAGGGGCAGAACGTTCACGTGAAGAGCAACATGCTGGCGATCATGCTGGTCGCCATTCAAAAGGACTTCTGGAAGGCCGACCAGGCCACCACCCGTCAGCTCGGCGAAGCCTTCGCCCGCCTGGTGATCGAGCACGGCTTGCCGGGCAGCGGCCATACCCGGTCGGATCACCCGATGTTCCAGTGGTTGCTGCCGCAACTGCCGGAAGAGCTGCGCAGTGCTCTGCAGCAACGCTTGCAGGCTGCGCAAATCCAGGCCGCGCCGAACCCCGTGGCCAGCAGCATCAGTGAAATCCAGGCGCCGACGACGGCCCCCGAGCCGACTACCGGCACCGACGAGGGCGTGGCGCAGGCACTGAGCGATCATCTGTGGCTGGTCCTGCTGATGCTTGGCGGGCTGCTGTCCCTGGGTGTCTGGCGCGGCCGTGGCCCATCCATTAGAGGAGACCTTGAGCATGTTCGATAGCGCGCTTTTCAGCGGGCTGCACCAGTTGGTCGGCTGGTTGCTGCAGCCGGTCACCTTGGGGCTCTTTGCCCTGTTGGCCCTGGCGATCTGGGATAGCGGTGTGGCTGTCGGCGAACGTTTCGGCGGGTTGCGGCGCTGGAGCCGGCTACCGCTCGACGAAATCGAGCGCCGTGCCCGCGGTCGACTGGATCGCTCCGACCTGATCGCCCGCGTCGGGCCGATGCTGGGGCTGATGGGAACCCTGATACCCCTGGGCCCTGGCCTGGCGGCGCTGGGCGAAGGCAATGTGCAGATCCTCAGCGTAGCCATGCGCGTGGCGTTCGACACCACCGTGCTCGGCCTGCTGGCCGGCGTGGTCGGCTTCGCCCTGGGGCGCTTGCGCCGGCGCTGGTACGACGAGCTGCTGGATCGTCTGGAGACCGAATCAGCGGAGGAACCGGGCGATGGCTCGACGCTGGCGCTCTAGCCGTTTCGCCGCAGGCGACGACGATCCCCTCGGCCCCCTGGCCAACATGGTGGACGTGGTGCTGGTGTTCGCCTGTGGCCTGGTCGCCGCGCTGGTGGCGAAGACCGACCTGCTGGAGCAACTCAAGGTCCAGCAGGAGCCGGTGAGCGTAGAGCAGGGGCGGGAGCTGCCGAGCCTGCCGGCAAGCCTGCAGGGGCGCAACGGCGAGGGGTTGGAGAGCGTCGGCCAGGTCTATCGCGATCCGCAGACGGGCAAGCTGATCCTGATCGGCGAGTGACGTCAGCCCTGGGGCGAGAGGCCGCCTCCGTCGATGCTCGTTTCCCACGGCCTGCGTTGCAGACTCCGCCGACGCTTGTCCATAAGGGTGATGCGCATCACAAGTGATCCTTGCGATGAGGCGTCGACGACATTAAGGTGACGCCCCCTTGGAATGCTGTCGTAAAGCCAGCCCCAGGCACGGCCCTGCCGCGCACGTTTCATCAGGAAGGGACGTCGCCGTCCCCACAGCATCGGATGCGAAATCGTGAAGCCTTGTATCCCCGCCAGAACACGCGCTGCCCAGACCAGGGCGTGCATCCCCGCCCGACCCTCTGTCGTCGGTTGGTGCCGCCCCGTCCGTGTCCGGACATGAGCTGAATCACCCTTACTTCGCACGAGTCTGCCCATGGGAATCATCAATTCACTGCTTCAGGTGCTTGCACAGGTTTTCGTGCGCGTCGGCTGGGGCGGCCTGTTGCTGGCGATTGCTGGCCACGCGGCGATCACCTTCATCGTCCTGGGGCTCGCCAACGAGCAGCACCTGCTCGCGCCGGACACGTTCGTCTACTGGTACGTCACCACGGCATCCACCGTGGGATATGGCGACCTGTCCCCGCAGACCAGCATCGGCCGGTTGTTCGTGGCCTTCTGGGTCATGCTCGGCGGCATCGCCCTGATGACCACCGTCATCGGCAAGGTCACCAACAGCGTCATCGATCTATGGAGACTCAAGTTGAAAGGCAAAGGCAACTTCACCGATCACCGCGACCACACCGTAGTGGTGGGCTGGAACGGCGAGCAGAGCGAGCGCATCGTCGAGCTGCTGCTGCAGGACGACACCTCCAATGACGACCGCATCGTGCTCTGCGACGACGTGCTGGCGGAGAACCCGATGCCTGACCGCATCAGCTTCGTGCGCGGCGAGTCGCTCTCTTCCGAGGCGCTGCTCACCCGCGCCGGAGTGGTCGGCGCCGAGCGGGTTCTGGTGATGGGCAAGAGCGACGACCAGACCCTGGCAGCGGTGCTCACGCTCAACCGGCTGTCGCCCAGCGGCCATGTGGTCGCCCACTTCGACTCCTCGGAAACCGCCCAGCTGGCTCGCGCCTATGCCCCGCGCCTGGAGTGCACCAGCAACCTGGCGATCGAGATGCTGGTTCGCTCGTCCCAGGACCCGGGCTCGTCCCGCGTGATCAATGAATTGCTGATGCTCGGCGAAGGAGCCACCCAGTACAGCCTGCGGCTGGGGGCCAGCTTTTCCGCGAGCTACGACGAGCTGCTGATCCGCCTGAAGAAGATGCACAGGGCTACCCTGATCGGCTTCCGCCCGGCGGGCTCGGAAAACGTGCATATCAATCCCGAGGGCGATGTCGCCGTCGAAGGCGGCGCGGAGATTTTCTACATCGCCAGCAAGCGCCTGGCCGACGAGGTGCTGGCATGAGCCGGCTGCGCGAATTCCTGGGCTTGAAGGCCCCGAGGGCCAAGGGCGATGCGGTGGAGAAGGAGCGTCCTTGCGGCTTGCAGCGCGGGCGCATGGTCGATTTCGACTCGAGCCTGGCGATGCTGCTGGCGTCTGAGACGGCGGTCAAGGTGCCGGCGGCCGAAAGCGTGTTCAGCGAAGGCAGTATCGACCTTGGTGCCAGCAACTACCTGAGCCGCTTCTATCTGGCCGACAACGACACCTGGATACAGGTCCACACTACCGGTAGCCCGGCTGGCCAGGTGGAGTCGGTGATTCTGTTCAACTACCTGGAGTGCCAGACACTGCATTCCGAGGCCGAGCTGGCGCGGCTGGCCGGCCCGCAAAGCCCGATCGGGCTGCCGCAATACCTGCATGAAGGCGTCGCCTACCAGCGCCAATGGGGCACCGAGCCCGGGCAGACCGAACTGGTGCCCTACGAGGAAACGGTGACTTCCCCCGAAGGCACCTACCGGGTCATGCACCACGCCATGCTCTATGCCCGCGAGATCGCCCTCGGCGATCGACGCGAGTTCCTGCTGTTCGCCGTCGAGGAAGACGAAGAGGGCTGCATCAGCCTCAGCACCTCGCTGGGCGTCAGCCTGTCGACCGCCGATTTCACCACGTTGTAGCTACAAGGAGTCGTAAATGCTCGATGCAATCAAGATGTCCCTCGATCCCCAGGCGCTGCTGGCCTTTGCGCTCTATCTGCTGGGCGCGGTGGTGATATTCAGTGTGTTCGCGCTGATCTACACCCGTGTCACGCCGCACAAGGAGTTCCAGCTGATCCGTGACGGCAATCCGGCCGCCGCCATCGCGCTGGGTGGCGCACTGATCGGTTTTGCCTTGCCGTTGAGCAGCGTGATCGAGCACTCCTCGTTCCTGCTGGACTTCGTGGTCTGGGCGGTGATCGCGGCGGTGGTCCAGTTGCTCACGTTCTTCGTCATCTCCATCACCGTCAGGGGCCTGCACCAGCGCATCCAGAACGGCGAAATCGCGGCGTCGGTATTCATGGCGTCCGTGGCCATCTCCATGGGGCTGATCAACGCAGCCTGCATGACCCCGGCGTGAGGATCGACCCATGAAAAGATCCCGCAAGGTACAGCTGGCGCTGGTTTCGTCGGTGCCGATCGTCCTGACCGCCTGCAACGGCAGCTCCACCCGCACGATCAGCGAATCCCGATCCTACGAGAGCGTGCAGACCTGCGTCGACGCGAAGGTGCCGGCGGATATCTGTGCCGACAGCTATATGGCGGCGCTGGCCGAGCACAAGCGCGTTGCGCCGGTCTATGGCTCGCGTGGCGACTGCGAGGCCGATTTCCTGAAGGACTATTGTGCGGAAACCTCCGAGGGCAAATGGATGCCCCGGCTGGGCGGTTTCCAGATCACCTCCAATTATCAGGAGAAGATCAATCCGGACGGCAGCTCGGGGGGCATCTACGGTGCCGATCGGGTTCATCACCATTCGAGCGACAACTTCCTGACCGGCTTGCTGATCGGACAGGCGATGGGCGGCAACCGTTACTACAGCGAGCCGATCTACACCTACCGCGACAGCCGCGGCAGCTATGCCAAGTCGACTTTGTCCAAGCAGATTTCCGCCGGCAAGCACTTCCAGAAATCGGAACAGGTGCGCAGCGGCATGTCCTACGCCACCAGCGGCAGCAACAGCGCCTTGCGCCGTAGCAGCACCCTGAGCTCCCGGGCGACATCGGTCGGCTCCAGCACCAGCCGCGGCGGCTTCGGTTCGCAAAGTTCGGCTCGTTCCGGCTGGGGCGGCTTCGGTGGCTGAGTCCGCAACATGAAGCGCATCAGCACGCCCGAGCGGGTCAACTGGAAAGCCACCGCCGAAGCGCTGGGCTTTCACTTCCATACCATCGACGGTGAGCGCTACTGGGACGAGTCGGCGTACTACCAGTTCACGCTCAGGCAGATCGAGCAGGACCTGGAGGAGCCGACGCGAGAACTGCATCAGATGTGCCTGGATATGGTCGATCTGGTGGTGCGTTCCGAAGCCTTGCTCAAGCAACTGGCGATTCCGGAGGCGTACTTCGACCTGGTGCGCACCTCGTGGCTGGAGGGGCATCCGCACCTGTATGGGCGCATGGACTTCGCCTATGCCGGGGATGGCCCGGCCAAGCTGCTGGAACTCAACTACGACACGCCGACCAGTCTCTACGAGAGTTCGGCGTTCCAGTGGATCTGGCTGGAACAGCAGCAGGCTTCGGGGGCGCTGCCGCAGGCGGCGGACCAGTACAACTCGATAGACGAGAAGCTGGCCCAGGTTTTCGCCGAGCTGCGTCGGGACGGTCTCGACGGGCCCTTGTATTTCTCTTCGGTGAAAGGGCATCTGGAAGATCGCGCCACCACCGACTTCCTGCGTGACATCGCCCACCAGCAAGGCATCGTCACCGGGCATATCGATATCGAGGACATCGGTCTGCGCGACGGCCGCATGGTGGACCTGCAAGACCGCTGGATACCGCACCTGTTCAAGCTGTATCCCTGGGAGTTCATGTTCCAGGAGGATTTCGGCAAGGCGCTGCCCTGCTGCGATACGCAGTTCCTCGAGCCCGCCTGGAAGGCGATCCTCAGCAACAAGGGCATCCTGCCGTTGCTGTGGGAGAAGCACAATGGTCATCCCAATCTGTTGCCCAGCTTCTTCGATAGCGACCCGCGCCAGGCTCTGACGCCCGGTTGGGTGCGCAAGCCGTTCTTTTCCCGCGAGGGTTCTAATATCGAGCTGGTGGCCAACGATGGCGAATGCCTGAAGGTGGATGGCCCCTATACCGATGCGCCCTATGTGCGCCAGGCCTTCAACCCGCTGCCGCGCTTTGCGGACAGCTACACCATGATCGGCAGTTGGGTGATTGGCGATGCGCCGGCGGGAATCGGCATTCGCGAGGACGACAGTCTGATCACCAAGGACAGCAGCCGCTTCCTGCCGCACATCATCCTCGATTGAGAACGCAGTGGGCGGATGCCCGCCACTGCGTTCCTCGCTGCCTCGGTCTACTCGGTCGTGCCGCCGAGCTGCCGTGCGTAGGTTTTCCATTGCTCGGTGTGGAAGGCGCCGGGTGCGTCCCAGCGGGCGTGGCTCTGTGCCATTTGCAAGGCCTCTTCCTTGCTGGCGGCCAGCTCCAGCACTTCCTTCGGGGCGCTGTCGCCCATGCCGATCAGCACGCTGCGCGACCCACCGTTGCCGCGGCTGCTGATGGATTGCGGCGGCTCGGCGAAATACACATCGACATGGGCGTCGAGCCAGCGCGAGGTGCCGAGCAAAACGGGATCGCGTTCCGCGACGTTGCCGTACACGGCAGTCACCTGGAGCAGCGGGCTGGCGCCGGCCACGTTGTAGACGTAATGACGGCGCAGGCTGGGCATCTCCGGCGTGAACTGCTCGATCAGCTGGCCGTTGGCGGTGCGTGCGCTGACCAGTGGATGTTCGCCGAACTGAACGTCCACATCGCTCGCCGAAAAGGGCGGCACGGTCACTCGGTTGCCGCCGACCTCCACGACCACGGCAGTGCCGAGGCCGTTGTAGACCGAGACGGTGGTGAACACGCCGGTGAGACTGCCGAAACCGAGCACGGCACCGACGATACTGCCTGCCACCAGCAGACGGGCAAGGGTGGCCGCCGTGCCATCGGCGATCTGGAAGCGGTCCCACAAGCCGAGCTTCTTCTGGCGCTTGCGCTCGCGCCCCGGTAGCAGCACCGGATAGTGAGTCGGAAGGGTGGACGGCGCAGGCGCCGTGCCCGGCTGCTCGCCCTCGCGCACCTGGCGGGCCAGTTCCGTCTCGGTATGCAGGAGCTGCTCGAGCGTTGCCGAGCCCAAGGCGGCCAACGAGCTGGCGAGGGCGTTCACCCAGCCATCGATTACCTGCATCCACTCGTTGATGTTGCCATTGGTGGCGGCCGGCAAGGTGAAGTCACCCAGCGCGGCGGCCCAGGAGTCCAGCTCAAGGCGAGCGCGTAGCGTCGTATCGAGCACCAGGTCGGTCTTTTGCTCGTAGATGCCCTGCAGCACCCGGTGCAACATGTTGGCGGTGTTCAACAGGCGCTTGAGTTCGCGGGCGCTGACCTTGCCGTCGGCAGTCACCACGGCGGTGACATTGCTGAGCAAGCCCTGGGCGTCGCGCAGGTCGGCGAGGGTGTGCTCGGCATAGTGCAGTACGCCGATCAGGCAGATCATGAAGCGATCCCAGCCCTGTCCCACGCGGGTCGCCGCAGCCAGGTGAGTGCTGCGGCACTGCCGGTCGTGGTCGAGAATGCGCTCGCGCACCCTGTCGGCCTCGGCGCCGACCTGCTCGATCAGGCGCGGCAGGTCACGGCGAGAAACGGCATTGCCGCGGAACATGATGCTGCCGCCGGAGGCCTTGTAGTGCTTGTCGCGCAGCGCCTCCAGCATGCCTTTCTCTTCTTCGAGCTCACGCAGCTGGTTGAGGTCCTGGCTCAGCGACGCGGGGTAGAGCGCAGCCAGCGCGTTCTGCAGATCGCCCAGCGAGGCATCGAGCGAATACAGCTCGTGATGCTGCTCGGCATGACGGGTCAGCGAGCGGCCGAGATAGCTGCCGTGGTAGTGCGGCGCGTACTGCAGCATGTCGTAGCGCGCGTCCAGTGCCTGCATGGACTGCTCCAGCGGCACGGCCTGCAGCTCG
Organism: Zestomonas ipomoeae; assembly: GCF_057128665.1. Lineage (NCBI taxonomy): Bacteria > Pseudomonadati > Pseudomonadota > Gammaproteobacteria > Pseudomonadales > Pseudomonadaceae > Zestomonas > Zestomonas ipomoeae. The sequence goes on from NZ_JBSKHQ010000008.1 coordinate 83,422, forward strand.
GCATCGGCGAACAGCGACTGAGTCAACCGCAGGCGCAGGGCTTCGGCATCCTGGAACAACACCCAGGCGCTGCGGGCATCGTGGGGCGCGGGCAGGTAGGTGCGCTTGGCGTTTTCTTCCCGGTCGCTGTTGGCCGGGTGAGTGGACCACATCTGCGGCGGCTGCGCGAAGCTGGTGCTGAAGACGCGGTGCTGGTCCGGCGACGCGGCGACGCAGATGGGAACCGCGCCATAGATTGGGTCGTTGAGGATCTGTTTCACGCGCTCGATGATGCGGCTCTGCACGGCGAACAGGTCCTGCACGGAACGGCCCTGCTGGTATTCGGCATTGGCGAATGACAGTGCGCGGTCCCAGGCTTCGTCGGCGGCCTGCAGCTTGTGCAGGGCATGCACCAGTTCATCGCTGCCGGTCAGGGAGACGGCCACCAGGTCGGCCTGGAATTCCATTTGCCGCGATAGCGCACGCTGCGCCAGCACTACCAGGCGGAACACCGTATCGAGCAGGGAGCGGATCGACCAGACGATCAGCGAAAGCAGCCAGCCCAGCCAGGCGACGCGCAGGTCGATACCCGAGAGGAACTTGAGGAAAGAGTCCAGCGCATCGCGTTTGGCAACCACGTGCGCGGCGATCTGCTGGGCAATGTAGACCCAACTGCCGATGGCCATCGAGCGCTGGGCGAAGTGACCGAACTCGTGGGCCAGCACGGCCTTGAACTCGCTCAGGGTGAGCACGTTCACCAGTGAGAGACCGATTTCCAGGTTCTTGCGAGACGGGAAGATCAGGTTGAGGATCGACAGGTCGTAGAACACCGCCGCATTCACTCGGGCCGACACGTAGACCCGATGGGGGCGCGGCGCTCCGGCCTCGTCGGCCAGCTGGTTGAGGAAGGCGAACAGCCTAGGCTGTTCCTCTGCCTTGATTTCCACATGGTCCGGCGTGCCGCCACGTTGGACGAAAAACAGTGCCTTGAACATGAACACGGCCAGGAAGGCCGCGCAGCACCCCACGGCGATATCCAGCAGTGACGCATCGCCGCCGGCCATGACCGGGTTGATCAAACGCCAGGCGGTCCAGCCGAACCAGCCGGCGAGTGCGAAATAGAGTGTGACGAACAGGGCGAGACTGGCGACCGCCAGCCAGGCTTGGCGCTTGTAGGCAGCGGTGGGGCGGGTCAGTTGGGCGGGCACAGCTAAGGGGCCGGCGGGGTAAAGATCATCCATTACCATTCCTCGTCGTGGAGCGTGTCGTTGGTTGTTTTCGTGTGGGCACGGGCGTCTTGGCGCCCTTGGGGGATTTGTTTCGAGAAGTTTCAGCTACTTTGTTGGCAGAATCTAGCTGAACTTATGTGCGGCGGCGAAGTCGTGATCGGCTTGGCGTTCCTTGCCAGGTTCAACCGTCGATCTGTGCCAGTGCCTGCTCAATGGTCGCCGTCTCGCGCGGCCTCACCAGCCGGGCGACTTCCCGGCCCTGTTCGAGAAAGATCAGGGTCGGCCACAAGGTGACACGGAAAGAACGGCCCAAGGGGCGGCCCTTGCCGTCCTCGATCTTCAAATGGCGCAGCCGAGGGTGCTTGGCGAACGCCTCGCGGAGCAGCGGTTGTGCTGCCTGGCAATGCCCGCACCAGCCGGTGCCGAATTCCAGTACCGTGGGTTCGGTGAAGGCGTCCACCTGCTTTCTGCTCGGCTCGCGCCGCTCATAGTCGGTTGCCATGCCCATGGGTTCTCCCGTACTCGTGCCTGGGTTGGTTCATTGGAGGGCGGAGCGCGCGGTCGGGTTTCCGCTGTTCGACGAGTCGGGCAGGCGCAAGTGCAAGAGGATCGGCAGGTGATCCGAGCCGAGATCGGCGCCTTGCTCCCGGGCCTCCAGCCGCCATTCGGCCGATGCCAGGACGTGGTCGATGGGAACCCCAACCAGTCCCAGCCCCAGCGCCGGCCAGGTCGGGCGCAGGCCGCTGGCGCGCCGCCAACCCCGTTCGGCCAGGCCGGAAAACGCGTGCGACCACGGGCTGGCGTTGAAGTCGCCCAGCACTAGGCCGGGCTGCTTGCTGTCGGCGACCAGCCCGCGTAGCTGGCTTTCGAGACGCTTCTGCAAAGCGGGCGACAGCGGTGGCATCGGGTGGAGCGCGATGACCTGAACGTTGCGCCCGGCAACGCTCAACACTGCCTGGAGGGATGGGATGCCGCTTGCGTCCCGCTGGACGGTTGGGTTCTCCAGGGGCCAGCGGGACAGCATGGCGATGCCGAATGGCGAATCATCGGCCAGCACCACGCGATAGGGATAGCCCCCGATCCGGGACAGCGCCGCGGCCATGCCGGGCGAGACTTCCAGCAACACCAGCAGGTCCGGCCCTTTCCGCTTCAGCCAGCGCTCCAGGGGCGCTACGTCGCTATTGCCGACGTGCAGATTGGCGCTGGCCACGCTGAAGCGGTGGCCCTGGCTGCTCCCGGGCAGGGCCGGCGCCGCGCTGATCAGGGGCAAGGGCGCAGCCAGCAACAACCAGAGCCAGCGCCGATCCGCCCCTGCGCCGATCACTGCGACCAGCGCCAGGCCGGCCAGATATACCCACTGCCAATGGCTGGCCAGATCGAGCAACCAGAGGGCACGGCCGGTGCCGTCGCCGACGTTCTGGGTCAGCCAGGGAGTCAGCAGCCCGAGCAGGCAAGGTAGGGCGAGGAGTTTCAGGTGGCGAGTCGGTTTCATGAGCTGCAGCCTAGGGCCATCAGACGGCTCGTGCCGCCAGGAATCGCTGCCTCAGCCCCTCGGGTGCAGGCGCCGGGTATTCACCACGTCGACGGCTCGAGCTCGCAACTGGCCGCACCCGCCGTCGATGTCCTGGCCCGCCGAGTTGCGTACCTTGGTCAGGATGCCGCGGCTGTGCAGGTAGCGAACCATGTGCACGATGCGCTCGCCCGTCGGGCGTTGGTATTCGTCGACTTCCAGGCTGTTGTAGGGGATCAGGTTGAGCACCGCGTACTTGCCCTTGAGCAGGCGCAGAATGCCGTCCATTTCCTCCTGGCTGTCGTTGATACCGGCGAGCAGGGTCCACTGGTACTGGATCGGGAAGCCCACCTGCCGGGCATAGGTCTCGCCCAACTCGACCAGTTCCTCGGGGTCTATACGCGGTGCGCGCGGCAGTAAGTGCTGGCGAAGCGCGGCGTCGGTGGTATGCAGCGATAGAGCGAGGGCGGGCTTGACCCGCTCTTGTGGCAGGCGCTCGAACACCCGCATGTCGCCGACCGTGGAGAACACCAGGTTCTTGTGGCCAATGCCGCCGTCGGTGCCGAGCAGATCGATGGCTTCCAACACGTTGTCGAGGTTGTGTGCCGGCTCGCCCATGCCCATGAACACGACTTTCTTCACTGGGCGAAAGCGCCGGGCGAGGGCAACCTGGGCGACGATCTCGGCGCTGCCGAGCTGGCGCAGCAGGCCGCTCTTGCCGGTCATGCAGAACACGCAGCCCACCGCGCAACCGACCTGGCTCGATACGCACAAGCCGTCGCGGGGCAACAGCACGCTCTCCACCATCTGCTTGTCGGCCAACTCCACCAGCAGACGCGCCGAGCCGTCGGCGGCGGGGTGCTCCGAACGCAACCTGGCCAGCCCGGCGATTTCCTCGCTCAACGCCGGCAAGCCCTCGCGCACGCTGAGCGGCAGGAAGTCCTGGGCCTGTTGCTGGCGGCGGCCGATATCCAGCGGCAAGCCCTTCAGCCAGGCACGGGTCATGCGCCCGATATGCCGCTCTTTGGCACCGAGGTCGATCAGGCGTTGGTGGAAGTCATGGATGCGCATGGGGCGCGCATGCTACCACTGGCCGAGGCGGGCGCGTAGAGCGGCTGGTCTGGCTCTGCTGCTTGCTGCGCCAGTTGTAGGGCTGGGAAGCACGGAGGCCGAGTTGTTCGGCAGCCTTATTGACTTCGATTCGTTCGGCCAAGGCCCGTGCCTCGTTCTTGTAGGCTTGGGAATGGTGGGTGCGGGTTCATGTCTACGCTCCGCGCTTCGCCAATTTTTCGACGTTCTGGGTCAGGCAGTTCAGGCATTCTTCAGCGTCTCGCGGTGTACGTGGGAAATGGGATGAGCACGGCGTACTTCGGTGCTATCGTGCGCGCCCTGCTGAACCTGCGCTGCGGAGCAGTCAATGAAGTTCATACACCAGCGCGAGCATCTGAACGAAGGCGATCTGGTCGTCATCGAGTGCTCGCAGACCTGCAATATCCGGCTGATGACCGATGCAAACTTTCGCAGTTTCAAGAATGGCGGTCGGCATAGCTACCACGGTGGCGCGTTCGACAAGTTTCCGGTACGCATCACGGTGCCCAGTACTGGTTTCTGGAATGTCACCATCGACACCGTCACCCGTCGCGCTATCAGTGTGACGCGCAAGCCTAACCTCAAGCATTCCATCAAGTTCGTCCGGCGCTCGGGCTCCCGTCCAAGTTGATGCGCTTGACCCCGTGCAGGCTGGAGAGGCCGGCCGAGCCGGAGTTGCGCTGAATCACGCTGAACGAGCCGTCGGTTTCCAGCACTACCGCTTCGGCGTCTTCCAACGTCCCCAGGCCATGGGAGCGCACAGCCGCGAGTACCTCGGCCTCGGTAACCCGCGCCCGCAGCAGCGCCTCGGGTAGCAGGGTGCCCCGGTAGAGCAGCATCAGCGGCTCGCCGGTGACCAAACGGCGAACCCAGGGGACCCGCACGCTGGTCCAGGTGACGGCGTACTGCATGGCGATAAGCAAAGCGAAGGCCAGGCAACCCTGGGCAAGGCTCACGTCCTTGGCGAGCAGCACGGTGGCCAGCGTGGAGCCCAGGGAGACGGTCACCACCAGGTCGAAGGCGTTCATCTTGGAGAGCGTGCGGCGTCCGGAAATGCGCAGGAGGAATACCAGGCTGACGTAGGCCAACAGGCCGATCACCAAGGTGCGCAGCAGCGCCGTAGCGTTATCGAAGAAAAAGGACTCCATGCAAACCTCGCGAGGCGGTTGGTCTGCATGGGACAAGCGCAAGCGCTCGAATGTGCCCGACCGGGTTCGATAGCCGCTCGTTATCCCATCGACGGAGAGGCCATTCGCGGGGAGTGCCCGAGCTGCCCGTTGCTCAAGCCTCGTCCTCAGCTTCGTCTTCGGCGGTGACGGCGCTCAGGCAGGTAAGCCGATGTTGCCCCTCGATCAGCCAGCTATCGCTGGCCGGCTCGTATTGGGCTTCCATGATCTGGTTGTAGCTGAAGCGCCATTCCCGGCGATCACGGCCGTCCAGGGCCTCGATAGTCAGCACGACATCTTCGCTGGCGAATGGCTGGCCGGCTTCGGCAGCCATCTCGGCCTGGTCCAGCAAGGGATCGTTGAGGGAGAACTGCCAGGCATGCAAGCCGTCGATGTCCAGCATGTCTGCGGTTTCGAGCTGGTCCAGGAGGTAAGGCGTTTCGGTTGTCATGGGCATTCCAATTGAGGGGTTCGAGTGAAGCAGGACGGTTAGCCGCAGGCTCTGTTGGGTAGCGCCTGCGGGGCACAACCCAACGATGGCACTACCTAGTTGTCATACCCCAGGTTCGGTGCCAGCCAGCGTTCGGTCGCCGACAGTTCCTGGCCCTTGCGTGCGGTGTAGCTCTCCACCTGGTCCTTGTCCACCTTGCCGACGGCGAAGTACTGGGCCTGCGGGTGGGCGAAGTACCAACCGCTGACTGCGGCGGCCGGGAACATGGCGTAGTGCTCGGTGAGAAACACGCCACTGCGGCCGGCCTTGTCGAACTCGGCTTCGGGGTCGAGCAGGGTGAACAGGGTCTTCTTCTCGGTGTGGTCCGGGCAGGCCGGGTAGCCGGGGGCGGGGCGGATGCCGACGTACTGCTCCTTGATCAGCGCCTCGTTGTCCAGGTGCTCGTCCGGCTGGTAACCCCACCAGTGCTTGCGCACCTCGGCGTGCAGCCATTCGGCGCAGGCCTCGGCCAGGCGGTCGGCGAGGGCTTTGACCATGATCGAGTTATAGTCGTCGCCCTTGTCCTGATAGGCCTTGGCCACTTCCTCGGCGCCGATACCGGCGGTGGTGATGAAGCCGCCCACGTAGTCGGTCTTGCCGCTGTCCTTGGGCGCGACGAAATCGGCCAGGGAGAAATTCGGCTTGCCGTCCGGCTTGATGGTCTGCTGGCGCAGGTGGTGCAGCCTGGCGAGCGGCTGGCCGTCGTCGCCATAGACTTCGATGTCGTCGTCCTGCACCTGGTTGGCCGGCCAGAAACCGAACAGGGCGCGGGCCTTGATCAGTTTCTCGTCGATCAGCTTCTTGAGCATCGCCTGGGCGTCGTTGAACAGCGAAGTGGCGGCCTCGCCAACCACTTCGTCGGTGAGGATGCGCGGGTATTTGCCGGCCAGGTCCCAGGAAATGAAGAACGGCGTCCAGTCGATGTACTCGGCGAGCACCTTGAGGTCGATATCGTCGAGCAGCTTGACGCCGGTGAAGGAGGGCACCGGCGGCTGGTAGCCGGCCCAGTCGAATTGCGGTTTGTTGGCCACCGCCTGGGCATAGGGCAGGCGCTCGGTGCGGGCGCTGCGATTGGCGGTGCGTTCGCGAACCTCGACGTAGTCGGCGCGTGTGCGCTCGACGAAGCCGGCCTTCAGCTCCTTGGACAGCAACTGGGTGGCCACGCCCACGGCGCGAGAAGCGTCCGTGACATAGACCACCGCATCGTTCTGGTACTTGGGCTCGATCTTCACCGCGGTATGGGCCTTGGACGTGGTGGCACCGCCGATCATCAGGGGCAGGGTGAAGCCCTGGCGCTGCATTTCGCGGGCCACGTGCACCATTTCGTCCAGCGACGGGGTGATCAGCCCGGACAGGCCGATGATGTCGCACTTCTCATCCTTGGCGGTCTGCAGGATTTTCTCCGCCGGCACCATCACGCCCAGGTCGACCACGTCGTAGCCATTGCAGCCGAGCACCACGCCGACGATGTTCTTGCCGATGTCGTGCACGTCGCCCTTGACCGTGGCCATGAGGATCTTGCCCTTGGCTTCCGGCTTGTCGCCTTTCTCCGCTTCGATGAAGGGGATCAGGTGGGCCACGGCCTGCTTCATCACGCGGGCGGATTTCACCACCTGCGGTAGGAACATCTTGCCCGAGCCGAACAGGTCGCCCACGATGTTCATGCCGCTCATCAGCGGCCCCTCGATGACCTCGATCGGCCGCGCGCACTGTTGGCGGCATTCCTCGGTGTCCTCGACGATGAAGGCGGTGATGCCCTTGACCAGGGCATGCTCCAGGCGCTGGTTGACCGGCAGCGAGCGCCATTCCTCGTTCTCCACTTCCTTGACGCTACCGTCGCCCTTGTACTGGTCGGCGATGGCCAGCAAGGCCTCGGTGGCGCCGGCGTTGCGGTTGAGCACCACGTCTTCCACCGCGTCGCGCAACTGCTTGGGAATCTCGTCGTAGATTTCCAGCTGACCGGCATTGACGATGCCCATGGTCAGGCCGTTCTGGATGGCGTAGTAGAGGAACACCGAGTGGATGGCCTCGCGCACCGGGTTGTTGCCGCGGAACGAGAAGGAGACGTTGGAGACCCCGCCCGAACTCAGGGCATAGGGCAGGTGGTCGCGGATGTAGGCGCAGGCGTTGATGAAGTCGACCGCGTAGTTGTTGTGTTCCTCGATGCCGGTGGCCACGGCGAAGATGTTCGGGTCGAAGATGATGTCTTCCGGCGGGAAGCCGACTTCGTTGACCAGGATGTCGTAGCTGCGCTGGCAGATTTCTTCCTTGCGCGCCTGGGTGTCGGCCTGGCCGGCTTCGTCGAAGGCCATCACCACCACGGCGGCGCCGTAGCGCTTGCATAGCTTGGCGTGGTGCTTGAACTGCTCGACGCCTTCCTTCATGGAGATCGAGTTGACGATGCCCTTGCCCTGGATGCACTTGAGGCCGGCCTCGATCACCTCCCATTTGGAGGAGTCGATCATGATCGGCACGCGGGAAATGTCCGGCTCGCCGGCGATCAGGTTGAGGAAGGTGACCATGGCCTTCTTCGAATCGAGCATGCCCTCATCCATGTTGATGTCGATCACCTGGGCGCCGGCTTCCACCTGCTGCAGGGCGACTTCGAGGGCTTCGCTGTAGTTTTCCTCGCGGATCAGCCGGGCGAACTTGGCGCTACCGGTGATGTTGGTGCGCTCGCCGACGTTGACGAACAGCGAGTTGCGGTCGATGGTGAAGGGCTCCAGGCCAGACAGGCGGCAGGCTTTGGGAATGTCCGGGATCACCCGCGGCGGGTACTTGGCCACCGCCTCGGCGATCGCCTGGATGTGCCCAGGGGTGGTACCGCAGCAACCACCGACGATGTTGAGGAAGCCCGAGGCGGCGAACTCTTCGACCACCGCAGCCATTTCTGCCGGGGTTTCGTCGTATTCGCCGAAGGCATTCGGCAGGCCGGCGTTGGGGTGGGCAGAGACATGGGTCTCGGCCTTGGTCGACAGCTCTTCCAGGTACGGGCGCAAGTCCTTGGCACCGAGGGCGCAGTTCAACCCCACGGAAATCGGCTTGGCGTGGCGCACCGAATTCCAGAAAGCCTCGGTGGTCTGCCCGGACAGGGTACGGCCGGAGGCGTCGGTGATGGTGCCGGAAATCATGATCGGCAATTCGGTGCCGAGCTGCTCGAACACCTCCTGCACGGCGAAAATCGCCGCCTTGGCGTTGAGGGTGTCGAAGATGGTCTCGATCAGGATCAGGTCGGCGCCGCCCTCGATCAGGCCGCGGGTGGCCTCGGTGTAATTCTCCACCAGCTCGTCGAAGGTGACGTTGCGGTAGCCGGGGTTGTTCACATCCGGAGAGATCGAGCAGGTGCGGCTGGTCGGGCCGAGCACCCCGGCGACGAAACGCGGGCGATCCGGGGTCTCGGCGGTCTTGGCATCGGCCACGCTGCGCGCCAGACGCGCGCCTTCGACGTTCAGCTCGTAGACCAACTCCTCCATGCCATAGTCGGCCTGGGACACGCGGGTGGCGTTAAACGTGTTGGTTTCCAGAATATCGGCGCCAGCGTCCAGGTAGGCCTTTTCGATGGCGCCGATCACATCCGGACGGCTGAGGATCAGCAGGTCGTTGTTGCCCTTGACGTCCTGCGGCCAATCGGCGAAGCGCGCCCCCCGATAGTCTTCCTCTTCCAGCTTGTAGCTCTGGATCATGGTGCCCATGCCGCCGTCGAGGATCAGGATGCGCTCCTTGAGGGCTTGCTGGAGGGCGGCGAGACGTGCGCTGCGGTCGGACATGGGAGGTTACCTGGGAAAGCGGACAACAAGAGGGTGGCGATAATAGCAAAGCTGCGTGGTTTTGGAGGCTTGCGCGGTTTTGCATGAATGCTGCTCATGTTTAGCCGTCGCGCTGACGTCTCGTCAGGGGTAGAATCGCCGCCCCAGTCCCAGGTTCTCTGCCCATGCTGTTGCGAGCCGTCGTTGGTGCTTTGCTTTTACTGGCCGGAAACCTGGTCGCCGCCGCGGACATTTCCTATACCCGCGACGTTCAACCCATCTTTGCTGCCAAGTGCGTCGCCTGCCACGCCTGCTACGACTCGCCTTGCCAGCTCAACCTGGGCAGCGCCGAGGGGGCTGTGCGAGGTGCAAGCAAGGCAAAGGTGTACGACGGCACGCGGATCAAGGTCCAGGCACCCACGCGCTTGTATTTCGATGCGCAGGGAGAGGCGGCCTGGCGACGCCAGTCCTTCTACTCGGTGCTTGAACCCCAGGGCGGCCAGGCGGCGTTGATGGCACGCATGCTGGATTTGGGGCACCGCCAGACCTACCCGGCCAATGCCCGGCTGCCGGCCGATCTGGATATCGCTATCGACCGCGACAACCAATGCCCGGCGCCGGACGAATTCGCGGCCTATGGGCGCGAGTATCCGCGGGCCGGCATGCCGTTCGCGGTGACCGGCCTGGACGACCGGGAATACCAGACCCTGCAGGATTGGCTGGCCGAGGGCGCGCCTATTGACGAACAGCCCCTGCAGCCAAGCGCGGCCGAGGCCGTGCAGATCGCCCAGTGGGAAGCGCTGCTGAATGCCCCCGGTGCCCGCGAGAGCCTGGTGGCGCGCTGGCTGTTCGAGCACTTGTTCCTCGCCCATCTGCATTTCGAGGGAGGGGAACCGGGGCACTTCTTCCAACTGGTACGCTCACGCACGCCCAGCGGCCAGCCGATCGACCCCATCGCCACGCGGCGGCCGAACGATGCGCCGGGGACCACGGTGCACTACCGCCTCTGGCCGATCCAGGGTGTGATCGTGCACAAGACCCACATCACGTACCCGCTGAGCCCGAAGAAGCTGGCGCGGGTACGCGAACTGTTCTACAGCGGCGACTGGCAGGTGGAGGCCGTGCCCGGCTATGGGCCGCAGCGGCGGGCCAACCCGTTCGAGACCTTCGCGGCGATCCCCGCTCAGGCGCGCTATCAGTTCATGCTGGATAACGCCGAGTATTTCGTGCGTACCTTCATTCGCGGCCCGGTATGCCGTGGGCAGATCGCCACGGACGTGATTCGGGACAACTTCTGGGTGGTGTTCCAGGCCCCAGACCACGATCTCTATCTCACCGACGCCGACTATCGTGCCAAGGCCACGCCGTTGTTGGCCATGCCCGGCCAGTTCGATGACATCGGCAACCTGCTCACGCTCTGGCGCTCCTATCGCAACAAGCGCAACGACTACGAGGCGCTGCGTCGAGTGGCCTATGCCAGGGCTCCCGCCCCCAGTTGGTCGCATCTCTGGGCCGGCAATCAGGATGCGTTACTGTCCATCTTCCGCCAGCACGACAGCGCCTCGGTGCGCAAGGGCCTGGTCGGCGAGATTCCCCAGACCTTCTGGTGGATGGACTACCCGCTGCTGGAGCGCTCCTACTACCAGTTGGTGGTGAATTTCGACGTGTTCGGCAACGTATCCCACCAGGCGCAGACCCGGCTGTACTTCGACCTGATCCGCAATGGCGCCGAGCAGAACTTCCTGCGCCTGATGCCACCGCAGGCGCGCCAGCTGCTGCTGGACGACTGGTACCGCCACAGCGGCAGGCTCAAGGTCTGGATGGACTATTACGGGCTGGACAGCCACACGCCCACAGGCTTGCAGCTACCCAGCGACGACCCCAAGGGCGCTTTTGCCCAGGCGCTGATCGAGCGCTACGGGAGTCTCAACGCCAGGCCCGATCCGCTCAATCGCTGCACCAGTGGCCACTGCTATCGCCCGCAGGCGGCGCCCGAATTGCAGGCGGTCGAAGAGGCCCTGAGCCGGTTGGCCGCCCGACCGGCACGGGCCTTGCCGGTGATCAAGCAACTTCCGGAAGCCACGCTGCTGCGCATCGAGTGGGGTGGCGGCCGGCGCGAGATCTACAGCCTGCTGCGCAACCGCGCCCACAGTAATGTGGCCTTCATGCTCGGCGAGGCGCTGCGCTACCAGCCAGAGTTGGATACGCTGACGGTCTACCCCGGCGTGCTGAGCAGCTACCCGAACTTCATGTTCAGCCTCACCGCCACCGAGGTGCCCACATTCGTCGCTGCTTTGGAGCGGGCGAGGGATGCCGACGACTTCGAAGCGTTGACCGCGCGCTGGGGCGTGCGCCGTACCCATCCGCGCTTCTGGGAATACTTCCACGATCTTTCCGCCTACCTTCGCGAGCAGGAGCCAGTGGAAGCGGGGATCCTGGATATGAACCGTTACCAGAACCTCTGAGGTCGAGGGCGCATATCCGACAAAAACACTCGGGCTTTATCGATCCGGGGCGATGGCGTACACTGCGCCCATGTTTGCGAGGAGTTGCCATGAGCGCCATCACCATTACCCAAGCTGCGGAAGACTACCTGGCCGACCTGCTGAGCAAGCAGAACACCACCGGCATCGGCATCCGCATTTTCATCACCCAACCGGGTACCCCTTACGCTGAAACCTGCATTGCCTACTGCAAGCCGGGCGAGCAGAAGCCGGAGGACACGCCACTGGCCCTGGCATCGTTCACCGCCTGGATCGACGCAGTCAGCGAGCCGTTCCTCGAGGATGCTCTGGTGGACTACGCCACCGACCGCATGGGCGGGCAACTGACCATCAAGGCGCCGAACGCCAAGGTGCCGATGGTCAACGAAGACAGCCCGATGAACGAACGCATCAACTACTACCTGCAGACCGAGATCAATCCCGGCCTGGCCAGCCATGGCGGCCAGGTCACGCTGGTGGACGTGGTGGACGAGGGCATCGCCGTGCTGCAGTTCGGCGGCGGTTGCCAGGGTTGCGGCCAGGTCGACCTGACCCTCAAGGAAGGCATCGAGAAAACCCTGATGGAGCGCATTCCGCAGCTCAAGGGCGTGCGCGATGTGACCGACCACAGCAATCGCGAGAACGCCTACTACTGAGGCGTGCAGCACTGAACGAGGCGACCTGCGGGTCGCCTTTTTCATGGGCGAGCCCTTCACGCCGGTGAACGCCTTCCGGCACTTTGCAGGCATTCCATAGTCACAATTTCGCTTGCGCAGATCGGGACGTCGGTTCTCGCAAGCGGTACCGAAGAGCCCATCGCCCAGGCGGCAGCGGCTTCGGACAGCCTATCGGGCGGCACCGGCAACCAGGTTCAGGCCCTATCTGTAGCGTCCCGTCTCCGCCCCGGTCAACCGACGAGCGGCACCAGAATGCGTTATCTTGTATGTCATTTTGATATCAGGCGCACTGCGGCTAGAAACCGATTCGACTATGCTCAAAAGCATGCCTCGGGGGCTTCCTTGCCAGATGAATAAGAAAGAGCATCGGTCATGTCCGTAACATCGCTGGTTGTCTGTGACGATTCAGGCATGGCGCGCAAGCAACTGCTGCGCGCCTTGCCGCAGGAATGGCCGGTTTCCGTCAGCCAGGCCGCCAACGGATTGGAAGGGCTCGAACTCATTCGCCAGGGGCTTGGCGAGGTGGTGCTGCTGGACCTGACCATGCCGGAAATGGACGGCTACCAGGTGCTGGCTGCGGTGCGTGCCGAGGGGTTGTCGAGCAGGATCATCGTGGTGTCCGGCGACGTGCAGGACGAGGCGATTCGCCGGGTCGAGGAGCTCGGCGCGCTGGCCTTCCTGAAGAAGCCGGCCGATCCCCAACTGCTCAAGGAAACCCTGGAGCGCCTGGGCCTCCTGGGGCAGCCGAGTGGCGAGGCTGTCGCCCGGATCGACGCCGACGAGCCGCTGATCAGCTTCCGCGATGCTTTCCGCGAGATCGTCAATATCGCCATGGGCCGGGCCGCCGCCTTGCTGGCCCGCGTGCTGGGCGTATTCGTCGAGTTGCCGATTCCCAATGTGAACATTCTCGAGGTCGGCGAACTGCACATGGCTCTGGCCGATGCGCAGAGCGGCGACCGCCTGACCGCCGTGTGCCAGGGCTATATCGGCGGTGGCATTGCCGGCGAGGCGTTGCTGATCTTCCATGACTCGGAAGTGGAGGACATGGCCCGGCTGATGCGCTGGGGCAACCGCGAGTTTTCCGAGATGGAGATGCTGCTGGACCTGTCCAGCCTGCTGATTGGCGCCTGCCTGGCCGGCATCGCCGAAATGATCGACGTGGTGTTCTCCCAGGGGCACCCGTTGATTCTCGGCGAGCATGCCTCCATCGACGAGCTGATCCGGGTCAACCAGCAACGCTGGAAGAAGACCCTGGCGGTGGAGATCAGCTACAGCCTGGAAGGCCACAACATTCATTTCGACCTATTGCTGCTGTTCACCGAGGATTCGGTGGAGCTGCTGTCGCGCAAACTCGCTTACCTGATGAATTGATCATGACCAACCAGGCGAATCTCAACGAATTTCACTGGCTGCTGGCCATCGTTCAGAGCATCGACGTCGGCGTCGTGGTCTTCGACCGCGAATACCGGGTGGAGGTATGGAACACCTTCATGGAGAACCGCTCGGGCCGGCCGCCGAGCGAAACCCACCAGCAACCCTTCTTCAGCCTGTTCCCGGAAATCGACGAGGAATGGTTCCGCCACAAGGTGGAAAGCGTGGTCACGCTGGGCACGCCTTCGTTCACCATCTGGGAGCAGCGGCCCTATCTGGTGCGCTTCAAGAACTACCAGCCGATCACCGGGCAGGAAGAGTTCATGTACCAGAACACCACCCTGTTGCCGTTGCGGGGGACCACCGGGGAGATCGAGCACCTCTGCCTGATCATCTATGACGTGACCAACGTGGCACTGAACCGGCGCCAATTGCTGACGGTAAACAAGGAACTGCAACGGCTTTCCAGTACCGATCGGCTCACCGGGCTGTACAACCGGGGGCATTGGGAGGAGAGCCTGCAACGCGAATACGCCCGCCACCGCCGCTACGGCAGTCTGGCCGCGCTGGTGATCTTCGATATCGACCACTTCAAGAAGGTCAACGACACCTTCGGCCACCAGGCTGGCGACAAGGTGATCGTGCGCGTCGCCGAAATCGTCCAGGAGCACATCCGCGACGTGGACATCGCCGGTCGCTACGGCGGCGAAGAGTTCGCCGTGCTGATGCCGGATACCGATACCCGTGGTGCGGCAGTTTTCGCGGAACGCCTGCGCCGCTCCATCGAAGCCATCCAGGTGACTCACGAGGACCAGGTCATCACCTTTACCATCAGCCTGGGGGTGGCGGATCTGCAGATGCCGACCAAGGACCACAAGCAACTGATCGAGTGGGCGGACCAGGCGCTGTACGCCTCCAAGCACGGCGGGCGCAATCGGGTCAGCGTGTACACCGGCGGCTGAAGGTCTTCTGTGCGTCGGCGTTTGCGGCAGTGCATTGCCGCAGATGCCGAAGAGGCCCCACTGGGCCCCGGCCTTCGCCGGGGAGACGGTATGGGAGGGCGGGGGCGTTGGTCGGTTTTCTGCTGCTTGGGGGTGGCTTGAGTATTCCGGTCTGGCTCGTCATGGCGGCGAGTCGGCATCCAAGGTGTGAATTTTCCAGACTCCGAAGCTGGCCCCCCTGGGCCCCGGCCTTCGCTGGGGAGACGGTATGGGAGGGCGGGAGCGTTGGTCGGTTTTCTGCTGCTTGGGGGGCTTGAGTATTCCGGTCTGGCTCGTCATGGCGGCGAGTCGGCATCCAAGGTGTGAATTTTCCAGACTCCGAAGCTATCCCACTGGGCCCCGGCCTTCGCCGGGGAGACAGTATGGGAGGGCGGGAGCGTTGGTCGGTTTTCTGCTGCTTGGGGGTGGCTTGAGTATTCCGGTCTGGCTCGTCATGACGGCGAGTCGGCATCCAAGGTGTGAATTTTCCAGACTCCGAAGCTGGCCCCCCCTGGGCCCCGGCTTTAGTCGGGGAGACGGGGTGGGAAAACAGGTGTCGCTGGCAAGCATGCCAAACACCCCGTCATACCGGCGAAGGCCGGTATCCAGTGGCGGGGTTGCGTCGGAAGCGGGTGTCGGTATTCAGCACCACGCTTGCCTGGACCGACAAGCAGCACCACGGCCGGGCACCAGGCCCGGCGTGGCCTTTCCGTCAGTAGCGCAGGCGCGCACTCCAGTCCTCGTAGGTTGGCGTTTGCAGCACCTGCACGCGGAAGCGTTCCGCGCCACCCTGGGTGCTGGACCACAGGTACATATGGTCCTTCCAGCTGCCGGACAGCCAGCGCTGCAGGTAGTAGTCGGTGCCGCTGACGGTATCGCGATCTTTGAACATCACCTCGTCGCCATTCTTCAGGCAGCCGCCGTGGTCGTTGGCCAACACCAGGCGCAACTGGTTGGAAGCGTCATTGGCCTTCGGATAGTAGGCGTAGTTGCCGCCGCCACCGCCCAGCCACCAGTTCAGGTAGTGGCCGGGATGGCGCTGCGATTCGACCTGCAGGTAGTCGCCGGAGCGCAGGCAGAAGCTCACCGGGTAGTACCAGTTGCGCAGGGCGAAGCGGCTCTCCGCTTCGGTCCCGTTGCCGGTCACGGTCAACCAGCCGGTGGCCTGGCTGGCGTTGGCGCGCAGCGTCTTGCCATTGCCCAGGCTCTGCAGGGTCACGCTGCCGTAGAGGTTCTGCTCTGGCTTGTAGGCACGGGTCGGCGTGCTGGCGGTCGCACGGCTGAAAGCGGCGATGGGGTAGTGGTCCGAATAGTCCTGGAACTGGTAGATGGCGCCCAGTTGGTTGACGCTCCAGCGCGGCGAGGGCGCGTCCAGGGCCTGGTTGTGCCAGTAGGACGGCTGCCTGTGGTTGCGCGAGACGAACACGTAGTCCAGGTACTCGGGCGGCAGGTCCGGATACTGGTAGTTGGCGATGCCGTTCTTGCGGGTATCGAAGGAATAACGCGTTCCCGCATAGCTGTCCGGTGCGCTGACCTGCAGACGCTGAAGCATGTCGGCGTATTCGGTGCTGTCCTTGATCACGTTGAAGTCGCCGCCGATGAACACCACCTCGTTCACCGACAGGCCCTTGCCGGCGAGAAACGCCTGCATCTCCTCGAACTGGCTGGCGCGCACGGCGGTGCCTTTCTTGTCCGGGCAGCCGGTGTCTTCCGCCTGGGCGTGTGTGCCGATGACGTGGTAGGGCGCGCCGTTCTTGTTCAGCCGCACATAGACGAACCCCTTGTTCGAGTAGTAGTCCGCGCCGCAGCCTTGGGCGTAGACATACTGGATGCGTTCTTCTATCGGCCAGCGGCTGACGATGGCCACGCCGCCGTCCTCGGGTGTGGTGGAGGAGTAGGCACCGAGGGTGGCGTCCCAGCCGCTGCGGCTGCGACCCAGCACCGGCGTCTGGTGGGGATACTCGCTCTTCAGGCCGTTGAGCAGGGTGTCCGAGGCGGGGTTGTCGAACAGTTCGTTGAGGATTACCGCGTCCTGGCCCTTGATGAAGCCCGCATCGGCAATCAGTGCCGCGCGCTGGGATTGGCCCCAGGTGGGCTTCAGCGTGGTGGGCAGCAGAAAGACGTTGTAGGCCAGCAATTTGAAGTCATCCGCGTATTCGGCGGCCTGGGCGAGGGGGGCGAAGGGCAACAGCAAGGCCGCGAGGCCGGTGAGGGTTCGGTTCATCAGGCTTTCCTTGTTTTTGAAAGGTGAGCCGAAAAACCTAGTAGGGATTTATTGCACGAATGTTCCAGAAGCGTCGCGAGTGACGCTCAGGGGTAAGTCTGGTCGCTTTCCGTAACGGAAACGTGGATTTCGTCACTTTTTGGTGGGGAGGGTCATTCTCGGTAGAACACCTGCACCAAGTGATAGCCGAACTGCGATTTCACCGGGCCATGCACGGTGCGCAGCGGTTTTTTGAAAATCACCTGATCGATGGCGCGCACCATCTGCCCCGGCCGCACTTCGCCGAGATCGCCCCCGCGCTTGCCGGACGGGCAGGTCGAATACTTGCGCGCCAGCACGGCGAAGTCCTCGCCCTTGGCGATGCGCTGCTTGAGCTGTTCGGCTTCGGCTTCGGTCTTCACCAGGATGTGGCGGGCCATGGCCTTGGGCATGACGGTTCTCCTCACTCGACGGGGGCGCGCATTGTGCCATGCTGTCCCATGCACTTCAGCGTATGACCCAAGTTACGGATACGTATCGATGGATATTCAAGCGATGCTGAAAATCCTGGCCAGCCAGGACGGTTCCGACCTCTATCTGTCGACTGGTGCGCCGCCCTGCGCCAAGTTCAACGGGGTGCTCAAACCGCTTTCGGCCGAGCCGTTGAAGTCCGGCGAGGTCGCGAAAATCGCCGACTCGGTAATGGATGCCGCCCAGCGCGAGGAATTCGAGCGCGAACTGGAGATGAACCTGGCCATATCCCTGGCTGGCATCGGCCGATTCCGCATCAATATCTTCAAGCAGCGCAACGAGGTGTCCATCGTCGCACGCAACATCAAGATGGAAATCCCCAAGTTCGAGGACCTCAAGCTACCGGAGGTGCTGCTCAAGGTGGTGATGGAGAAGCGCGGGCTGGTGCTGTTCGTCGGCGGTACCGGTTCGGGCAAGTCGACCTCGTTGGCGGCGTTGATCGACTACCGCAATCGCAACAGCGGCGGCCACATCATCACCATCGAAGATCCGGTGGAATACGTGCATCGGCACAAGAAATCGATCATCAACCAGCGCGAGGTGGGGGTGGATACCCGCAGCTTCCATGCTGCGCTGAAAAACACCCTGCGCCAGGCGCCAGACGTGATCCTGATCGGTGAGATCCGTGACCGGGAGACCATGGAGCATGCCCTGGCCTTTGCCGATACCGGTCACCTGGCCATCTCCACGCTGCACGCCAACAACGCCAACCAGGCGCTGGACCGCATCATCAACTTCTTCCCCGAGGAGCGTCGCCCGCAGCTGCTCAACGACCTGGGCAACAACCTCAAGGCATTCGTTTCCCAGCGCCTGGTCAAGACCGTCGACGGCAAGCGCCGCGCGGCCGTCGAGGTGCTGCTGGGCACTCCGACGGTGCGCGACCTGATCAAGCGCAGCGATCTTTCGGCGATCAAGGAAGTGATGGAGAAATCCAAGAACCTCGGCATGCAGACCTTCGACCAGGCGCTGATCGACCTGGCCAACGAAGGCGCCATCAGCGAGGACGAGGCGATCAAGAACGCGGACTCGGCGAACAACGTGCGGCTCAAACTCAAGCTGTACAAGGACAGTCCTGCCGCGCCCCCGGTGCCCCCACCCAGCAGCCCCGAACCCGCCGCCAAGCCGGCGGAAGCGCCTGGCTGGGGCATGGAGTTGAAGCTGGAGGAGATCGAGGAGGAAAAACCGGACGAACCGGGAGCGTAGGCGGGCAGCTCGCTGGAAGCTGCCGCTCGTTTCAATGGCCCCGGAAATCGATCCGGGGCGCAGCTGGGTTGGTCCACGCCGAACGCAGGAACGGGCCACGCCCGCAATAAATGGGCGACGAGTGGGTATCGCGGGCGTGGCTCCGTGCCGCAAGGAGTCGTGAGTGACGGAGGAATTCCTAGACGTTCAGCTCATGCAGCGCCGCGTACTTCCGGTTCTCTGCCCGCCGGGGTTGTTTGCGGCGGTTCGGGCGACTGGGGTGCGGCCTGGGTTTACGAACGATGCAAGGGGTGGCGCGGGGCTGGGCCGCGGGTAGGCGACGCAAGGGCTTGTCGATTGGTTCGGGATCGAGGTTGATACCGAACTGTTGGAAGTAGCTGCGGATCAGGCGTCGATTGCGCTTGCCAACGTTGAACGGGTTTTCTGCGAAGCATCGGCGGCAGCTCTCGATGTCGACTTCGGCGCCCAACTCCAGAAGCAGGATGACCGTCTCGCAGTGGCCCATTTCCATGGCCTCAACCAGCGCCCATCGCGGGATCGGCGAACCCAGGCTTCTCAGCAGAGCAATCTGCTCGGTGCCGTTTTCCACCGCAAACCAGTGCAGGACGTTTTCGCCGATCCAATTGGTCGCTCGCAGAAGGTTGCGGTCAGTGGTTACCAGTCTGGCAACCCGGTGGGGTTCGAACCATACGGCATCGATCAGCACATCGAAGGCATAGCTTCGGCCGGGTTCAAGGTAATCGTAGGTTTTCATGATGCAGGTCGGCCGTCGCCGACGAACAGGTGCGACAGCTAAGGTCGCGGGAGGATTTGCCATCATCGATGGCATTGGCATGCGCCGGCGAGGGCCGGCGGTCGCGAATGTTAGTGCGGCGCGGCGGGCGTCGCAAGGTTTTACCAACCGTGCTTGGCACAACGGCTTTACAGGGTAGGCGGCCTGGGCGAATGAATTCGCCCCTACAAGGTATGCCGCAAACCGATCAGTCTCCGGCGGCTCTGTTCCAGCTTGCTGCGATCCAGCGCTCCGGCGTCGAGCGCTTCGCCCAGGCAGGCCAGCAGCGGATAAACCTTTTCATGGTCGTAGGACACCAGTAGCAGGTCGACCCCGGCGTTCAGGCCCTTGACTGCCACGTCGCACAGGCCGCGGTTGTACGCGGCGGCCATGCTCAGGTCATCGGTTATCAGTACGCCCTGGTGCTGCCATTCGCCACGGATCAGGCCCTGGACCACCTTGCTGGAGGACGACACCAGCTCGTCCGGATCGATTGCCGGCACTACCACGTGGCCGAGCATGATCAGTGCGTTGCTCTGGCTCGCGACCTGGCGGAAGGGCAGCCAGTCCCGTTGCTCCAGCTGGGCGCGGGGCGTTTCCAGGGTGGCGGAGAAGTGATGGGTATCGCCATCGACTCCGGCGAGGCCCGGGAAGTGCTTGAGCGTCGCCAACACGCCGTGCCGGGCCAGCCCCTGGCTATAGGCCAGGGCGAC
Source organism: Zestomonas ipomoeae (assembly GCF_057128665.1). Lineage (NCBI taxonomy): Bacteria > Pseudomonadati > Pseudomonadota > Gammaproteobacteria > Pseudomonadales > Pseudomonadaceae > Zestomonas > Zestomonas ipomoeae. The sequence goes on from NZ_JBSKHQ010000008.1 coordinate 103,564, forward strand.
CGTTGCGGTCTGCTGCGGATCGGCGGAGATCGCCCGCTGCTCGATGCGGCTGTGGAAGTCCAGCGCGCTCCGTTTCCGCGCCGATTTCAGGTCCACCACCGGGCTGAAGTTCACGTTAATACCCAGTTGCGCCAGTTCCTGCCCCTGGGTTTCGCCATAGCGCCTGGCTCGCTCCCGCAGCACGGCCTCGCTCGGCTGCTCCTCGAGCAGGCTCGCCAAGCCGGGGTGCTTGGGCAGGGGCGGGGAGAGATGGGAAACCAGCCCGCCTTCCTGATCGGTCGTCACCAGCAGCGGCGGCAACCCGGCCTCACGGCGCAGCGCTTGTAAACGGGCGATCTCCTGGCGAAGCTGCTCCAGCGACTTGCCGAGCAGGTTGCGCCGAGTAACGAAGATGCCGCCTACCAGGCCCTGGCTGACCAGCGGTTGCAGCTCAGTCGCCGAGGCATAGCCGACCACCAGGTGGTGGCCGAGAGCGCGGGCCGCCTGGGGGGCACCCGTTTGCATCGCATGCTTCTGCCATTGGAAGCGCAGCTCGGTCCCGGCGACCATCAGCACGCAGCCGAGCATCAGGACGACGGCCGCCAGGCGCACTGCGCGGCGCGAGACCTTCAGGAAGCCCACCGCCAGCACCAGGCACAGGCCCGCCACCAGCGCGCTTTCGCAGGCGCGAATGGGCAGCAAGTGGGGATCTTTCAGGTGGAGCGTCCAGAACAGCGCGCCGAGGCCGAGCAGACATAGCAGGCAGGAGAGAGCGGTGCGCAAGGGGCTACCTCGGGTGGTGCGAAAAGGGCGGGACTTTACCGCAAGGGGCCGCCCGGTGCAGCGTCGGCGGCCCAGGGGATCTCTCAGGTGTCGTACTCGTCGGTCGAGCTGTACAGGTCGATCAACAACATCGAGGTGGGAATGCCCAGGCCGAAGGCGAAGTGGATCAGCGGAACCCGCCATGCGATGGCCTGGTCGTTGCGCAACTGATCGATGAGATTGTCCAGTCCGATGATCAGCAGCAGGGCCGCCAGAACAATCAGGGACCAGCGAGTGATTGCATGCATGATGTGCACCTCCTTGCGCTATTTATCTTGCATTTTTCAGCAGGTTAGGCGATCGCCGTGCCCGCGTCAGTGACAGCCGGCACGTCTAGGCCGATCCGTCTTGTCAGACACCTTCCGGTTCGCAGGTGAGAATCGCCAGCGGCCCGCCGGCAGAATATTTGCCCGGGACGCGCATGACCACCTGTTCGTTGGGGTTGATGGATTGCGCCGGGGTCGCAGCCATCACCGTTTCCTCCGGCTCGGCGCGGAACTGGCAGGAGGCGATCTCGTTGCTGCGGTTGGTGACTTTCACTGCCGGCACGCCGACCAGGTCGACCTTGTCCGACTCGGCTTCCGGCACACCGAGCCACTCTACCTCGATATCCATGCCGTTCAGTTGAGTCACGACCTGGATGTCCTGCGCCAACACGTGAGTTGCCAAGGCAAGTGAGCAAGCCATGAGCGTGCGTTTCATCGATTCCTCCGAACTGTAGCTACAGGGCTTAGAAAGAGCCAAGGCCCGAGAGTTCGTTGCGGTCGTTCGGAGCGCGCAAGAAACGCCTGCGGGGCTTCATTCCGCGGAGTCGTGCTGCACAACGCCAACCAGTTCCTGCAGGATGCCGCATTCGCCAGCGACCTTGCCATTCCGGCAGCGACTGCGCAGGGCGATCAATTGCTGCTCCAGCGCTCGCAGGCTCTCCAGCCGCGCTTGAACCCGGGCAAGCTGCTGGTCGATCAGCAGGTTGACGTCGCCGCAGTCCGCATCGGCATGGTCCCGGAATTCCAGCAGCCTGCGCACCTCGGCCAGTGCGATATCCAACGCCCGGCAATGCCGGATGAACGCCAACTGCTCCAGATGCGGCGTGGAATACTCCCGATAACCGTTGATCCCGCGCGTGGGCTCGGGAAGCAGCCCCACTTTCTCGTAGTAGCGGATCGTCTCGACATCCACGCCGGTCGCCCGGCCCAACTCACCTATGCGCATGAGCCATTCGTTCCCCTGGTCAATACCTTGACTGTAAGCCCTTGACCCTGGAGTCGCTACAGGGTGTGCAATGAGCGCAAATCCAGATCGAGGAACTGAGATGTCTTCCGGATGCTGTGAGTCGGGCTGCTCCACCGGCACGGCGGTCAGCCCACGCTTTCGCAAGGCGCTATGGGTTGCGCTGGTCGTGAATGTGCTGATGTTCGCCGTGGAGATCGTCGGTGGGCTGAAGTCCGGCTCGGTGTCGCTGCTGGCGGATGCCGTCGACTTCGCCGGAGATGCCGCCAACTACGGCATCTCCCTGCTGGTGCTGGGCATGGGCACGGTCTGGCGATCCCGTGCGGCCCTGGTCAAGGGCTGGTCGATGAGCGCCTTCGGCCTGTTCGTCATCGGCAAGGCCGCTTGGGCTGGTCTGGCCGGGGCGGCTCCGGAACCCATGACCATGGGAATCATCGCCACCCTGGCCCTGCTGGCCAATGTGTTCGTGGCCCTGATGCTTTATGCCTTCCGCGAAGGCGACGCCAACATGCGCTCGGTCTGGTTGTGCAGCCGCAACGATGCCATCGCCAACATCGCCGTGATGGCGGCCGCGGCGGGCGTCTGGGGCAGCGGCAGCGGCTGGCCAGACCTGGCCGTCGCGTTGATCATCGCCGGGCTGGCGCTGTCTTCGGGAGCGGTCGTGATCAAACAAGCGCGCGGGGAATTGAGCGGCGCACGGTAGGGCTGTCCAGGTGCGGCCAGGGGGGCTTCGGCGCGCGCGGGCTCGAGCGATGGGCAGCGAGCGGACTTGCAGGCCCCGGCAGACCCATTCGTCGGAATCGGGCATGGCGATTGGCTGGCTGCCCCACGGGCTGCTAAACCAAGGACAGGAATCCGATAGTCCATGGACGGCAGAATGAACATCTCCCCGGTTTTCCCTCTTGCCAGTGTGTTCGCCTGGCAGCCGCGCGGCCGCCTTTCGACTCCCAACGCTCAGCTTCCCCCTTAGGGCCAAGGTCCGGGGGCATGGTCGTGCCTCCGCTGTTCATCGTTTCGCTGGGCCGGGTTCCGAGCAGTCGATTGCCCAACTACCTTCATCAAGGAGTTTCGATATGTTCGGCACTGACAAGCACGTGATCCACTTGGCTGACGGCCGCCTGAGCCCCAAGTCCACCACCAGCCGCGAGGACGTCCGTCGCATCGTCAGCCTGGCGCTGCAGGCCAATGCGCCCGCCGGCATCGTCCTGCATTTCCATGGCGGCCTGAACAGCGAGGCCAGCGCCCGCGAGACCGCCGAGCAGCGGCTTTATCCCTTGTACGCAGGCCGATCCGGCGCGTATCCGGTTTTCTTCATCTGGGAGTCGGGATTCTTCGAGGCGCCGCTCAATAACTTGAAGGAAATCGCCAACGAGGCGCTGTTCAGGGAGTTCATGAAGAAAACCGCCGAGTGGGTGCTGAAAAAGCTCCCCAGTGGCATCGGTTTCAAGGGCGCTGGCGGCGCGAGCCTCAACGAGGCCAGGTTGCGCGAGGACTTCGACGACTGGTTCAACGGCAGGCGCAACTCCCCACCTGACCAGCTCGACCGTATCCCAGGAACCTCAGACACGGAGATCGTCAGCAAATCCAGGGAGGCTGCGCTCGATGAGCGCGACCTGGAAGAAAACCTCGCCGAGAGCATCGAAGGCGATCCGGACTTCCAGGACGCCATCCAGCAGACCTTCAATGGCCTGCATCCAGGAGGGCAGCCGCGGCCGATCAATCGCGGTGTCGGAAGCAGCGTGTCGGCCACCTCGCTGGTGAGCAAGGAGGCGGCCGAGCATCTGTTCGAGGTCGAAACGGGCATTACCAAAGGATTCGGTCCCATCAGTTGGCTCAAGGTTGCCAAGGTGGTTGCCGGCATTGTTATCCGGGTCATCCGGCGTTTTCGCAGCGGCCGTGACCATGGGCTCTACGTGACCCTGGTGGAAGAAATCCTGCGCGAACTGTACATCGACAAGATCGGCCGCACCGGCTGGTGGGACCGTATGAAAGGCGACACCGCCGATGCCTTCAAGAGCGGCCAGGAATACGGCGGAACGGCGTTTCTCAGCGAGCTGAAGGCCCAGCTGGAAGGCGTCGCCACGCCGCCCCGGATCACCCTGGTCGGCCACAGCACCGGCGCGATCTACATCTGCCACCTGTTGAAGGCGGCCGCCCAGCACGTCCCGGATCTATATTTCGACGTGATCTTCGAGGCTCCCGCCGTCACCCACTCTCTACTTGCCGAAACCGCCGCCGAGCATGCCAGCCGTATACGGAACTTCCGCCAGTTCGCCATGGGGGACGAGCGCGAGATCGGGGATACGCTGGTCCCGGTGATCTACCGCAGCTCTTTGCTGTACTTCGTCTCCGGCATGCTGGAGCACGAACCGGACGAGCCCCTGGCGGGCATGGGGCGGTACCTCGACAAGGCGCAGATCTATCCTGCCGATGCCTTCCCCAACATTGCCGCCTGCCGACGTTTCTACGCCCGCTACGCCAACAGCCTGGTCTGGGCCCCCAGCAATGCCGGTGCTGGCCTTGGCAGCGACGGCCGGCGTCACGGTGATTTCGATGACGCCGACGAGCTGACCATGGCCAGCGTGCAGCACATCCTCCAGCACGGCTTCTGAGCACGATCATGGCCCAGAACGATCACGCCATTCTGGTCGGCATCAGCCGCTACGCCGACACCGCCCTGCATCGGCTCGACGGGCCGGTGCGAGACGTGCAGCTCATGCAGGAGTGGCTGTTGCGGCCGGGCGGCGGGGGGCTGCCCGAGGCCAATGTCACCCGCATCGTCTCGGACGAGACGGGTCAACTGTCGCCCAATGGCCAGGACATGCCGCCGGTCTTCCAGGATTTCCTCAATGCCTTTCTGCGCCTGGTGCGCAAGCCCGACAAGAGTGGCTACATCCGTCGCGAGGGCAGTCGCCTGTATCTGTATTTCTCCGGCCATGGCTTCTGCGAGAAGCAAAAGCGCGATGCCCATGCCGCGCTGTACGTCGCCAACGCCGACCGGGACGTGAACTGGAACATCTATGGCACCTACTTCGCCCAATGGGTCAAGGACCAGGGGCTGTTCGACGAAGTCGTGCTCATCATGGACTGCTGCCGGGATGCGGAGTTGGCCAAGCAGCCCCTCGTGCCGCCGCTGCGCAAGCCCACCGATGTGGGGACCGGCCGCGACGTCCGGCTGTTCGAGCTGTACGCCGCGCCGCGTGGGGGCAAAGCTCAGGAGCGCCCCATTGCCACGCGCAACAACGAGGTCCATGGCTTGCTGACCCACGCCTTCTTCGATGCCCTCGATCACGCAGGCCCGGGCCTGACGACAGTTTCCACCCAGGCCATCAAGGGTTATCTGGAGGAGCGCTGGCTGGACATCTGCGGCGACCAGCCGGCTGATCCGCCCGAGATCGTCGTGCCTTCCAATGGTGAAATTTCGTTCCAGCGCGGGGCCGCCAACGATCTGGCCCAGCGTTTCAAGCTGAACCAATTGGCCGGGGGAGGGGTGTTCGAACTGATCGACTCCGGCCTGTCGGTGGTCGCACACGTGAACATTGCGGCTGGCGAAGCGCAGATGGAACGCAGCGCGGGCGACACCGTGACCCTGGCCATCGAGCAGGACGTGCTGACACTGCCGCTACCCGCCGGTTTCTACATGGCGGTGGCTCCCACGCCGGAGGGCGTGATCAAACGCAAGTTCCAAGCGGGAGGCAGCGATGTCGAACTCTAAGACCCGCGTGACCATTGCAATCCAGGATCTCCAGGGCGAGCTGGAAATCGTCGACGGCAATTTCCAGGTGCTGCAGCGTGGATTCGGCTCCCTGCAGGGCGAGTTCGCGCCAGGCATCTACAAGGCGCGGGCACGGGCTGGCGATGTGCTGCGCGAGGAGCTGTTCGCTGTCGAGCCGGGCACCGAGTTCCTCGATGTACCGCTGGCATCGCTGGACTTCGCTTCGCCACTACCGCTGCACGGTACCTCCACCAGCCACGAATACCATCAGCAGGCCTTGGAAACCACCTCGACCGGCACCCCGGCCGACCTCGGGCTTGGCACCGGCGGGGGGATGTTGCTGTCCCTTCGCGATCCCTCTGATGCGTGCCTGCGCCAACGCGATGGCACGTCGGGCGAACGCGACAACTACCGTCGCTCCTTCGCCGGCCTCTGTCTGCGCGATGCCGATGGCGACCTGCTACTGGACTTCGACCAGGCGCTCGACCAGCAACCCGACCTGGGGTATGCAGCGCTCAACCTTGACCTGATGCCTGGCAGCTACATGCTCTGCTACGAGCGCGGCGAACCGGTGGCGATGCCGCTTCCCGTCGTTCCCGGCTGGCGGACCTCCGTGTACCTGCGGGTAAACCTGCCCCAGGGGCTGGCGGCCCCGGGTCTCGTCGACCTCACCGACAGGGCCGTGATGATGTCGCCGCTCGGCATGCCATTCTTCCCCGCCGACCAGCATTTCCGCCTGGCGGAAATCGCCCGATACGCGTTGGTGCAGGGCAGGCCCGCACTCGACCGCAGGCAGGTCGAGGAAATGCTGCAGGAGAAGTTTCAAAATCCCATGCTCGGCCTGCTGGTCGCCCACGTCCTGCTGCTCAGGAAAGACCCGCCACAGGCCCTGTTGCGCACCGTCATCGGCAACTTGGCCGGTATGATCGGCGCGGCGTCGCCCGACGTCATGGCTCTCGGCCTGGCTCTGGCCGAACTGGAAGGAAAAAGAGCATTCCTGCCTTCATCGAAGCTGACCTTCCCACCGCTGCTACGCGCCAGCTGGGAAATCCTTGCGCGCTATCCGGCATTACTGGCCGTCGGCTCCCTGCCGCGCACAGTGGCCTCCCGTCTCGTCACCCAAGGGCCCTGGTTGGCCTGGAAACCACAGCAACAGGATGAAGCGGCAGCATCGAGCGAGGTCGGAGCAGGGGCCGCCTTCCTTTCCCTGAGCAACATTCCGGGCTTTTCCTTGAACAAGCTGGAAGGGCTGATCAGCGGAATCGTCTCCGAACGGTTTGCCTCCGTTTTCCCCAAGGCACCCCTGACCGCCAAATCGGAAGCCACCGACACCCTGGACACCTTATTGGAGCTGGCGCGAGACGTCCCCTGGCATGCCCTGACCAAAGGCGTTAGAAGCGCGGTGGCCGAGGGCCACGGGCTCGACCGGCTGACCTCGCTGCAACGAACCCTGATCCCGACGCTGCAACTCATCGCTGAACAGATCGAAGCGGGCGACGACTTCACCGTGGAAGAACTTCGACAGCTCTGCCAAGGCCTGAACATCGCCCTGCCGGTTTTTCGCGAAAGTCTGAACGACCTCGCCCTGACTGTTGCTCAAATAGGCATGGAGTCGCTGGGGGAGGATCGCTTGTAAGAGTGATGCTCGTTGTTCCGCGTTGCCGATTGGCGGTTTCATAACTCAAAGGACGAGGTTAGCTATGCATAGGGAATTGATGGTCTCTGTAGCCAGTTTTCTCCTGGCCGGTTGTTATTCGATTAGCAACGATCCTGCACCCAAGCTGAGCGCATATTCCAAGGCAGTAGAAGGAGATCCGGAGAAGGCGTTGATGGCCAGCGTGCTTGATGATTTGGACAAGGCGGCGGATTGGTGTTGGACACGCTCGAACAACTATGAAATCAGAACCAAGAATGCAGAGGGGTGGAGGCTGGGAGTTGGCGCCGGCGGTGGGATCATGGGTTTTACCGGCGCAATGCTGGCGGCCGCGGGAACGGGTGGATTTGCTGGCGCAATCACTGCCGGCCTGGCAGGGGTGGCAAGCTCCACATTGGCTACCGCAGAAAAGGGGCCATTGAGTCCCAAGGAGTTTGCCGATGAACGGGATGCAATAGCCGCAAGGATTGGTGAGCAAGTGAAAGCCGCCCTGGCGGCTTCCGACCCGTTGGAGATACAGAAAATCGCGATTGGCCTCAAACAAACCTGTCGAGCAGACCTTTCAGGCAAGTCCAAGACTGGGTCGTGACTAGCGTTCCAGGGTGCGGATTGCAGATGTGTCTTGCGATCTCGCTCGAACTTCCAGGCGTCGACACCGCCGTAGTCTGGGAAATGAACATCGGCGCGGCGATGGTTTGGGGCTGGCTGCCGGGCCATGTAGAAAGGCCCGGGTGCCACTCGTCTGCTAGGTTGTCCATCATCAGGCAAGTCGTGCCGTTGCGCTGGGTGACGAAGGGATGGTGGGGACGATGATTGGTCACGAACAACTCCATCGAGAGGGCTATGTGTTGCTCCGAGGGGCTATTCCGGCTTGCTGGCTGGATAAGCTTCGCGTTGCGTTCGATGCGGGTGTGAGATCGTCGGATCAATGGCCGGTGCCGCGTGGCAGGGATTGGCGGCACTCGTTGCTGGATGACGACTCGACGGTTCAGGCGGTCTGCCGTCTGCCGGCGGTGCTGGCGGCGGTGGGCGCGTTGATCGGCGAGCGGTTCTTTCTGTCGCAGGTGGAGGGGCGCGAGCCGCTTGCCGGTGGCGGTCACCAGCAGTTGCATCGCGACCTCTCGGCCCAGCGGCCGGGCGACAGGGTGAATGCCCTGGCGTTTTTCGATGACTATGGTCCCGGTAACGGAGCGACGCGCATCGTCCCCGGCAGCCACCGGCCGGCGCCGGAAGAACCGCCGTTCGACGAATCCCACGCAGTACAGTTGTCGGGCGACGCCGGCGATATCCTGGTGTTCGATGTCGATCTCGTGCATGCGGGCTGCCTGAATACGACCGGGGAACGCCGGCGCTCCATCCTGGTCAGCTATTTCTCCCAGGTGCTGTACCCGTCGCACCTGGAGACAGCGAGCCTGCGAGGGGTTCGCATGGATACCAGCGAGCGCTTCGACCCTGTGGACTTCGCCTTGCGGCCCGGCTAGTGGCGCGCTCGAACGCTTCCACGTGTCGTGGTGTCGGCCATGGCTGCTCGAGAAGGAGGTACAGATGGACCGATTCGCCGGCGGCTGCCTATGCGGCGACGTTCGCATCGTGGCGTCCGGGCGCCCCTACCGGGTTGGGCTTTGCCATTGTCTCGACTGCCGCAAGCACCATGGCGCGCTCTTTCATGCTTCGGCGGTGTTTCCCGCAGAGGCTGTGACGGTCGAGGGCGAGACACGCGAGTACGCCGGGCGGTTCTTCTGTCCCCGCTGTGGCTCGTCGGTGTTCCTGCGCAGCGCGGACGAGGTGGAAGTGAACCTGGGGGCCCTGGATGCCCCTGACCAACTGACGCCGACCTACGAACTCTGGACGATTCGCCGCGAGGCCTGGTTGCCGCCGTTTCCGCTGCTCCGGCGCTACGAGCGCGATCGCGAGGGGACGGGGCGCACCGAGGAATGAGGCGGCCAACCGATGCCGCGCAACCGGGGCGACGGCGTCAGGCCCAAAATAAAGCTATACATCCCGGGCAAAGCGCGTATGGTGTGCCCCACTGCTTTGCAATTGTCACTTCGATATCCGCTTGATGTTTTGATTCATCTCTTTCATCTCCTCGGTTCGTTTTACTTTTCGCACCTCAGTCTCGGCCTGAATGTCTCAGCGCCGCAGTCCCGTTCTACCTTGGAGATACATCATGTCTAATCGCGAAAGTGGCACCGTCAAGTGGTTCAACGATGAGAAAGGCTTCGGCTTCATCACTCCCCAGCAGGGCGCCGACCTCTTCGTTCACTACCGTTCGATCGAAAGCACCGGCTTCAAGAGCCTGAGCGAAGGCCAAGCCGTTACCTTCGTGGTCGTGAAGGGCCAGAAAGGTCTGCAAGCCGACCAGGTTCAAGTCGCCTAAGACTTCGGATCGAAAAAAGCCCCGCGATGCGGGGCTTTTTCATGCCTGGAATTCGCCTTTGCCGGCCGCTCAGCCTTGCAGCTCCGGCAGGTTGCGATACAGCTCCAGCGCCTGGGGGTTGGCCAGGGCATCGGTGTTCTTCACCGGCTTGCCGTGCACCACGTTGCGTACCGCCAGCTCGACGATCTTGCCGCTGATGGTGCGGGGAATGTCGGCGACGGCGACGATCTTCGCTGGGACGTGGCGCGGCGTGGTGTTGGCGCGAATGACCTGGCGGATCTGTTGTTGCAGGTCGTCGGTGAGTGCGATGCCTTCGCGCAGGCGCACGAACAGCACCACGCGCACATCGCCTTGCCAGTCCTGGCCAATGGCGATGGATTCCAGCACCTGCTCGACCTTTTCCACCTGACGGTAGATTTCCGCGGTACCGATGCGCACGCCACCGGGGTTGAGCACGGCGTCGGAGCGTCCGTGGATGACCAGGCCGCCGTGCTCGGTTTCCTCGGCGTAGTCGCCATGGGCCCAGATGCCGGGGAAGGTCTCGAAGTAGGCGGCCTTGAACTTGGCACCGTCGGCGTCGTTCCAGAAGCACACCGGCATGGAGGGGAAATGGCGGGCGCAGACCAGCTCGCCCTTCTCGCCGCGCACTGGTTGGCCGGCATCGTTCCACACCTGCACGTCCATGCCCAGGCCCTTGCATTGCAGCTCGCCGCGCCACACCGGCAGCACCGGATTGCCAAGGGCGAAGCAGGAGACGATGTCGGTGCCGCCGGAGATCGAGGACAGGCACAGGTCGCGCTTGATGTCGCGGTAGACGTACTCGAAGCTCTCGTGGGCCAGCGGCGATCCGGTGGAGAGGATGGCCTTCAGGCGTTCCAGCTTGTGGCTGCTGCCGGGCTTGGCGCCGGCCTTTTCCAGTGCGGCGATGTACTTGGCGCTGGTGCCGAAGATGGAGATGCCTTCGGCGTCGATCATGTCGATCAGCCGCTCCGGGCCGGGGTGGAACGGCGAACCGTCGAACAGCACCAGCGTGGCGCCCAGGGCCAGGCCGGAGACCAGCCAGTTCCACATCATCCAACCGCAGGTGGTGTAGTAGAACAGGGCGTCGTCGGCGTACAGGTCGGTGTGCAGACCGAGTTCCTTCACGTGTTGCAGCAGGGTGCCGCCGACGCCGTGCACGATGCACTTGGGCACGCCGGTGGTGCCGCTGGAATAGAGGATGTACAGCGGCTGCTCGAAAGGCACCGGGGTGAAACGCGGTTCGCCTCCGGGCTGATAGTAGTCGTCCCAGAGCGCGACCTTGGCGTCGGTCTTGAAATCGGCAGCCTGGGCTTGCGGACGGGAGTAGGGCACGACAACCAGCTGTTGCAGCGACGGCAGGCGTTCGAGGATTTCGTTGAGCTTGGTTGAGGTATCGAGGTTTTTTCCGGCGTAGCGGTAGCCGGCGGTGGCGATCAGCACCTTGGGTTCGATCTGGCCGAAGCGGTCGATCACCCCCTGGGTGCCGAAGTCCGGCGAGCAGGACGACCAGGTGGCGCCGAGGCTGGCGGTGGCGAGCATGCCGACCACGGTCTGCCAGGTGTTGGGCATGAACGCGGCAACCCGGTCGCCAATGCCGACGCCAGCGGCCTGCAGGCTCTTCTGCAGGCCGGCGACATGGGCGGCCAGTTGCGCATAGCTCAGTTGCTCGCGGCTGCCGTCTTCGCCGATGGCGATCAGCGCGGGGTGGCCATCGCGGCGGCGCAGCAGGTGTTCGGCGAAGTTCAGTGTGGCGCCGGGGAACCAGTGGGCGCTGGGCATCGCCGGGCCTTCCTGCAGGACGTCCTGCGGTGGCTGGCTGAAGCGCACGTCGAAGAAGTCGACGATGGCTTGCCAGAAGTCGGCGCGGTGCTCCACGCTCCAGCCGTGCAGGGCGGGGTAGTCGTCCAGTTGCAGGCTGTGGCGGTCGTTGATGAAACGGCGGAACGCATCCATGCGGGTAGCGGCGATGCGGTCGGCGGAGGGGCTCCAGAGCGGTTGGGTCATCGGTGAATCCATCAGGTTGAAGGGAGAGCGCCGTCGGCTGCCCGGCGTTCGTGACAGTTCAAAGCTAGCCCATGTTGACCATGGGCTGTGTTGATCATTGCGCGGTCCAGCCACCGTCGATGTTCCAGGCTGCGCCGCGTACTTGTGCGGCTGCCTCGGAGCAGAGGAACAGGGTCAGCTCGCCGAGCTGCTCGGGGGTGACGAACTCCAGCGATGGCTGCTTCTCGGCGAGCAGTTCGCGGCGGGCGCGATCCAGGTCGCCCTCGGCCTGGGCGCGGGCGTCGATCTGCTGCTGCACCAGCGGCGTCAGCACCCAGCCGGGGCAGAGCGCGTTGCAGGTAATGCGGGTGCCGGCGGTTTCCAGCGCGACCACCTTGGTCAGGCCGACCACGCCGTGCTTGGCCGCCACGTAGGCGGCTTTCTGTGCGGAGGCCACCAGGCCGTGCACCGAGGCGACGTTGACGATGCGTCCCCAGCCGCGCGCGCGCATGCCCGGCAGCGCCAGGCGGGTGGCGTGGAACACCGAGGACAGGTTGATGGCAATGATCGCGTCCCAGCGCTCCGCCGGGAATTCTTCGATGGGCGCCACGTGCTGGATACCGGCGTTGTTGACCAGGATGTCGACGCCGCCGAATTCCCGCTCGGCGAAATCGACCATCGCTGCGATCTCGTCCGGCTTTGATACGTCGGCCGGATGGTGACGCACCTGCGCGCCGGTGGCGATAACCGTCTCCCGGGCCGCCTCGACGTCGCCGAAGCCGTTGAGCACCAGGTTGGCGCCGGCCTGGGCCAGCTTGAGCGCGATCCCCAGTCCGATGCCGCTGGTGGAACCGGTGACCAGGGCGGTCTTGCCTTTGATATCCATGTTTCTCTCGCTCCCGGCGGGCTGCTGCGCCCGCCCTACGGAATGGGTCAGACGATGCCAGTGGCGTAGAACACGCCGATGACGACGAACACCGCCAATGTCTTGATCAGGGTGATACCGAAAATATCCTTGTAGGCCTCGCGATGGGTCAGCCCGGTGACTGCCAGCAGGGTGATCACCGCGCCGTTGTGCGGCAGGGTGTCCATGCCGCCCGAGGCCATCGATGCCACCCGGTGCAGGACTTCCAGCGGAATGTTCGCGGCGTTGGCGGCGGCGATGAAGGTATCGGACATCGCGGCCAGGGCGATGCTCATGCCGCCCGAGGCCGAGCCGGTGATGCCGGCCAGCAGGGTGACGGTGACCGCCTCGTTGACCAGTGGGTTGGGAATGCTCTTGAGCGCATCGGCCAGCACCAGGAAGCCCGGCAGCGAGGCGATTACCGCGCCGAAGCCGTATTCCGACGCGGTATTCATCGATGCCAGCAGCGAGCCGCCGACGGCGCTGCGGGTGCCCTCGGCGAGCTTGCCGCGGATGACCCGAAAGCCACACACCAGTACCAGCAGGATGCCCAGCAGCAGCGCCGCCTGCACCGCCCAGATGGCGGTCAGCTTGGTCACGTCGGTCTGCAGCGGCGCGGCCATGCCGGCCAGTTGCAGGCTGTGGGTGGCGCCGTACAGTTCGGGAATCCAGCGGGTGAACAGCAGGTTGGAAACGCCCACCAGTACCAGTGGCGAGAGCGCCAGCCAGGGGTTCGGCAGCTTGATGTCGGCCGGGGTTTCCGGCTCGTTGCGCAGCTCGGTGCCGTAGCCCTCGCCGGTGCGCCTGGCCTTCTTCAACTGGCGGCCGAGGTAGAACATGCCGGCGCTGAACACGAACAGCGTGCCGATCAGCCCCAGCCAGGGCGCGGCCCAGGCGTTGGTATGGAAAAAGGTGGTGGGAATGATGTTCTGGATCTGCGGCGTGCCGGGCATCGCGTCCATGGTGAAAGAGAACGCGCCGAGGGCGATGGTGGCCGGGATCAGGCGCTTGGGAATGTCGCTCTGGCGGAACATCTCGGCGGCGAACGGGTAGACCGCGAACACCACGACGAACAGCGACACACCGCCGTAGGTGAGCAGGGCGCAGACCAGCACGATCACCAGCATCGCCTGGCGAGTGCCGAGCAGGCGAATGGCGGCGGCGACGATGGAGCGCGAGAAGCCGGACAGCTCGATCAGCTTGCCGAACACGGCACCGAGCAGGAACACCGGAAAGTACAGCTTGATGAAGCCGACCATTTTCTCCATGAACACCCCGGTGAAGGTGGGTGCGACAGCGGAAGGTTCGGTGAACAGCACGGCGCCGAGGGCGGCGATGGGGGCGAAGAGGATGACGCTATAGCCGCGGTAGGCGGCCAGCATCAGCAAGGCCAGTGCGGCGAGGGCGACGAGCACGCTCATGGAAGATCTCCTTGGCCTGCGGCGATGCGCGTGTCAGGCGCTGCCGGGGCGCCCTGCGGTGTTCGCTGCATCGTTGCAGGTTCTATTGTTTTTGTTTTCGGCTGCGGAAAGGCCGCCGGAGGCCTATAGCGAGTTCTGTGCCAGTTGCTTAACTAATTGATATTAAAGGGTTTATTGGTTTTGACCGATGCCGGATGCGCAGTGCCTGTCTCTCTTTTGAGACGGTATCTCCCATAGCGCCCCGGGGAGTGCGGACTGGGTGGCGATTCTCCATCTGGAGAAAAGTCTCCATTTCAAGACTCAAGGCCCAGGGCGGCCATCTTCTTGTACAGCGTGGAGCGCCCGAGTCCCAGGCTGCGCGCGGCCTCGCCGACATTGCCGCCCTGCGCGGCCAGGGCGTTGCGGATGAGCTGGCGCTCGAAGTCTTCCCGGGCCTGGTAGAAGTTACCCGTCGGCAGGGCGACGGTGGACTCCGCCACTCGGCTTGCCGGCGCCCGCAGGGTGCCGATGGCTGCGCGCAGCACTTGCTGGTGCAGTACCGGGTCGTCGCTGGCCAGGGTGGCGCGTTCCAGCACGCTGCGCAGCTCCCGTACGTTGCCGGGCCAGGCATGCCGGGCGAGCAGGGCGAGGGCGTCCGGGTGCAGTTCGTACTGGCCCGGCAGCTCGCTCAGCATCGCTTCGCAGAGGGCCGGCAGATCCTCCAGGCGCTCGCGCAGCGCCGGCACCTGGATCGGCAGCACGTTGAGGCGGTAATACAGGTCGGCACGGAACGCGCCGCGCTGCACGGCGGCCTCCAGGTCGGTGGAGGTGGCGGCGATCAGGCGCACGTCGCTGCGCAGCATCTCGTTGGAGCCCACCGGCTCGAATTCCTTCTCCTGCAGCACACGTAGCAGCTTGCTTTGCAGTTGCAGCGGCATGTCGCCGATTTCGTCGAGGAACAGCGTGCCGCCCTTGGCGATCTGCAGCTTGCCGGGGCGTCCCTTGCGGTCGGCGCCGGTGAAGGCGCCCGGTGCGGTGCCGAAGAACTCCGCCTCCAGCAGGGTCTCCGGAATCGCCGCGGCGTTCACGCTGACGAAGGGCTTGTGCGCGCGCGGCGAGGCACTGTGGATGGCATGGGCCAGCAGCTCCTTGCCGGTGCCGGTTTCGCCCAGCAGCAGCACCGGGGATTCGGTGGTCGCGCAGCGGCGGGCGCGACGTTTGACTTCCAGGCTGGCGGCGCAGGTGCCGATGAAATGGGCGAAGCTGTACTTGGCCTGGCGCGCCTGCAGCAGCGAACGGGTCGAGGCCAGTTCTTCCTGGATGTTCTGGTAGCGCGTCAGCAGTGGCGACAGGCTGCGCAGTTCATCGAACAGCGCGAAACCGATGGCACCGATGGTCGCCCCGGCATCGTCGTGGATCGGCAGGCGCATGACCACCAGCGGGTCGTTCGGCGTGTCGAGCATGTCCAGCAGGATCGGCTGGCCGGTGCGCACCACCTCGCGCAGCAGGCTGCCGGGAATCACGCTCTCGCAGGGACGGCCGATGGCTTCTTCTGCGCTGGCCAGGCCGAAGCGGCGGGCGTAGCGCTCGTTCATCCAGACGATACGGGCGTCGCGGTCGACGATGATGGTGCCTTCGCTGGACTGCTCGACGATCTCGAACAGCGAGCGGATCGCCAGCTGGCGCACGTGCTGGTAATCGCGGAGGTTGGCGGCGTCTTTCATCGGGGTCTCGATGGTCGGGAGGGGCAAGCTTAGTCCGGCTATGTCGAACGGGCAGGCTTGGTGGGTTGCACCCGCTCTACGGCTCGTGTCGGGGCACTACAGGGTGGCCAGCCGTGCTCGGGCGACGCGCGAGCCGTTGGTTTTGCCCAATACCTCGCAGATGCGTGCGCCGGCCTGGATCAGCTTGTCCAGGTCGATGCCGGTTTCGATGCCCAGGCCGTTGAGCAGGTAGAGCACGTCCTCGGTGGCCACGTTGCCGGTGGCGCCCTTGGCGTAGGGGCAGCCGCCGAGGCCGGCGACCGAGCTGTCGAACACGGCGATGCCTTCCAGGAGGCTGGCATAGATGTTTGCCAGGGCCTGGCCGTAGGTGTCGTGGAAATGGCCGGCGAGCTTGTCTCGCGGGATGTCCTTGCCGACTTCCTCGAACAGGCGGCGGGTGGCGCCGGCAGTGCCGGTGCCGATGGTGTCGCCAAGGGAAACTTCGTAGCAGCCCATGGCGAACAGCTCACGGGCGACGCCGGCTACCTGCTCCGGCGGAACCTCGCCCTCGTAGGGGCAGCCGAGCACGCAGGAGACATAGCCGCGCACGCGGATGCCGTGCTGCTTGGCGGCATTCATCACTGGTACGAAGCGCTCCAGGCTCTCGGCGATGGAGCAATTGATGTTCTTCTGCGAGAAGGACTCCGAGGCGGCGGCGAACACCGCGACTTCCTGCACACGGCTTTCCAGCGCGGCCTCGAGCCCCTTGAGATTGGGCGTCAGCGCAGCGTAGGTGACGCCGGGCTTCTGCTGGATGTCGGCGAACACCTCGGCGCTGCCGGCCATCTGCGGCACCCACTTGGGCGAGACGAAGCTGCCGACTTCGATGTAGGAGAGCCCGGCGGCGGAGAGGTCGTCCACCAGGCGCACCTTGTCCGCCACGCTGATGGGTTGCTTCTCGTTCTGCAGACCGTCACGGGGGCCGACTTCGACCAGTCGGACGTGTTGGGGGAGGGTCATGGCGTCTCTCTCGTGTCTGGGTTGCCGGTTTGCCAGGGTAATCGATGTTGCCGGTCAGTCTGTTTCGTTGGGTATCGTTCCTCAACCCAACCTACGGTGTTCCGGTCGGGGAGGCCTGTAGGGGCGAATGAATTCGCCCCTACAGGAGCGCGGCGCTCGCTTACGCTTCGTCCAGTTCCACCAGGGCGGCGCCTTCGCTGACCATTTCGC
The DNA here is from genome assembly GCF_057128665.1 of Zestomonas ipomoeae. Lineage (NCBI taxonomy): Bacteria > Pseudomonadati > Pseudomonadota > Gammaproteobacteria > Pseudomonadales > Pseudomonadaceae > Zestomonas > Zestomonas ipomoeae. The sequence continues at coordinate 120,585 of NZ_JBSKHQ010000008.1, forward strand.
CTTCGCTGCAGTACAGCGCCTTCACCGTGCCGGCCTGGGGCGCGCGAATGCTGTGTTCCATCTTCATCGCCTCCAGCACCACCAGGGCGGCGCCGGCTTCGACGGCCTGGCCGGCTTCCACCAGCACCCGCACGATGCTGCCGTTCATGGGCGCGGTGAGACCGCCGTGGTGATGATGGCTGGCCTCGACTTCGGCAATCGGATCGAAGCGGGTGATGGCATGCAGCTCGCCAGCCCATTCCAGGTAGAGGGTATCGCCCTGGCGAATCGCATGCTGGCCGGCACGCAGTTCGCCGCTGGTGCTTACCAGGGTATCGCCCTTAAGCACAGCGACGCGCTGCGGCCGTACCTTGCGTTCATTGCCATTGCAGACAAGGTGCAGCTCGATTTCCGCCGGCAGGCCCAGGCGCAGGCCGCTATTGGCCGACCACGGGGAGTGGGCATCGTCGCCGCGCACCTGGCAGGGCTCGCTCTGCAGCCAGGCGTCTGCGGCCAGCTGCCAGAACTCGTCGGACAGCTCGGCCGGTGGCGCCAACAGCTGTGCCTCGTGACGCGGGATGAAGCCGGTGTCCAGCTCGGCGGCGGCGAAGGCCGGATGGGCCAGCACGCGGCGCAGGAAGGCGAGGTTGGTCTTCACCCCGCCGACCAGCGTCTCGTCGAGCATGGCCAGCAGGCGCTGGCGCGCTTCTTCGCGGTTGTCGCCCCAGGCGATCAGCTTGCCGAGCATGGGGTCATAGAACGGCGACACCGTATCGCCCTGGCGCACGCCGCTGTCGGTGCGGCGGCCGGCACCAGCGGCGGCCTCGCGGTACAGGTTCAGCGTGCCGGTGGCGGGCAGGAAGTCGTTGTCCGGGTCCTCCGCGTAGAGGCGCACTTCGATGGCGTGGCCAATCAGCGGCACCTGCTCCTGGGTGATCGGCAGCGGCTCGCCACGGGCGACACGGATCTGCCAGGCCACCAGGTCGAGGCCGGTGATGGCTTCGGTAACCGGGTGCTCCACCTGCAGGCGGGTATTCATCTCCATGAAGAAGAAGTCGCCGCGCTCGTCCAGTAGGAATTCCACGGTGCCGGCACCGACGTAGCCGATGGCTTGCGCGGCCTTGACCGCCGCCTCGCCCATGGCCTTGCGCCGCGCCGGCGTCAGGCCCGGTGCCGGGGCTTCTTCCACCACCTTCTGGTGACGGCGCTGGATCGAGCAGTCGCGTTCGTTGAGGTACAGGCAGTTACCGTGCTGGTCGGCGAAGACCTGGATTTCCACGTGACGCGGCTTGAGCACGTATTTTTCCACCAGCATGCGCGAGTCGCCGAACGACGACTGGGCTTCCCGCTGGGCCGAGGCCAGGGCTTCGGCGAGCTGGCTTTCCCGCTCGACTACTTTCATGCCTTTGCCGCCACCGCCGGCGGCGGCCTTGAGCAGCACCGGGTAACCGATGCGGTTGGCGGCTTCGCGGAAGGTCTCCAGGTCCTGGGCTTCGCCGTGGTAGCCGGGGACCAGCGGCACGCCGGCGGCCTCCATCAGCGCCTTGGCGGCGGATTTGCTGCCCATGGCGTCGATGGCAGAGGCGGGCGGGCCGAGGAAGGTCAGCCCGGCGGCCTCGATGGCGCGGGCGAAACCGGCGTTCTCCGAGAGAAAGCCATAGCCGGGATGGATGGCTTGGGCACCACTGGCTTTGGCGGCGGCGATCAGCTTGTCCACCAGCAGGTAGCTTTCCGCCGGCTTGGCGCCGCCGAGGTCGATGGCGAGGTCCGCTTCCTGGGTGTGGCGGGCCTCGCGGTCGATGGCGCTGTGCACGGCCACGGTCCTGATGCCCATGGCCTTGGCGGTGCGCATGACCCGGCAGGCGATTTCGCCGCGGTTGGCGACCAGCAGGGTGGTGATCATGGTTGAAGCTCCTGCACGGAATGCTGTCGTGGATTGGGGTTGGCCAGCGGCAGCCGGCGGGTGGCGCCCGGTGTTGTGGATGCCTCGCAGGCCAGGCCTGCGGCCCGGATGTTGGGCTGCGCTGCGCTCAGCGCCAACCTACGGGTGAGGTTCTGTAGGTTGGGTTGAGCTTGCGAAGCCCAACGAGCGGTGGTGCGGCTCATAGTTCTTCCTGCCAGGCCGGTTTGCGCTTTTCCAGGAAGGCGCGCAGGCCTTCCTGGCCTTCGGCGCTCACGCGGATGCGCGCGATGGCGTTTTCGGTGTAGCGGCGCAGGGCGGGGCTGAGGGCGCCGCTGCCGACTTCCTTCATCAGGTCCTTGCTGGCCTGCATGGCCTGCGGGCTGTTCTGCAACAGGTTATCGATCCAGCCGTTCAGTGCCTGTTCCAGTTCGGCGCCGGAGTAGCACTCGGCGAACAGGCCAAGCTCGCGGGCGCGTTCGCCGCTGAAGCGCTCGGCAGTCAGCGCGTAACGGCGTGCCGCGCGTTCGCCGAGGGCCTGGACCACGAAGGGGCTGATCACCGCCGGGGCCAGGCCGATGCGTACCTCGGAGAGCGACAACTGGGCGTCCGCAGCGCCGATCGCCATGTCGCAGCAGGCGATCAAACCCACCGCTCCGCCGAAGGCTGCCCCCTGCACCACGGCGAGGGTCGGAATCTTCAGGTAATGCAGGTTGTACATCAGCTCCGCCAGTTCACGGGCGTCGTTGAGGTTGGCGTTGTAGTCCAGCGCAGCCGACTGCTGCATCCAGGCCAGGTCGGCGCCGGCGGAGAAATGCTTGCCGCGCCCGCGCAGCAGCAAAAAGCGCAGCGAGCGATCCGCCTGGATGTCGTCGAGGGCGAGGATCAGCTCGCGAATCATCTCGGCGTTGAAGGCGTTGTTCTTTTCCGGACGGTTCAGCCAGAGAGTGGCGAAGCCGCGCGGGTCCTTTTCCAGGTGGAGAGTGGTGAAGTCGTTCATCTGAACTCCAGCGTAGGGCGGGTGGAACCCGCAGGTCATTGGCGGGTTGCACCCGCCCTACGGTTACAGCTCTACATACGAAATACGCCGAAGCGGGTCTTTTCGATCGGTGCGTTGAGACTGGCGGAAATGGCCAGGCCGAGCACGTCGCGGGTCTGGGCCGGGTCGATCACACCGTCGTCCCACAGCCGGGCGCTGGAGTAGAAGGCATGGGCCTGGCGCTCGTACTGCTCGACGATGGGTTGCTTGAGCCTGGCCTCGTCCTCGTCGGAGAACGCCTGGCCGCCGCGCTCGGCCTGTTCGCGCTTGACCTGTACCAGCACGCCGGCGGCCTGCTGGGCGCCCATCACGCCGATGCGCGCGTTCGGCCACATCCACAGGAAGCGCGGGTCGTAGGCGCGGCCGCACATGCCGTAGTTACCGGCGCCGAAGCTGCCGCCGATGATCACGGTGAACTTCGGCACCTTGGCGCAGGCTACCGCAGTGACCAGCTTGGCGCCGTGCTTGGCGATGCCGCCTTCCTCGTACTTTTTACCGACCATGAAGCCGGTGATGTTCTGCAGGAACAACAGCGGGATGCCACGCTGGCAGGCCAGTTCGATGAAGTGCGCGCCCTTCTGAGCGGCTTCGGCGAAGAGGATGCCGTTGTTCGCCAGGATCGCCACCGGATAGCCGTGGAGGTGGGCGAAGCCGCAGACCAGGGTGGTGCCGAAGAGGGCCTTGAATTCATCGAAGCTGGAGTCGTCGACGATGCGCGCGATCACCTCGCGCACGTCGAACGGCTGCTTGCTGTCGGTCGGGATCAGCCCGTACAGCTCCTCGGCGGCGTAGCGCGGCGGCAGCGGCTGTTGTGTCTGCAATTCGCCGAGCTTGCGCCAGTTGAGGTTGGCCACGCAGCGACGGGCCAGGGCCAGGGCGTGTTCGTCGTTCTCGGCATAGTGGTCGGCCACGCCGCTGGTCTTGCAGTGCACGTCGGCGCCGCCCAGTTCTTCGGCGGTCACCACCTCGCCGGTCGCCGCCTTCACCAGCGGCGGGCCGGCGAGGAAGATGGTCGCCTGGTTGCGCACCATGATGGTTTCGTCGGCCATGGCCGGCACGTAGGCGCCACCGGCGGTGCAGGAGCCCATCACCACGGCGATCTGTGGGATGCCCATGGCGCTCATGTTGGCCTGGTTGAAGAAGATGCGGCCGAAGTGCTCGCGGTCGGGGAATACCTCGTCCTGGCGCGGCAGGTTGGCGCCACCGGAGTCCACCAGATAGAGGCACGGCAGGCGGTTGTCCTGGGCGATGGCCTGGGCGCGCAGGTGTTTCTTCACGGTGAGCGGGTAGTAGCTGCCGCCTTTCACCGTGGCGTCGTTGGCGATGATCATGCATTCGACGCCTTCGACCCGGCCGATGCCGGCGACCACGCCGGCGGCCGGCACGTCCTCGCCGTAGACCTCATGGGCGGCCAACTGGCCCACCTCGAGGAACGGCGAGCCCGGATCGAGCAGACGGTTGATGCGCTCGCGCGGCAGCAACTTGCCGCGCGAGGTGTGACGCAGCTGCGCCTTCTCGCCGCCGCCTTCGTGCACGCGGCCGAGCAGGGCGCGCAGTTCCTCGACCTGGCCGAGCATGGCATCGCGGTTGGCGGCGAACTCCGGCGAGCGGGGGTTGATCTGGGTGTGCAGGATGGCCATTCGGCTCGCTCCATTCGTAGCCCGGATGCAATCCGGGACATTGCGTCGTACCCGCCATTCCCGGATTGCGCCGAGGCTTATCCGGGCTACGGCTCTTGGCGGCTAATTGCTATTTGGTCTCGTTGAACAACTCGCGGCCGATCAGCATGCGGCGGATTTCGCTGGTGCCGGCGCCGATCTCGTAGAGCTTGGCGTCGCGCAGCAGGCGGCCGGTGGGGAATTCGTTGATGTAGCCGTTGCCACCGAGGATCTGGATCGCCTCCAGGGCCATCTGGGTGGCGCGCTCGGCGGTGTAGAGGATCACCCCGGCGGCATCCTTGCGCGTGGTCTCGCCACGGTCGCAGGCCTGAGCCACGGCATAGAGGTAGGCGCGGCTGGCGTTGAGCTGGGTGTACATGTCCGCCACCTTGCCCTGGATCAGCTGGAACTCGCCGATGCTCTGGCCGAACTGCTTGCGGTCGTGGATGTAGGGCACGATCACGTCCATGCACGCCTGCATGATGCCCACCGGGCCACCGGAGAGCACCACGCGTTCATAGTCCAGGCCGCTCATCAGCACGCGCACGCCGCCGTTTTCCAGGCCCAGCACGTTTTCTTCCGGCACTTCGACGTCATCGAAGAACAGCTCGCAGGTGTTGGAGCCGCGCATGCCCAGCTTGTCGAACTTGTTGCCGCGGGAGAAGCCCTTCCAGTCGCGCTCGACGATGAACGCGGTGATGCCATGGGGGCCCTTGTCCAGGTCGGTCTTGGCGTAGATCACGTAGGTGTTGGCGTCCGGGCCGTTTGTGATCCAGGTCTTGCTGCCGTTGAGCACGTAGCGGTCGCCTTTCTTGTCGGCGCGCAGCTTCATCGACACCACGTCGGAGCCGGCATTCGGCTCGCTCATCGCCAGGGCGCCGATGTGTTCGCCGGAGACCAGTTTGGGCAGGTATTTGGCTTTCTGCTCGGCGTTACCGTTGCGCTTGATCTGGTTGACGCACAGGTTGGAATGGGCGCCGTAGGAGAGGGCGACCGAGGCCGATCCACGGCTGATCTCCTCCATGGCGATCACATGGGCCAGGTAGCCGAGGCCGGAGCCGCCGTATTGCTCGTCGACGGTGATGCCGAGCAGGCCCATTTCGCCGAACTTCTTCCACATGTCCATGGGGAACTGGTTGCTGCTGTCGATCTCGGCGGCGCGCGGGGCCAGTTCGCTGGCGACGAAGTGCTGCACCTGTTCGCGCAGCATGTCGATGGTCTCGCCGAGGGCGAAGTTGAGGCTCGGGTAGCTCATGGTTCCACCTGTAACATGTATTTGAGGTTTAGAAGGCAATGCCTTGTTTTTTATTGGTTTCTTCAAGCGCTGAAAGGCAGCGCTCTTCGGCTGTATCCAATTCCAGCTGCATTTGTTGGATATCCAGGAGCTGCTGTTCCAGCTGGGCACGGCGTTCCGCGATCTTGCCCATGAAGGTTTCCAGCTGCTTGCGATTGCCGCTTTCCGGGTCGTACAGCTCGATCAGTTCCTTGCACTCGGCCAGCGAGAAGCCGATGCGTTTGCCGCGCAGGATCAGCTTGAGGGTGACCTTGTCCTTCGGCGAGTAGATTCGCTCTTGCCCGCGGCGCTCGGGACGCAGCATGCCTTGCTCCTCATAGAAGCGAATGGCACGGGTGGTGATGTCCAGCTCGCGGGCGAGATCGGAAATGGAGTAGGTGGGACTGCTGCTCATGGAAGCGCTCGGCTTTGACCTTTACGTTAACGTAAGGCAGCTTTACGTTAACGTCAAGCGAGGGGTGTGGGGGACTTGAAGTGGATTGTTATGTTTCTGAAATAAATGTAATCAAAACAATTAGATAAGATCAGTTTATAAAGTGATGGGTGAGGCTGGGTGGCGCGAGAAAGCCGCTGTGTAGGGGCGAATTTATTCGCCTGGCGGGGCTCGGCAAGGCGAATAAATTCGCCCCTACAGGTACTGGTCTGCTTTACACCGCCGATTGCTTGAGCTGCGCCCAATACAGCAGGCGCTTCACCAACAGCGCGGTGAGCGGGAAGGTCAGCACGTAGAGCAGGCAGACCATCGCGGGTGTGCCCAGGTAGAGCCAGTAGGCCAGGGCCACGCCGAGGGCGGAGTCGAGCTGGTCGCCGAGGATGAACCAGCGCGACGGCGCCACGCCGGGGGCGATGCCCAGGCGGCGCTTGAGGAAGGAGTTGGGCAGTTCCGCCAGGACGTAGCCGATTCCGGCCGCCAACCCGGCCAGCCACAACGGCTCGCCGAATACCGCTCGCTCCCCTAGCCAGTACTCGGACGGCCACAGGCAGAGCGCGCCAAAGGCGGTGAGCAGCGGTACCAGCAGCACGCCGCGCCAGGTCTTGTTGGCGCCGAACAGGTCGGCGTGGATCGGGACGCGCAGCGCCGGCAGATCGTCGCGGGTTACCGCCAGCATGTGCAGCACGCCGCCGATGACCACCGGCACTTGCAGGTAAAGGGCGATCAGCAGGGCATCAAACATGGCCGGGCGCACCTCCGATCAGCAGTTGCAATAGGACCAGCAGGACGCAGCCGCCCAGCGTCAGGCCGAGGATGTGCGACAGCTTCTTGAACTTGAAGAACGGCCGGCGCAGCAGCATGGCCCGGCAGAACGCCGCCAGGGCCGCCGCCAGCAGCACATGCAGTAGACCCTGCGGCAGCCAGGGGGCAAGCAACTGGAAGGCACCGAGCAGGAAGACGCTCCAGAACACCGGCATGCCCAGGTAGGCCAGGCCGTCGCTTTCCTGCAGGTTGCCCACCTCGTTGAACACTGCCAGGCGGGTGCAGCCGCAGCCGATCAGCGCCAGCAGGAACAGCGACCAGAGGCCGTCGAAGCCCTGCAGGTAAAGGATGATCGCCGGAGCCAGCAGGTAGATCTGCAGGTCCATGAATCCGTCCAGATAGCGGCCGAAGGCGCGCTCCAGGCCGAGCTTGCGCGCCAGCATGCCGTCCAGGGCGTCGCCGAGCATGGCCAGGAACAGCCAGGCGGTGGCCAGCGCGAACAGCCCGTGCAGGGCGCTGACGACGGCCAGCCAGGAGGTCGCCACGCCGGACAGCGTCAGCAGGTCGACCCGGTTCAATTGCACGATGTAGCGGCTCTGGTGCATCGGCGGTTCCTCAGTCGAGTTCTTGCAGGGTCAGGCGGCGGCGGGCCAGGGCTTCGCGTAGCACCGGTCGGTCGATCTTGCTGTTGTGGCGGCCGTCCACCGGCATGCGCTCGATGTGCGCCAGGCGCACGCCGGTCAGCCCGAGGCGTTCCAGCAAGGCGCGGGCGTCGCAAGGTGTCTGGCCTTCCACCACCAGTACCGGGCGGCCGTCGTCGCCACTGATCAGCGCGCTACGGCGCACGCCGGGCAGGGCATCCAGCTGTTTTTCCAGCGGAAAGCTGTAGAGCACGCGGTCTTCCTGGCGCAGGGCGTCCTTGAGCCGTCCGCACAGCCAGAGCCGGCCGTGCTCGTCGAGATGGCCGACGTCGCCGGTGCGGTGCCAGACCAGGCCGTCGTCGCGGACGATCTTGGTCTCGGCGGTGGCCTGCGGGTTATCGACGTAGCCCCGCAGCACATGGGCGCCGGCCACCAGGATTTCGCCGGTCTGGCCGTTGACCACGCGGGCTCGCTGCACAGCGGCGGCGTCGGTCAGCGGTTGCCGCGGGTCGACGATGCAGACCTCGGTGGTCGCCGCCGGACGACCGACCAGATGGCCGGGCTGGCGGTGCCAGTCGCGCAGCAGCTCGTCCATGTCCACGTCGGCAATGGGTTCTGCCTCGGTGGAGCCATAGACCACCCGCGCATGGGCGTTGGGGAACACCTCGAGGCAGCCGCGCACCAGCGCCTCGGTGAGGGTCGAGCCGCCGACCACCAGCGAGCGCACGCGGGGGAAGCGCAAGCCCTTGCCCTGTGCATGTTCCACCAGCCGTTGCAGGTAGGCCGGGGCGCCAGCGATACGGGTGATGCCGTCATGCTGGACTTGCGCGAGCACCGGGCCCGGCTCGACCTGGCCCGGCTGGGACAGGTCGGTGGCCGGCAGCACCGTGCTGATGCCGCAGCACAGGTTATGCAGCACCAGTACCGGAAAGCACGGCAGGTCGATGTCGTCGTCCTGGTCCGGCCAGTCCTGGCGGATCGCCAGGTGTTGGGCGATCAGGCTGGCGTGGCTGCGGTCGGCGCCCTTGGGCAGGCCGGTGCTGCCGGAGGTGAAGCTGATCAGGCCGTGGGCATGGGCCGCCACCGGCTCGCAGCGATAGCGCTGTGCCGTGGCCTGGGCACCATCGCCGAGAGCCCGCACGCCAAGGCAGCCGCCGTCCAGGCCCAGCCGCTTGAGCCGCCAGAGCTGCGGCAGCAGCCACCAGCGACGGATCAGCCGCACCTCACCGAGCAGTGCGCAGGCGCCGCTGTGGCGGATCGATGCCAGCAGCCGCCCACGGCTCATGCCGCGGTCCAGCAGGACCGGCACCAGCCCCAGGCCGAGCAGCGCGAGTATCGCGGCGTAGAGGTCGGCGCTCGGCTGGGCCACCAGCAGCACGCGGTCGCCCATGGCCAGCCCGGCCTTGAGCAATCCCTCTTGCAGTTGAGCGGCGCGGCCGAGCAGATCGGCATAGGTGTGACTGTCGGCGCTGCGGTAGCCATCGGCAGCGCGCGGCACCCGCAGGGCCAGGCGCTGCGGATGGCGCCGGGCAGCCGCGACGATGGGCGTGCAGAAGTTCGAGCCGTTCATAGTGCGCTCTGGTACAGGCCGTATTGGTGGGTCTTGCCGCCGCCGTGGCGCTGGGCGAATCGGCGCGAGTTGTTGTCCTCGCGCACCAGGGTCGCGGCGATCAGTTCGTAGTGCTCTTCGGCGCGCAGCGACAGTTCGCAGCCCATGGCGGTGAACAGGCCGAGCTCGCGGAAGTCTGGGTGCACGCCGCCGGTCTTGGCCAGCGCCCGGCGCGGTTGCTGCAACTGCGGGTAGTGCTCGGCGTAGTTGATCTTCCCGGTCGGCACGCGTTGCGGGTTGCTTTGCTCCAGCAGCGGGCCGTAGTCCGGGTAGACCAGAAAGAAGCCGGCGATGCGGCCGTCGTGGCTGCGCGCCAAGACCGAGCTTTGTGGGCACAGGCGCTCGGCGAAGGGCGCGCCGCACTGGCTGCGGAACGCTTCCAGCGAGAGCTTGTTGTAGGCGAAGTTGCTGCCGAAGACCTGGTCGACGAAGCCGTACAGCTCATCCAGGTTGTCCATCCAGAAGTCGCCACTCAGCGCTTCCAGGCTGACCTTGCGTTCCAGCGCCGGCTTGGTGCGCAGGTAGTCTTCGCGCACGCTGGCGGCCACTTGGCGGGTGTCGTTGAACGTCGACAGGTAGCGATAGCGCAGGTTGAAGCCCAGCTCTTCCAGCAGTTGCGGATAGTAGGCCGGGTTCCAGGGCTCGCCGGGGAAGGCGCTGGCATCGAAGGCGTTCAGCCGCACCCGATAGGCGCCGAAGGTGGTGAAGTTGATCGGCCCGTAGAGGCGTTGGGCGCCTTGCTTGCGCGCCCATTCGGACAGCGCCTGGAACAACTGCTGGTTGGGTCGCAGGCGGTTGGCGCTTTCCCAGAAGCCGAAGAAGGCGACCTTCTCGCCCTCCACCGGCTGCTCGCTGACGAAACCCGCCAGCCGCGCCTGTTCGGGAATCACTCCCAGCCAGGCACGCCCCTTGTCGAACCAGGGATTGGCGCGGGAGAACTGGCGGTGCAGGGCGGCGCTGTCCTCGCCCAGCCAGTGCGGGTGGCTGCCGTGCAGCAGCCAGGGCAGCTCGACGAAGGCCTCCGGCAGCGGCTGTTCCGGCAGCCATTCGCCCATCCAGGTGTGTTGCTCGGGTAGCAGCTTCAACTCAGGCATATTCGACCTCCGCTTCCTGGCTGGTGGCGATTGCGGGCTCGGCGGCTTGCCGGTCCAGGCATTCAATGGTGCCGGCGGCGCCGTCCATGCGAACGCGCTCGCCGTCCCGCAGCAGGCTGGTGATGCCGGGGATGCCGACGATGGCCGGAATGCCCAGCTCGCGGGCGACCACGGCCGAGTGGGAGAGGGTCGAACCGCGCTCCACCAGGATGCCGCCGGCAGTGGGGAACAGCGGCGCCCAGCCCGGATCGGTGCGCACGGTGCAGAGAATCTGGCCGTTGAGCGACAGCTCGTCCTCCGGCGAGAAGATCAGCCGCACCTTCTCTTCGACGATGCCCGGATAGCAGCCGATGCCGCGCAGGTCGCCCTCGCTCTGCACCACTTGCTCGTGGGGATAGGCGTAGGCGTTGTGACGGCTGACCATGCCCCAGGTCCAGAAGTGGTGCGGCAGATCCTGGCTCTGGTAGCCGGCGTACTCGGCCTGGCGCGCGGCGACCAGGGTCTTCAGCTCGGTCTGCACGGCGCGGCCGTCGTTCAGCGCGTAGAGCTCGTCGAGGCTGAGATAGAAGATGTCGCGCGGCTGGGCCAGGGTGCCGTCCATGGCCAGTTGCTCGCCGATTTCGAGGAACAGCTCGCGGTACAGGCCGAACATGCGGGTGCGGGCCAGACGCATGTTCTCGCGGTTGCGAATGGCGTCGCGCAGTTGGCCGAGCTGCTTCTTGAAGGTACGCAGCTTGCGCGCGCCGAGCTTACTGGCGATGGCGCCGAAGGCTTCGCGCTCGGCGTCCTGGCGGAAGCGCGCCTCATTGGCGGCGAGGGTTTCCAGGGACAGCTTGGAGTTGCCCAGGTAGTTCTTGAGGATCGCGAAGAGAAAGCTCGGGTCCTGGCGCAGGGTGATGGATTCCAGCTTCAGCTCGCCCATGGTGCGGTCGCCGTAGCGCTCGATGTAGTCCAGGCACTGGGCATGGAACGCCTCGTCCCACACCTGCACGCGGCCCAGCAGGCTGGCGTTGTCGGCGGTTTCGATCAGCTCGCGCAGCTCCGGGCGGGTGCGCACGTAGGCGCACATGCGCAGCAGGAACTTGGTCGGCTCGGTGCTCTCGATGCCTTCCTCGCCGGAGAGCAGGTTGTTCTGCAGCACTTCGGGGTGTTCGAAGCCGGCGGCCACCAGGGTGCGGTGCACGCGGCCGTTCATCATCATCACGTAGAAGTCGTTGATGATCGGCGTGGTCCAGCGGTTCAACAGCTCGCGGTCGAGGCGGCGGATCTGCTCGATCAGCTCGCCGCAGCTCAGGGTGTGCAGCTCGGTGCGCGGCACGCTGCGGTAGCTCGTCTCGAACATCTGGCGGAACTCGCCGACCAGGCCGTCCATGCGACGGAAGCCGCGCAGCAGGTGGTACAGCGCACGCAGCACTTGGGGCAGCTTGCGCAGCTTGTCGGCGGTGGAGAGGTCTTGATCCTGCACCAGGTCGACCGGGTCGGTCAGGCCCATCATGCGTTCCAGGTCGGCCTTGTTGGTCTTGAACGAGGGCAGTAGGAGCAGGCCGCGGTACCAGTTGTTGATGTTGTAGTAGACCCGCCCGTGGATCAGTCCGAGCATGTTGTCGAGCATGTCGCGGTGATCCTGGATGCCCTGCTCGGAGACGCCGAGCACGCGCATGGTCTGCTCATAGACGGTGGCGTAGGCGCGGTTGGCGAAGGAGAAGGTCAGCGGCGTGGTCACTCCGCAGTAGGACTCCTGGATGTTCGAGTTGTCGAACACCACGCGCTTGCCCACCGGCTCGGCCGGTGCCGGCAGGCGGGTGATCGGCCGGGTCTGCAGCAGGTAGAAGCGGCCCTCGCGCAGGGTCCATTCGATGTCCTGGGGAAAGCGCATCAGGGTGGCGACGCGGCGGCCGAGGTCGCGCAGGGCGAGCACCTGGGCGTCGTCCAGGGCGCTGGCATGGCGCAGGTGCTCGTCCACCTCGCGCTCGCAGGTACCACGCCCGGCCTGGCGGTCGAAGCGCACGGCAATGTCCTTGTCCGCCAGCTTGGCCTGGATCTGCTCGTCGAACAGGCCGACGCTGTACTCGTCGGTGTTGCAGATACCGGCGACCACGCCCTCGCCGATGCCCCAGGCGGCGGAGATCAGCGCATGCCTGCGGCTACCGGTGACCGGGTGGGCGGTGAACATGACGCCGGACACGTCGCCCTCGACCATTTCCTGCACGATCACCGCGGCGCGGATCTCATCCAGGGCGATGCCCTTGGCCAGCCGGTACTGCAGGGCGCGGGCGTTGAACGCCGAGGCGGCTACCTGCAGCAGGCTTTCGCAGATGGCGTCGAAGCCGCGCTGGAACAGGTAGCTGTCCATCTGCCCGGCGAACGAGGCCCCCTGGGCGTCCTCGCCGAGCACCGAGGAACGCACGGCGAACTGGACCTCTTCCTGGCCGGCCAGCGCTTCTTCGAGCTGCTCGCGCAGTACGGCGGGCAGGCGGGCGGCCAGCACCTTCTGCTGGATCTCGGCGGCAATCGGCTCGACCACCGCGGTGTCTCCGTTGCCGCCGATGCGCGCCAGGCACTCGGCGACGCACGCATTCAAGCCGTTCTCCGCCAGCAACAGGTTGAACGCCTCGGTGGTCAGTACCCACCAACGCGGTACCGGCAGTTGTTCGCGGGTCAGGCGGGCGAGGTTGGCTGCCTTGCCGCCGAGCTGGTCGGGCGGCAGGAACAGCGCCTGCTCTTGGGTGAAGAAAAATTGCGTCATGACAGGCGAACCCCTTCGATTTCCAGCAGATGGCGGAAGCTGCGGTAGACCCGCTCCATGAATGGGTAGTGACGGCAGCTATGGGCCATCAGGTAGAGCGGCATGCGGTTGACCAAGAGGTCGCGCAGCGCCAGTTTGTAGCCGTAGCGCCACTCGTCCGGATCGATCTGGCGGTCGCTGTGGCGTTGCAGTTCGAGGCGGTGCAGCTCCAGATAGTGCTCGACCATGGCCGGATCGACCGGGGCGATCAGGGTGAAGCCGAGCAGCTCGGCGAGGTCGTGCTGCGGCAGGTGCAGCGTCGCCAGCTCCCAGTCGTAGGCGCACAGGCGCAGGCCGTCCGCTTCGCGGCGCAGGGCGATGTTGCGCGGGTTGAAATCGTTGTGGATCAGGGTGCGCGGCTGCTTCTCGATGTCCGCCCACCAGTCGCCGATGCCGTCGACGATGCTGCGGAACACGCCGAGGTCGTCCTCGCTGAACCATTCGGGGAATTTCTCCCGCGCATTGGCACCGAGCAGTTCCCACAGGCGGCGCTTCTCCAGCATGCCTTCGGCGGTGGGGTAGTCGACCATCCAGCGCTGCCGCTTCAGCTCGTCCTCGCGGCCGTACCAGATGCTGTGCACCTCGGCGATGCCGCGAATGGCCGCCTCGAGGTGGTCCTGGGTCCACTGGCCGGTGTCGTCGGCGCTGTCCATCAGTTCCAGGCCTTCGAGCAGTTCCTCGACGATCACGAACGCCTCGCGCTCCGGTGCTTCCAGCACGCCGTAGACCTTGGGTGCGTAGCGGGTGAAGCGCTCGTCCTGCTGGCTCATCACCGCCAGTTCGCGGACATGGCAGCCTTTGAAGCCGATGCTGTCGCCGAACTGATGGAACACCTGGCCCAGGCGTGCGTCGCACATGGCGGCCATGCCGCCGAGCATCTGGATCACCTCGACGTCCAGCGGCTTGATCTTGACCATCACCGAGACGTCGCCGCCGGCGGTCTTGAGCACGAAGGGCAGGTGGCCGAGCAGCTTGTTGACCTTGTTGGCAGTCAGTTCGGTGAGAATGCTCGAGCCTTTGTTGTCCTTGCGCGCCGGTTCCACCGCGTAGGGCAGCAGGTCGGAAAGCCCGCTCTGGCGGCAGGAGGCGGCGAAGAACGGTGCATCCAGGTCGGCCAGCTTGAGGTGGTTGACCGGGCGGTTGCGGCCCAGGCGTTCGTGGGCGCGGGCGAACTGGTCGGCGGCGATGGCGGCGAGGGTGGAGATATCCAGCGCCAGGCAATAGCCGGCGATGATTTCGGCCAGCTTGTGGGCCTTGCCGGGGCCGGCGCAGCCGAGCAGCTCCAGGCACTCGCGCTGCTGCGGCAGGTTGGTGCCGCCGCCCACGGTGCCGATCACCAGCGATGGCATGCTCATGGTGCAGTAGGCGTCGCCTTCCTCGGTCAGCTCGATATGCAACTGGGCCAGGGCCGATTCGTGCACGCAGGCGATGTCCTGGCCGAGGGCGGTGAACATCGCCGCCACCACGTTGGCTACGTTGATGTTGATGCCGACCATGCCGGCCGCCAGCGAGCCGCTGACGAAGTTCTGGTAGGCCGTGACCAACTGCTTGGCGCTGACCTTGAGCACCTGCTGGCAGATGTCGTCGCGCAATACCGCCTCGGCCAGCACGCGCACGCCGCGGCCCTTGAGAAAGGTCTGGTAGGTGACCTTCTTGTCGTTGGACAGGTTGGCCTCGACCATGAAGTTCAACACCTTCAGGTCATCGAAGCGGCGCAGTTGCTTGAAGATCCACTGGCAGGCCTGCCAGGTGCAGGTGGTGGTCATGTTCTGCCCGGCGGCATCGCCGGTTTCGTAGACGAAATGCACATGCACGTTGCGGCCCATCACCTGGGCCTGGACCTCCACCAATTGGGCGAAGTTGGAGTGCTTGCGTACCTCGGCCGCCAGTTCATGCTGGTGGTCCTGCACCCACTCGGCGAAGAACAGCGCCTTGTTCATCGAGTCGAAGCCGAACAGCGGTACGCGCATCATGCGCTGGCCGAGCACCCGCGCGGTGACCCCGCCGCAGCGCGACAAGGCGGTGGCGCCGCGGGTCACCGAGGCCACCAGGGCGCCCTCGGAGGTGGCCATGGGCGCGTAGTAGAGGCCGCCGGCATGCTCACCCTTGATGTGCAGCGGGCCGGCCAGGCCGACCGGGATCTCCACGCTGCCGATGAAGGCCTCGATGTTGCTGACCAGCTTGCTCGGCTCCAGGCGGGTCTGCTCGACTTCGCGCAGGGTGGCGCCGGTCTGCTCGCGGGCGAACTGCAGGCGCTGCTGGCGGGCATCCTCGGAGTATTGGCCGCGGGCCGGCACCTTGGGCAGCGAGAGGTCGTCGTAGCTTTGCTCGATGCCGCGCTGCGGTTGCATGCGCAGGCGGTAGCTGAGTTCCCACAGGCGCTGCGCGGTGGTCTCGCAATCGCCGCTGGCGAGCAAAAGTTGCGGGCCGCTGGCTGACTCGCGGATCTGCTTCAGGCGCATGCACGGCAGCAGGAACTGCTGACCGAACACCTGCAGGTGCAGGTCGTTGATCTGGGTACCCAGCGGCGGCAGCGGTACGTGGGCCGGCAAGCCGACGCACAGGTGCTCCTTGGATACCTCCAGGGGGATCAGCTGGCTCAGTGGCGAGTCGGCCAGCAGGCTGAGGCGTGCTTCGTGCTCGGCGGCGAAGGACACGCGCGGCGAAGGGGCCTGGGTAATGTGGCGCATGGGCGAATCCTCAGATCAGGGAGAGGGAAAGTCCGTTTCCAGCCAGCGCCACGCCGATCAGCACGGCATAGCCGGCGAGCATGGTCAGCGCCACCGCTGCCTCGTTCTTGCCGCGCAAGGCAGCCGAGGGCGCACGCAGGAAGGCGCCGAGCTGGCGCAGGGCGAGCAGGTAGAAGGCCAGCAGCACCAGCACGCTCCACAGCGGCAGGCGCCCGGCCAGCAGGTAGATCAGGCCCAACTGGTTGGCGACCATGGCGCTGACCAGGGCGATGACCAGCACGGCCGAGCCGCGGGTGCCGAAGATGCGCGAGTAGGACTCGACGCTGTCGCGCTCCTCTTCCGGCCCCTTGGTCTTGCGGGTGATCTCGAAGCAGAAGCCGCTGACGAAGGCCAGCGCCATCATGGCGTACAGCTCGCGGCTCGGCTCCAGGCCGGGCACGGCCAGGTTGGCCAGCCACCAGACGATCAGCGGCATCACCAGCATGTGGGAAACCGCGTACCAGGTGAGGTGGCGGTTCAGCCACTCGGGGATGAAGAACTCCTTGGCCATCAGGCTGGTCCAGGCCAGCAACGCCAGCCAGGCGTAGGTCACCTGGCCGAGGCCGCCGTCCAGCCACAGCGATGCGCCCAGCTGCACCAGCACCGCCAGCAGCCCGGCGACCTTCAGGTGACCCAGGGTGATCAGGCCGCTTTGCAGCACGCGCTGCGGGTGGTTGCGGCAGTCGAGTTCGTAGTCCTTGTGCTCGTCCAGCACTCGCAGCAGCAGGAAGAACGACCAGCTCAGCAGGCAGCCGGCCAGGTCGTTCAGGCCCAGGGCGATACCGCCGTCCTGCCCGGCCCGCGCCACGGCGGCGATGGTCAGGTAGAGGATGAAGAACAGCAGGGCATTGGCGAACGGAAAACGCTCCTTCATCCAGGCCAGGAAGCGGCCGGCGAAGGGAGAATCCAGGGTCAGAGCGGTAGCGTGCATGGCGGTCCCTCGTCAGGAAGCGGGTGTAATGGAGGAGTCGGTCGCCTCGGCCCGGCGGGGCCAGAGGCTGCGATGGGCGTGGCCGTCGATCAGCCAGCCCTTGAGCAATTCGAAGTACGAGCGGCGCTCGACCACACCGTTGGCCAGCAGCAGCGGACCCATCAGGCGCACGGCGCGGCCCATGTGGTAGAAGGGCAGGCGCGGGTAGATGTGGTGGATCACGTGGCAGTCGCCGGAGTCCCAGAAGAACAGCAGGCGGCTGATGGGACCGGTGCGGTACCAGGTGGACCAGTGCCAGGGGTTGTCCGGGTTCGCCTCGGCGTGTTCCAACACGATGCGCAGGGTATTGACGATGGGCCCCATCACCAGCACCGGCAGCAGGTAACCGAGCAGGGCATGGGCGGGGAAGAGCCAGGCTAGCGGCAGCAGGGCCAGCAGCCAGCTACGCAGCAGCCATTTTTCCAGCCGCGCGCGACGTTCGATCCGGGCACCCTGGCCGCTGACGTCGTGGTAGCCCTTGAGCGGTTCGCCGCCCTTGAGCTTGCCGGCCTGTGCCAGCTTGACGCCGAGCATGGTCGCGAACAGCCAGCGCTTGGCGCGGCTGTCCAATTGCTGCTTGTAGGCCTCGCTGTCGCGCTCGGTGCCGATCCAGCGGTGGTGCGCCAGGTGAGCCTGCTCGTAGCCGGTGGGCAGCGACAGGCGCGGCAGGGTCAGCGCCAGGCTGGCCAGCCAGGAACCGCGCTCGCCCCATACCCGGCGATGCACGAACAGGTCGTGGCTGACCAGGCCGAGCAACTGCAGCAGGAAACCCTGCAACACGAAGAGCCCGCACCAGAGTGCGCCGAACTCCAGGCTGGCGAGCAACTGCAGGTTGCCGACGAACAGGCCCAGCGAGCCGAGCACTGCCAGGGCATCCAGCGCCGGTCGCGCCTTGTGCAGATTGGCGATCTCGTCGCGGCCGAGGGCGTTGCCGATACGCTGGCGTACCTGGGCGAGGTCTTGTTCACGCATGCCGGGCCACTCCCTGCGCAACTGGCTGCGCTTCAGGCGTGGGAGCCGGCAGGCGGCGCTTGTCGATCAGCAGGAACAGGATCGGCAGCAGCACCAGGTCCATCAGCAGGGCGAAGACGATGCTCAGACAGGTGACGATGGCGGTGTTGACGGTGATCTGGATGTTTGAGTTGGCCAGCCAGGCGAAGCCCAGGCCGAGCACCAGGCTGGTGGTGATCAGCGCGTAGCCGACATGGCGCAGGGCATGGCGCACGGCGTCCTCGGGGTCGAGGCCGAGGCTGCGCCGGGCCCATTCGTACTTGCCGATGAAATGGATGGTGTCGTCGATCACCACGCTGAAGGCGATACCCAGTACCAGGGTCAGGCCCAGGTCGATGTTGCCGTTGAGCCAGCCCCAGGCGCCGAAGGCCATGCCGATGGGAATGAGGTTGCCGACAAAGCAAGCCAGGCCGTGGCGCCAGGCGCCGAACAGCAGGATCACCAGCAGCGAGGCGCCGACCAGCGAGCCGAGCATGCCGGCGAACATGCCGCCGATGGAGCGCTCGCCGATATGGGCGAACATCAGCGACAGCGAGGCACCGGGCGCCTGCATGCCTGCCGGCAGGTGCTCGCGCTGCCAGGCCTGGGCGGCCTGGTCGAGGGCGATGATCGCTTGGCCGCTGGAGGTGCCCACCGCCACCCGCAGGCGCGATTCCGAGCGGTCGAAGCGCAGCAGGTAGTTGAGGTCCATGCCGAACGGCAGCGACAGCTCGTACTGCAGCAGGTACTGGGCGATCTCCTCGCGGCTGTCGGGAATTCGGTAGTAGGCCGGGTCGTCGCCGTGCATCACCTGGTTGACCCGCTTGATCACGTCGGCCAGCGAGTTGACCTGGGTGACGTTGGGTTGGGTCTTCAGCCACTGGGCGAAGGCGTCGACCTGCTTCAGGTAAGCCGGCTCGACGATGGCGTCCTTGTTGCCGGCCGGCAGCGAATAGTTGACCTCGCCGATGCCGGTGAGGTTGCCGTTGACGAACTCCATGTCCTGGCGGAACGGCGTGTCCGGCGTGTAGTACTTCACGATGTCGTCGTTGATCTGGTTGCGCGGCACCAGCGCCAGCAGCGCGCCGGCCAGCACCAGCAGGGCGGCGAACAGCGGATAGCGGCGGGCGATGAGGAAATCGGCGAAGCGCTGCATCTGCGGCGAGTCGCTTCTCATCAGCTTGGGCATGCGCCTCGGCGGCTTGCCCGGCAGCGTGGCCAGCAGCGGCGCGCTGATCAGCACGGTGAGCAGCAGCGCCAGGACTACGCCGGCAGCGACGATATAGCCCATCACCCGGAATGGCGGCGAGTCGTTGAAGTGCAGGGTGAGGAAGCCGACGGCGGTGAGCAGGGTGGTCAGGCCCATGGCGCTCAGGTTGCGCTGCAGGCTGTGGACCATGGCCGCGCGCCGGTCCATGCCGTTATGCATGGCCTGGATCCAGCCCACCACCAGGTGGATGCCGTCGGCGAACGCCAACGCCATGATCATCACCGGCGCCACCACCACCGAGTCATTGATGGTCGGCTTGAAAAAGCCGATCAGCCCGGCGCCGCCGACCACGGCCAGCAGGCAACTGCCGTACACCACCAGCATCGCCTTGACGCTGCGGAACAACCAGGCCATCACCAGCAGCATGGTCAGGCTGAACCAGGGCCAGACGCGGGTGAAGTCGGCCTGGGATTCCTCGGGGAAGGCCTGGTTGGCGATGGTCTGGCCGGCCAGGTGCACGGCGATGTCCGGGTGCGCCTCCTGCAGTTCGCTCGCCATCTTGCGAATGGCCAGGACCACCTCCGGCACTTCCTTGATCTGGTCGACGCCGGGCATGTTCAGGGTCAGGCGGATGCCGGCGACACTGCCCAGCGGGTTGACCAGCGCATTGACCAGAAACGGTTCGTTCAGCGCGACCTGGCGGATGTCAGCCAGGGCGGCGGCATCCAGGGCCTCCGGTTGCTCCACCAGGTCGGCGGTATCGATGCTGTCACCGGAGACGCGCACATGCTGGAAGTTGGTCAGCGACTCCACCCGTTGTACGTGGGGCAGCAACCAGCTCTGCTCGGTCAGCTCGCGCAGCACGGAGAGGAAAGCGGCATCGAACACATTGCCGCTGGCCGGCGCCAGGGCGATGACCACCGCATCGGTCTTGGCGTAATCCTCGTTCAGCTTCTCGAACGCCTGCAGCTGCGGATTCTCCGGGCTGAAGAACACCCGGTGGTCCAGCGAATAGTGGTAGCCGCCCATGCCGGCGGCGCTGCCCAGTACCAGTAGCAGGCCCAGCAGCATGGCGAGCCAGGGGTGGTTGACGATGCGGGTGGCCAGGCGGGCGACCTGGCGTTCGCTCCAGCTTTGGGCGGGTTGATGCGTATTCATCTCGTTCCCTCGTCAGAAAAACCAGCTCAGCTCGGCGCGCAGGAAGTCGTCCTGCAGCAACGGGCGCAATTTGTGGTGGCTATCGGGTTCGCGCAGGAACTCCTCGGCGCTCTGTGGGCGTCCGCCACCGGCGAAGGCGCGCAGCTCCAGTTCCAGCAGCAGTTCGTCGCTCAGGCGGTGCTGGGCCTCGATGCTGAACAGCCGCTCGTGGGTGTCGCGGTCGAGAATCAGGCTGGTCAGCAGGGTGCTGCCGGCGGTGTCGTTGAAGGCGAAGCGCCAGCCCAGCAGCAGGTCGTGTTCGAACGGCGTGGTGGCGCGCTCGCCGCGGCTGTCGTGCAGGTATTCCACCAACCAGCCGATATCCACCGGGCTGCCGAAGGCGCCGACCTGGGTGTATTCCAGGCCGGCGTCGGCTGCGCTGTAGTTCTGCGTACCGCCGTTGCGCTGGATGGCTTCGAGCTTCCACAGCAGGTCGCCCTGGGTGACCTGCAGGTCCAGGCCGAGCTGGTTGATCAGCGGGTAGTAGGGCTCCAGAACCGGCTGGTAGCCGGGGGCGAAGCCGCTGAGCTGGCCATTGTCGAATACCAGCTTGGCGGGATCGATTACCGGGCGCAGTTCTGGCTCGCGGGCGGTGCCGGAGAAGCCGCTGAGGCCGAGGCGCAGTGAGGGCAGGTTGAGCTGCCAGCGTGCAGCCAGGTCGAGGCGACGGTTCTCGCGGGACGACTCGTAGCGGGCCAGGTCGTCGTCCACCGCCAGCGGCAGGCGCAGGCGTCCGTCCTCGCCGGGGTAGCTGCGCTCACGGGCGCCGAGCAGCAGGAACAGGTCGAGCATCTGCGCGCCGTCTTCCAGCGCCAGGTTGATCATCGGCTGGCCGAGCTTCTGTTCGCCGTCGAGGCTTTCCACCTGGTCGGTCTGGTTGACGATGTCCACCAGGTGCACGCCTTCGGTCACGCCCCAGAACACCTGGCGAATGCCGCTGCGTAGTTCGAAGCCATCGCCCAGGTGGTTCCAACTGGCCTCGCGCAGGTCGGCGTGGCTGCGCTCGTCGTCGCGGGCGTCGTAGCGCAGGAACGGGGTCAGCACGAAGCTGTCGCGACCATTGTCCAGCCCGTGCCAGAACTCGCTGCGCAGGCTGACGGAGAGGTCGTCCCGAGACTGGCCCTGGGCGCCGGGTTCGGCGTAACCCCATAGCTCCAGGCCCAGTTCATGGCGCTGCTCCACGGCTGCCAGCGGTAGGCTGGGCAGCAGGGCGAGCAGGGGTAGCAGCGTTCGCAGCATGTTCAGCGCACCCGCAGCAGGGCGTTCTGGCTGAAGTCGCGTTCGGCGAGGCCGGTGCCGAAGCGGTGCTCGCTCCACAGCAGGCGGGTCTGCTTGCCGGTCTGCCGGTTGACCATGAGCATCTGCGCCGGGCGCCAGTGCTTGCCGTCGTGCAGTTCGAAGTCGCTGGCGGCGTAGGTCTTCAACAGCTCATTGCGGCGGTCGAAGTACTCGATGCGGCGGACCAGGTAGTACTCCTTGTCGATCCACACGCGCTGGCGCGAGTAGCCGGAGTAGCGATCCTTGGGTGTGCGTTCGATGACGAAGCAGTCGAGCCCGTCGAGCGTTTCTTCGGTCAGTGACTGATAGCGAAACTTTTGCCAGAACGGAGTGACTATATCTTCGAAAGCGAACTCGGACGCCATGAACGGCCCCGATTTGTTGCGCGCTCCGATCTGTTTGATGCGCTTCACAGTCGGCAGATAAAGCCACTGTTCGTCTTCACCGTCGGCGTGGTTGTAGGAGAGCAATCCGGAACCGGCCAGGTCGCGTGGGGTTTCGAAGCTCATCAGGGTCTGGTCGAAGGTCGGCCCGGCCTCCCGGCTACGTACCTGCAGGATGCGGCTGGCGGTTTCTCCGCTGGGGCTGACGAGGATCATCTCAAGCCGCATCTGGGCGTCTAGATAGCCTCTTTGGCTGGCATCCGCGCGTTCCGCCACCTGTTCGGCAGTTTGTCCCTTGGCGTTCAGGGAGAACAGGAAAAGGGCGGAAAGCAGCAACGAAAGATACAGGCGCATAGAGGCTCCACCCGGCTAGGCCGGAGTTGCAGGTGAGTGGATTCGGGTGGCAGGCGAGGGGGTCGGCAGTCGACGGCGGTAATAGTCTTGGCTTATGCCATGGTATTCCGCTGCTCTATTGGTTACCAAAAGTATCAGCTTATATGACGATCCAGTTACCCCATCCAAAGGTGGGTGACCGTTCGTTTCCGATTGGGACTATTCGTTATCGAACATGTTTCTAGTCGAAAATGTTCGTTTATTTGCATATGAACATCTGTATGCAGGCTTAGTCCCGCGTGCCTTGGCGTTGCTTTGGGTGTGTGACGCGGTCGTGGTTTTGCAGGCCAACTGGTCTCGCCATTTCTTCCCAATCTCCAGCAAAAAAATTTTCCGCTGGATGCGCTCTGGCCTGCACATCCGGACGCCCGACAGCGTTCGGCCTCGACGGACGAGAGCGCGACAGCAGGGTTGTCGAACAGTTTTGGTAGCGCTACCATCCGGCCAAACAAGAGAACGGTGCCCATCCAGGGCACCCGTGGAGCCCGCATGCAGAACATGAATACTGCCTCCTGCGCAGCCGCCCGCCGCACCCTGGTGGTGATGGGTGTGAGCGGTTGCGGCAAGACGGAGATCAGCCAGGCCGTGGCCGCCGAACTCGGCTGGCGGCCCATCGAGGCCGACCGTTTTCACCCTGCCGAGAATGTCGAGCGCATGCGCGCCGGCATCGCGCTGAGCGACGAGGACCGCATCCATTGGCTGGATGCCCTGATCCGCGAAATGCTCGACGCCCAGGCGGCCGGCGAAGGCTTCGTGCTCGCCTGTTCGGCGCTCAAGCGCAGCTATCGCGAGCGTCTGCGGGCTGCGCTACCGGGCCTGCAGTTCGCCCACCTGGAGATCGACCAGGCCATCGCCATGCAGCGGGTCGGTGCCAGGCCCGGCCACTTCATGCCGGTTTCGCTGGTGAACAGCCAGTTCGCCACCCTCGAATCGCCCGTCGATGAGCCCCATGTCCTGGTCGTCAACGCCGCGCAACGTCGCGACGCGGTGGTGGCGCAGGTGTGCGAGTGGGTCAGGCGCGGGCCGGAGCAGGGCCTCGAAGCGCAGGAGGATTTTTCTGCGCAGCCGAATGATAGCGCTAACCAGGTGCGGCTCACCGCCGAGCCGATCTATGCCGGGCGGGTCGCGCGACTGTTCGACCGGCTCACCGACGGCATGATGGCGCTGCTGATGGCGTTGATGGTGGTGGCGGTATTCAGCAACGTGGTGCTGCGTTACGTCTTCGGTACTGGCTGGGCGGGTGTCGAGGAGCTGTCGCGGCTGGCCTTCGTCTGGTTGGTGTTCGTCGGCGTGGCATCGAGCATGCGCCGCGGCGAGCTGATGCGCTTCTCGATGATCCGTGACCGCTTTCCCCGTGCCGCGCGTCGCCTGGTCGACTCCATCAGCTGGCTGCTGGTCGCCGGAGCCAGTGCACTGGCCGGCCTGGGCGCCTGGCGGCAGGTGCAGTTCGGCTGGGGCAACAGCAGCACCGTGGTCGGCTACCCGGTGGTGTTGGCGATGGTGCCGATCCTCGCCTGCATGGCCGTGCTGGTGCTGCTGGCGCTGTTACAGCTGCTCAATGTCTGGCGCCGCCAACGCGCATTGAGCGCCCCGCTGAGCAATGTGACCGCCGACTGATGCGGGCCCAATAACAAGATCGGGCACTGCCCGCCGAGGACCCGCCGATGAGCGTCGTCGTGTTTCTTTCTTCCTTGCTGGGCTTCATGGCCTTCGGCATGCCCATCGCCTTCGCGCTGATCCTCACTGGCGTGGTGCTGATGTGGTACCTGGACTTCTGGGATGTGCAGCTGCTTGCCCAGAACCTGCTGGCCGGCGCCGACAGCTTTCCGCTGCTGGCCGTGCCGTTCTTCATCCTGGCCGGAGAGTTGATGAATGCCGGTGGCATCTCGCGGCGCATCATCGCGATGGCCCAGGCCTACTTCGGCCACCTGCGCGGCGGCCTGGGCTATGTGGCCATCGCCGCGGCGGTGCTGCTGGCAAGCATGTCCGGCTCGGCCCTGGCCGACACCGCGGCGCTGGCCACCTTGCTGCTGCCGATGATGCGCCAGCGCGGTTATCCGCTGCATTCGTCGTCGGGGCTGGTGGCGGCCGGCGGCATCATCGCGCCGATCATTCCGCCGTCGATGCCCTTCGTGATCTATGGCGTGGTGACCAACACCTCGATCAGCCAGTTGTTCATGGCCGGCCTGGTGCCGGGGCTGATCATGGGCGCCGGGCTGATCGTCGCCTGGACCCTGCTATCCCGCGGCTTCACTGAACCGACGCCGGCCAAGGCCAGCGCCGCCGAGCGCCGCCGAGCGCTGGTGGACGGCATCGCTGCGCTGATGCTGCCGGTGATCATCGTTGGCGGACTGCGCTTCGGCCTGTTCACACCCACCGAAGCGGCAGTGGTGGCGGCGGTCTACGCACTGGCGGTCTCCACCTTGCTCTACCGCGAGCTGGACTGGCCGACCCTGATGGAAACCCTGACCCGCGCCAGCCGCACCACCGCGTCGGTGATGTTCCTCTGCGCCGCGGCCACCGTCTCGGCCTACATGGTGACCCTGGCCGCGCTGCCGGACGAGATCGGCGCGATGCTCGGCCCACTGGCCCGGCACCCGCAGTTGCTGGTATTGGCCATCATGCTGCTGATGATCGCCGTCGGCATGGTGCTCGACCTGACACCGACCATCCTGATCCTGGCGCCGGTACTGGCGCCCATCGCCGCCAAGGCCGGGGTAGACCCGGTGTACTTCGGCGTGATGTTCGTACTGATCGGTTCCATCGGTCTGATCACGCCTCCGGTGGGTACCGTGCTCAATGTGGTCGGCGGCATCGGCAGGTTGCGCATGGAGGTACTGGTGCGCGGCGTGATGCCGTTCTTCCTGATCTATCTCGCCATCGTGGTGTTGCTGATCGTTTTTCCGCAGATCGTCACGGTGCCACTGGCCTGGCTGCGCTGATTTCTTCTTCCACAACAACAAAAGGTACTGCCCCATGAGACGTCCCCTGATTGCCGCCATTGCCGCAGCCCTGCTGCTCGGTCCCCTGGCCAGCTTCGCCGCGCGGGCCGATGACATTCGTCCGCGACTGATCCGCTTCGGCTACGGCCTCAACGAAAACAGCAACCAGGGCCGGGCGGCCAAGGTGTTCGCCGAGGAAGTGGCCAAGGCCTCCGGCGGCAAGCTGAAGATGCGCCCATTCGGCGCTGCCAGCCTGGGATCGGATGACCAGATGCAGAACGCGCTGATCGGTGGCGCCCAGGAAATGATGGTCGGCTCCACCGCGACCCTGGTCGGCATCACCAAGGAAATGGCGGTGTGGGACACACCGTTCCTGTTCGACAGCGCCCAGCAGGCCGACGCCGTGCTCGACGGCCCGGTCGGCCGCAAGGTAATGGACAAGCTGGAAGAGAAGGGGCTCGTGGGCCTGGTCTACTGGGAGAACGGCTTCCGCAACATGACCAACAACGTGCGACCGATCAACAGGCTGGAAGACTTTTCCGGCATTAAGTTGCGCGTCATGCCCAACCCGGTATTCCTGGAAACCTTCAAGCTGATGGGCGCCAACGCCGTGCCGCTGCCGTTCTCCGAGCTGTTCACCGCCCTGGAAACCAAGGCGGTGGACGGACAGGAGAACCCGTTCAATACCATTCTCTCCTCGAAGTTCTACGAGGTGCAGAAGTACCTGACCGTGACCAACCACGTGTACAGCCCGTGGATCGTCACCGCCTCCAAGCGCTGGTGGGACGGTCTGTCGCAGACCGAGCAGGATATTCTGCTGGAGGCGGCGAAGAAGGCCCGCGACTTCGAGCGCCAGGACACCCGCGCGGAAGCCGCCAAGGCGCTGGCGCAGTTGAAGGAGCAAGGCATGCAGGTCAACGAAATCGGTGCCGATGAAGTGGCGCGCATGCGCCAGCAGGCCCAGCCGGCGATCCGGCAGGTGGTCGATACCGTCGGGCCGGAACTGTTCGAGCAGGTACAGGCCGAGGCGGAAAAGGCTGCGCGATAACCGGGCCGGGGTGTGAGGCGCTGCTTCCGGCGGCGGCCCGCGCTGATAGAATCGCTGGCCTTTTGCTAATCGCTGGCTCTTTGCCAATGGAACCGCCATGACTCAACGCCGCCGCCGCTCCGCCGATCGCGTCACCCTGGCCGATGTGGCCCAGGCCGCCGGTTGCTCGCTGATGTCCGCCTCACGGGCCCTGTCGCAACCGGAGCGGGTGTCCGATGCGCTGCGCGAGCAGGTGATGAAGGCCGCCAAGGCCCTCGGCTATGTACCGCACCCGGCGGCGCGGGCGTTGGCCAGTTCGAAGTCGAACCTGGTGGCGGTGGTGATTCCGTCGCTGTCCAACTCGGTGTTCGTCGATACCGTGGAAGCCATCCAGCGGGTACTGATGCCGGCGGGATTCGAGATGATGATCGGCGTCAGCCACTACCGGCCGGAAGAAGACGAACGCCTGCTGCGCTCTTATCTGGCCCACCAACCCGCCGGGCTGCTGCTGACCGGCTTCGAGCGCAGCGATGCGGCGCGGGAAATCCTGGGCGGTTGCCGGGGGCCCATCGTCACCATGATGGAGTTGAGCGACGCGGAAGATGATTACTGCGTGGGCTTTTCCCAGCAGGATGCCGGTGCGGCGATGACCGAGGCGCTGATCGAGCGCGGCTATCGCCGCATCGCCTTCGCCGCCGCGCAGCTCGACCCGCGCACCTTGCAGCGCGCGGAGGGCTACCGTCGGGCCCTGCGCGCCCATGGCCGCTACGACCCGCAGCTGGAGCTGCTCACCCCGGAGCTGTCGTCCATCGGTCTCGGCGCCAACCTGCTGGATCGGTTGCTTGCGCAGCATGCGGACATCGACGCGGTGTTCTTCAACAACGATGATCTGGCCCTGGGCGCGCTGTTCCGCGCGCGCCAGCTCGATCTGGCGGTGCCCGGACGCCTGGCCATCGCCGGCTTCAACGACCTGCCGGCCGCGGCTTGGGTGCACCCGGCCCTCACCACCGTGCGCACCACCCGTGGTCGCATCGGCCAATTGGCGGCGCAGATGCTGCTGACGCTGATGCACGGCGAGCAGCCGGAGCAGCGCTGCATCGACGTCGGCTTCGAACTGGTGCTGCGGGACAGCGCCTGAGACCGGCTATTCGGCCGCCTTGTCGAGCTTTCTTTCCTGGGCCGAGACGTGCTGGGCGATTTCGATCAGCTGCTCGCGCATCCAGCGGTTGGCCGGGTCCTGGTCGGTGCTTTCGTGCCAATAGATGTGGGTCTCCAGCGGCTGCATGTCGTTCACCGGCAGGTCGACGTAGTGCAAGTCGTGGCGGCGGGCGAAACGCTCCGGCACGGTCATCGCCATGTCGGTCTGCTGCAACACCAGAGTGGCCATCAGGTAGTGCTGCGAGCGCAGGGCAATCTTGCGCTGGATGCCCATCTTGCCCAGCGCCAGGTCGACCAGCCCGAGGCCGCTACGGCGGCTGGAGATGTGGATGTGGGTCAGCGCCATGTATTCGTCGAAGCTGAGCTTGTCCTTCGCCAGCGGATGGCCCTTGCGCATGGCGCAGACGTAGCGGTCCTCCAGCAGCTTGACGTGGCGCACCTGCGGGTCGGTATTGAGCGGCGCGTCGACGGCGAAATCCAGGCGGCCGGCTGCCAGTTCCTTGGTGGTATCGCGTCGACGTGCCAGCAGGCTCTCGATCTGCACCGCCGGGGCCAGCCGACGCAGGCGCTGGAACAGGGGCGGCAGCAGCACCGCCTCGGTGAGGTCGGTCATGCTGATACGGTAGGTCTTGTTCGCCTGCTGCGGGTTGAAGGTCCGGCTTTCCTGCACCGACACCCGCAGCAACTGCAGGGCGTTGCGCACCGGGCCGATGATGTTCTGCGCCATCGGCGTCGGCACCATGCCCTGGGCGGTGCGCACGAACAGCGGGTCGTTGAAGGTCTCGCGCAAGCGGGCGAGGGCGTTGGAGACGGCGGGCTGGGTGATGCCGACGATCTGTCCGGCGCGGGTCAGGTTGGCCTCGGTATAGATGGCGTCGAAGACGATAAACAGATTCAGGTCGACCTTGTTCAGATTCATGTTCGAGCGCTCTCCTGGCCTGGCCGTATCAGTGGGGCATATATGACTTATGAATGTTTATAGATGCTGAAAATAGGTTAGATAAATCTTAATCCCTGTTCTAGCATCCTTACCAGTCCTTAATTTCCTCGCCAGAAGGTAGCTCCCATGGATTTCGCCTATTCCCCCAAGGTTCAAGAACTGCGTGAACGCGTTACCGCGTTCATGGAGGCCTACGTCTATCCCGCCGAAGAGGTGTTCGACCGCCAGGTGGCCGAAGGCGACCGCTGGCAGCCCACGGCGATCATGGAGGAACTGAAGGCCAAGGCCAAAGCCGAGGGGCTGTGGAACCTGTTCCTGCCCGAGTCGGAACTGGGCGCCGGGTTGACCAACCTGGAATACGCGCCGCTGGCGGAAATCATGGGCAGCTCGTTGATCGGCGCGGAACCGTTCAACTGCTCCGCGCCGGACACCGGCAACATGGAAGTGCTGGTGCGCTACGGCTCCGAGGAGCAGAAGCGCACCTGGCTGGAGCCGCTGCTGCGCGGCGAGATCCGCTCCGCCTTCGGCATGACCGAGCCGGGCGTGGCTTCGTCCGACGCCACCAACATGGAAGCCCGCGCCGTGCGCGAGGGCGACGAGTGGGTGATCAACGGTCGCAAGTGGTGGACCTCCGGCGCCTGCGATCCGCGTTGCAAAATCATGATCTTCATGGGCCTGACCAACCCCGACGCGCCTCGCCATCAGCAGCACTCGATGATCCTGGTGCCGCTGGATGCTCCGGGGGTGAAAATCCTGCGCCCGCTGCCGGTGTTCGGCTATGACGACGCTCCCCACGGCCACGCCGAAGTGCTGCTGGAGAACGTGCGCGTGCCGTACGAAAACGTGATTCTCGGCGAGGGTCGCGGTTTCGAGATCGCCCAGGGTCGTCTCGGCCCAGGTCGCATTCACCACTGCATGCGCTCCGTCGGCATGGCCGAGCGCGCGCTGAAACTGATGTGCCAGCGCGCCACCAGCCGCACCGCCTTCGGCAAGCCGCTGGCCCGCCTGGGCGCCAACCTGGACCACATCGCCGAGTCGCGCATGGAAATCAACATGGCGCGCCTGCTGACGCTGAACGCGGCTTACATGATGGATACCGTCGGCAACAAGATCGCCGCCAGCGAGATCGCCCAGATCAAGGTCGTGGCGCCCAACGTCGCCCTGCGGGTGATCGACCGGGCCATCCAGATCCACGGTGGCGCCGGGGTATCCGGCGACTTCCCGCTGGCCTACTGGTACGCCATGCAGCGCACCCTGCGTCTGGCCGACGGTCCGGACGAAGTCCATCGCGCGGCCATCGGCAAGTTCGAGATCGGCAAATACATGCAGCGCTGAGCTGCCGCGGCAAATGCAAAGGCCCGCCATTTGGCGGGCCTTTGCGTTCGGGGCGTTCGTTCAGCGCGGCTGGCGGTCGTCCTCGGACTGCTGGGCCTGCTGGCTCAGCCAGAGCAGGCGCTGGTGTAGCTGCGCGGCGAAGGTGCGCGCCGCCAGCTCCTCATGGAAGGTCATACCGCGCCGGCCCAGGCGGACCTGCCAGAGCGGCCGTCCGTGTTGCTCCAGGGCTTCAATGCGCACTTCCATCCGTATGCTCCTCTTCCAGGTCGGGCGGGGCCTCGGCATTGCGGGTCTTGATCAGGGAAAGCACTACGCCGCCACCCAATAGGCCACAGGTTACGCCAAGAGACAGCCAAGCGGGAACCTGGCCGATCCAGTCGTGCAGCAAAATCTTGCCACCGATGAAGATCAGCACCAGCGCCAGGGCGTACTTCAGATAGATGAAGCGGTGCAGCAGGGCGGCGAGGGCGAAATACAAGGCACGCAGGCCGAGGATGGCGAAGATGTTCGAGGTATAGACGATGAAGGGGTCGAGGGTGATGGCGAACACCGCAGGCACGCTATCCACGGCAAACAGCAGGTCGCACAGCTCGATCAGCACCAGGGCGAGCAGCAGCGGGGTGGCGTGCAGCACCGGCCTGCCGCCGGCGGCGAGCGGCAGGCGCACCAGGAAGCGTCCTTCATAGAGCTCATCGGTCAGCCGCAGGTGGCGACGCAGAAAGCGCAGCAGGGCATGTTGCGACAGGTCCGGATGGTGCTCGGCGCGGTTGCGCAGCATCTTGATGCCAGTCAGCAGCAGGAAGGCGCCGAACAGGTAGAGCACCCACTCGAAGCGCTGCACCAGCGCGGCGCCCAGGCCGATCATCAGCGCCCGCAGCACCACTACCCCGAGAATGCCCCAGAACAGCACGCGATGCTGGTGGCGGCGAGGGATGCCGAGGTAGGTGAACACCATGGCCATGACGAACACGTTGTCCATCGACAACGACTGTTCCACCAGCAAGCCCGTGTAGAACTCCAGCGCCTTGGCCGGGCCCGCCTGCCACCAGACCCAGCCGCCGAATGCGAGGCCGGCACTGAAATAGCCGCTATAGAGCAGCAGGCTTTCGCGCATCTCGATCTCGTGCCGGTCCCGATGCAGCACGCCGAGATCGAGAATCAGCAGGCCGAGCACGATGCCGAGGAATGCCAGCCAGAACCAACTGGCGGTACCGAGGAAGGGGGTGTTGAAGAAGGTTTCCAGAGTATCCACGGCCCACCTGAGCAGTCGACGGTCGCCGACATCGCGATGACAGGCCATCGCCAGCGGGGCCCGGCGCCGCATGTGGCAAAGGCTAGTGCGTGGCGGGCGTTTGCGCCAACCGGCCCGTCACCAAGTATTCATGCCGCGGTCAGGCGGCTGCCATGCCACTTCCTTACAATCGCCCCCAGGACAAAGGGAGGCGGCACTATGCGACTGTGCGTGATCGGAGCGGGGTATGTGGGGCTGGTGGCGGCAGCCTGTTTTGCCGAAATGGGCAACCGGGTGGTCTGTGTCGAGCGCGATGCGCTGCGGGTCGGCCGGCTTTCCCGCGGGGAGCTGCCGATCTACGAACCGGGGCTGCAGCCGCTGTTGAAAGCACAATTGGCCAGCGGCCAGTTGAGCTTCACCGATAGCCTGGAGCAGGGCATCCAGCGGGCGGACATCGTCTTCATTGCCGTGGGCACGCCTGCCGGCGAGGACGGTTCGGCCGACCTGACCCATGTGCTGGCGGTGGCCGACCAGCTAGGCGACAGCCTGCACCAGGCCTGCCTGGTGGTGAACAAGTCGACCGTGCCGGTGGGCACCGCCGAGCGGGTCGCGCAGCGCATCGATGCGCGCCTGGCAGCCCGCGGCAAACGCTGGAAAATCAGAGTGGCGAGCAACCCGGAGTTCCTCAAGGAAGGCTCGGCGGTGGACGACTTCATGCGCCCGGACCGCGTCATCATCGGCTGCGACGAACCGCAGAGCACCGAGCAACTGCGCCGTCTCTACGCGCCGTTCTTGCGCAACCACGAACGAGTGCTGAGCATGGGGGTGCGTGCCGCCGAGTTCAGCAAGTACGCCGCCAACGCCTTTCTCGCCACCAAAATCTCCTTCATGAACGAAATGGCCGGCCTGTGCGGGCGCCTGGGCGTGGATATCGAGGATGTACGCCGCGGCATCGGCAGCGACAGTCGCATCGGCACCCATTTCATCTATGCCGGCTGCGGCTACGGTGGCTCCTGCTTTCCGAAAGACGTGCGCGCGCTGATCCGCAGTGCCGAACTGGAAGGCATCGAACCGGGCATCCTGCGCGCGGTGGAAGCGCGCAATGCGCTGCAGAAGACCCAGCTGTTCCAGAACCTGCGCGAGTATTTCGGCGGGCACCTGCAAGGCCGGGTAGTGGCGCTCTGGGGGTTGGCCTTCAAACCCGGGACCGACGATCTGCGCGAGGCACCGAGCCTGGTGCTGCTGGATGCGCTGCTGGCCGCCGGCGCGCGGGTGCGGGCCCATGATCCGGTGGCCAACGCCGGAGTCGCGCTGCGCTATCAAAATGCAATCGAGCATGGACAGTTACACCTTTGCGAGTCACCCTATGCCGCCGTGGAAAATGCCGATGCGCTGGTACTGCTGACCGAATGGAAGCAGTTCCGCCAGCCGGACTTTCTGCGCGTCCGTGCGGCGATGCGAACCGCGGTTTTGTTCGACGGTCGTAACCTATACGAACCGGCTCAACTAGCGGAACTGGGGTTCATCTACCAGGGCATCGGACGTCCACGGGTCGGAATGAGCAAGGCAACTGCCGCCTGATCGCGGCAGTTGCATTTTTTTGGCACTCGCGAAGGATTCCCATGATCAAGAAATGCCTGTTTCCTGCCGCCGGTTACGGCACCCGCTTTCTGCCAGCCACCAAGGCCATGCCCAAGGAAATGCTGCCGGTGGTGAACAAGCCGTTGATCCAGTACGGCGTCGAAGAGGCCTTGCAGGCGGGGCTCTCGCAGATCGCCATCGTTACCGGGCGCGGCAAGCGTGCCCTGGAAGACCATTTCGATATCAGCTACGAGCTGGAGCACCAGATCCGCAACACCGACAAGGAAAAATACCTCGTCGGCATTCGCCGGCTGATCGACGAATGCAGCTTCTCCTACACCCGCCAGGTGGAAATGAAGGGCCTGGGCCACGCCATTCTCAGCGGCCGCCCGCTGATTGGCGACGAGCCGTTCGCCGTGGTGCTGGCCGACGACCTGTGCATCAACCTCGAAGGCGACGGCGTGCTGACCCAGATGGTCAAGCTGTATAACCAGTTCCGCTGCTCGATCATCGCCATCCAGGAAGTCCCGCCGAGCGAAACCCACAAGTACGGGGTGATCGCCGGCGAGATGATCCGCGACGACATCTTCCGGGTGAACACCATGGTGGAGAAGCCCAAGCCGGAAGACGCGCCGTCCAATCTGGCGATCATCGGCCGCTATATTCTCACCCCGGACATTTTCGAGCTGATCGAGCAGACCGAGCCGGGCAAGGGTGGCGAAATCCAGATCACCGACGCGCTGATGAAGCAGGCCCAGGACGGCTGCGTGCTGGCCTACAAGTTCAAGGGCCAGCGCTTCGACTGCGGCGGTGCCGAGGGTTACATCGAGGCCACCAACTTCTGCTTCGAGAACTTCTACAAGCCGGGCAAGGCGTTCTGACAGGCGGGACGGTCCGCATCGTTGGGCTTCGTTCCTCAACCCAACCTACAGACGCGCTCGGTGCCCCAGTTCGTAGGTTGGTGTTGAGCGAAGCGAAGCCCAACAACCCATCGTCAATCCTGCCACCACGGCCAGCGACCCTCACGGAATCGGCATCTGCTCCGAACCCGGCCCCAGGGGCTGACCGTAGCTGAATTCGACATAGTTGCCCGCCGGGTCGCGCAGGCCGCAGTAGTAGCCCACCGGGTAGGGCTCGTCGCGCGGGGGCCAGACCAGGCAACCGGCGGCATCGGCCTGGCGGGCGATGGCGTCGACCTGTTCGCGGCTCTCCAGGGCGAAGCCGAAGTGGCTGTAGTCGTCCGCCGCCAGGTGGCGATCGTTGCCGCCGGGCATCATGACGAAGATGAACGCGTGCTCCTTGCCGGGTTCGGCCATCCAGACGATGCGCGAGCCCTTGCCCGCGCGTTCGTGAATGACCTTCATGCCACAGTAATGGCGGTAGAAGTCGATGCAGGCGTCGAGGTCCGGGACGTGCAGGGCGATGTGGGTGAGGATCGGGCGCATGGCGGGCTCCTGTCGCGGCGTCGTTTCAGCTTAGGCCGGGTTTCGCCGCCGATTGCTCCGTCTTTTTCGCCTCGGCGGGCTGTGCCTCCGGTTGCTCTTCGCCGGCATCCGGCTGATAGCGCAGCAGCACATCGCCGGCCCGCGCCTCCAGCTCGCTCTTGAGCCCGCGAAATACCAGGCTGCCATCGGTACGAATCAGCAGGATGTCGAAGCCGCCGCGCTGGGCGCTTTGCGCCTTGTATTGCTCATGGGTGAACTTCTCGCTGAAGCGCGTCTTCTGCAAACGCCAGCCGCGGTAATACTGGGATTGCAGGGCTTCGTAGATCTGCTCCGAGCCGAACACCGGATTGCCGCCCAGCTGGCGCAGCAGGCGCCCCTGGCTTTGCGGTTCGCCGCTGGGCAGTTGGAAAACGTGGCTGCGCCCGAACTCATGGCCGAAATGGCTGCATACCAGGGCGTTGTAGGCGTCGTTGTCGGTGGCCGCCAACACGTAGCCGATATCTGACAGGTCCAGCGCCTCCTCGCCGCGCTCCGACAGCACCTGGCCGAAGAAGTAGCGCAGTCCGCTCAGGCGAACCCCCCGCAGGCGGTGCCAGGAGGCATCGGCGATCACTACGGGTATCTCCTGGGTTTTCAAGGCCTTGGCCAGTTCCATGGTCCACGGGCTGGCGCCGATGATCAGCAGGCCGTTCTGTCGGGTGCTGGAAAGGCCCAGGCGGCGGGCCAGCGGCGGCAGGCTGAAGCCGTGCAGCAGCACGGTGGTGAAGATCAGCAGGAAGATCAGCGGCTCCAGCATCGCCGCCTGGGCATGGCCGAGTTCGACCAGCTCCGTGCCGAAGACCCCGCCGACCGCGGCGGCGACGATGCCGCGCGGGGAGATCCAGCCGACGAAGGCGCGCTCGGCGCGGCTCATGTCGCTGCCCAGGGTCGCCAGGTAGATCGCCAGCGGGCGGCCGAGGAATACCACGAAGGCGATCAGCGCCGCGCTCTGCCAGGACAGCGTGGCCACGTCGCCCGGCTGGATGGACGCGGTCAGCAGCAGAAACACGCCGGACACCAGCAGCACGCCGATGCTTTCC
This sequence comes from Zestomonas ipomoeae, assembly GCF_057128665.1. Classification (NCBI taxonomy): domain Bacteria; kingdom Pseudomonadati; phylum Pseudomonadota; class Gammaproteobacteria; order Pseudomonadales; family Pseudomonadaceae; genus Zestomonas; species Zestomonas ipomoeae. Next base: position 155,667 of record NZ_JBSKHQ010000008.1, read on the forward strand.
TTGAAGCGTCGGATCTCATCGATGCTCGGCAGCGGCAGGTTGCCGACGGCGATGCCGAACAGCGTCGCCGCCAGCAGCCCGGCTTCGTCCAGGGCAAGGTCGGCCAGGCCGTAGACCACCAGGGCCAGGGTCAGGGCAATCGGCGTTTTCAGGTACTCGGGCACCAGGCCGCGGCTGAAGCTCAGGTAGATCAGGCCGGCCGCGGCGGCGGCCAGCAGCACGGCGACCACCAGGCCGAACGCCAGGTTGCCGACGATCACCGTCCACGGCAGGCCCTGGCCGGTAAACAGGAAGTACTGGAACACCAGCACCGCTAGCAGCGCGCCGATGGGGTCGTTGATGATGCCTTCCCATTTCAGGAAGGATGCGGTGCGCCGTTTCAGCCGCGCCTGGCGCAGCAAAGGAATGATCACCGTCGGCCCGCTGACCACGATGATGGCGGCGAATACCAGGGCCACCGGCCATTCCAGCCCGCCGATGAAACGCGCCGCCAGGCTGTAGATCAGGAAGGCCAGCGGCACCGCCGGAAACACCAGCCGGCGCACGCCGCTGGATGCCTCGCGGAACTCATGCAGGCGCAGAGACAGGCCGCCCTCGAACAGGATCAGCGCTACCGCGACCTTGATCAGCGGAGTGAGCAGTTCGCCGAACTGCGCCTCCGGGTCGAGCAGCCCCAGGCCGGGACCGATCAGCAGTCCGGTCAGCGCCAGCAGAACGATGGCCGGAAGGCGGAAGCGCCAGGCCAGCCACTGGGCGGAAAGACCGAGAACGGGTATCAGGACGAGCACGGCGAGTAGCGAATGGGGCACGGATTCTCCTTCGGAAGGCCAGGCGAGGTTCGGAGCGGCGCCACGTCAGTTATAGCGGATCGGGCGCGGCGTGGTCGCGGTCATCAGGACGCCGTCCGGAAAAACGCGTTTCTTGCGGTATGCTGGCGGCCTGCTCAGGAGATCATCCCATGACTTACGACTTCGACCTATTCGTGATCGGTGCCGGTTCCGGCGGGGTCCGGGCCGCGCGCTTTTCCGCCGGCTTCGGCGCCAGGGTGGCGGTGGCGGAAAGCCGCTACCTGGGGGGCACCTGCGTCAACGTCGGCTGCGTGCCGAAGAAGCTGCTGGTCTACGGCGCCCACTATGCCGAAGAACTGCACGACGCCCGGGGTTACGGCTGGAGCCTGGAAGGCGAGCGCTTCGACTGGCCGACGCTGATCGCCAACAAGGACCGCGAGATCCAGCGCCTCAACGACATCTACCGGCACCTTTTGATCGACAGCGGCGTGAAGCTGCTGGAAGGCCATGCGCGTCTTTGCGATGCCCACACGGTAGAAGTCGATGGCCAGCGCTTCAGTGCCGAGCACATCCTCATCGCCACCGGCGGCTGGCCGCAGATTCCCGATATTCCCGGCCGCGAGCATGCCATCAGTTCCAACGAAGCGTTCTACCTCAAGGCGCTGCCCAAGCGCATGCTGGTGGTCGGCGGCGGCTATATTGCCGTCGAGTTCGCCTCGATCTTCCACGGCATGGGTGTCGAGTTGTCGCTGTTGTATCGGCGCGACCTGTTCCTGCGCGGCTTCGACCGCTCCGTGCGCGAGCACCTGCGCGACGAATTGCTGAAGAAAGGCATGGACCTGCAATTCAACAGCGATATCGGTCGCATCGACAAGCAAGCCGACGGCACCCTGAGGGCCACCCTCAAGGACGGCCGGGTGCTGGAAACCGACTGCGTGTTCTATGCCACCGGGCGGCGGCCGATGCTGGACAACCTGGGCCTGGAGAATGTCGATCTCAAGCTGGGCAAGGACGGCTCCATCGAAGTGGACGAACTGTATCGCAGCAGTGTGCCGTCGATCCTGGCCATCGGCGATGTCACCGGTCGGGTGCAGCTGACGCCAGTGGCGCTGGCCGAAGGCATGGCGGTGGCCCGTCGGCTGTTCAAGCCCGAACAGTACCGGCCGGTGGACTACCGGCAGATTCCCACCGCCATGTTCAGCCTGCCGAACGTCGCCACCGTGGGCATGACCGAGGAGGACGCGCGAGCGGCCGGCCACACGCTGGCGATCTACGAAAGCCGCTTCCGGCCGATGAAGCTGAGCCTGACGGAGAACCTCGAACGCTCGCTGATGAAGCTGGTGGTGGACGCCGATACCGACCGCGTGCTCGGCTGCCACATGGTCGGCCCGGATGCCGGGGAGATCATCCAGGGCCTGGCCGTGGCGCTCAAGGCCGGTGCCACCAAGCAGGTCTTCGACGAGACCCTGGGTATTCACCCGACCGCCGCCGAAGAGTTCGTCACCATGCGCACGTCGATGGCCACTTGATGAAACTCGAACAGCTGTTCTACCTGTGCGACCTGTTCGGCGTCGCCGTGTTCGCCATCACCGGCGCGCTGATGGCGGGGCGCAAGTCGATGGACCTGTTCGGCGTGCTGGTCATCGCGGTGGTCACGGCGCTGGGCGGCGGCACGCTGCGCGACCTGATCCTCGACAACCACCCGGTCAGCTGGATTCGCGACGACACCTACATCCTGGTGGCCTCGCTAGCGGCGGTGGGCACCGTGGCGTGGGTGCGCATGACCCGGCCGATCCACGAAAGCGGTCTGTTGCTGGCCGATGCCTTCGGCCTGGCGGTGTTCACCGTGATCGGCACCGAGGTGGCGCTGCGCAACGAGGTGCCGGTCAGCACGGCGGTGATCATGGGGGTGATGACCGGCGTTGCCGGGGGCGTCATGCGCGACGTGATCTGCAACGAGATCCCGCTGATCTTCAAGAAGGAAATCTACGCCACCGCCTGCATTGCCGGGTCGCTGGTCTTCATCGGCCTGCGCGAGCTGGGCACGCCTTACTGGCTGGATACCGGGTTGTCGATGCTGGTGGTGCTGATGATGCGGCTGGCTGCGATTCGCTGGCACCTGGCGCTGCCGCAGTTCCACCTGCTCGACCGGGAGTGAGGCTGCCGTAAAAGGAGGGGCCGGTACGGCGTACCGGCTCCTGGGTATCACATGAGACGTTGACGACCCCGGCAGTGCCGTGCCGACTCAGTGGTGGGCATGTTCGTCGGCCGGCGGCGCGTTTTCCTCGACGGCCACCTCGACCTCCAGCGTGCCGGACTTCTCGAACTCCAGAGTCAGCGGGAAGCGCTCGCCGGCCACCAACGGCTTTTTCAGACCGAACAGCATGACGTGATGGCCGCCGGGGGCGAAGGTGACCTTGCCGCCGGCCGGAATGCTCAGCGAGTCGATCTTCTGCATCTGCATCAATTCGCCCTTGTGCACGTGGGTGTGCAACTCAGCCTTTTCCGCCAGCGGCGTCTGCGCGCCGAGCAGGCGGTCGTCCTGGGGGCCGGTGTTGTTCACGGTGAAATAGGCCGCGCCGGCCGGCGCGTTGGGCGGCAACGCACGGGACCACGGATGGGCTATGTGCAGTTCGGCAAGCTGGTAGTCGTGGGCGAAGGAGGTGCTGCAAAACAGCGTCAAGGCTGCTGCGGCCAGTAGGTGAACCCGCATCTTCTTGCGTTCCTTGTAAGGTTGACGACAGGGCGCACCTTAGCATGCGCTCGCTTCGCCTGGCATGCGGCTCATGGGCGCAGATTGCGTGACGCACGGCCACGAACAGCCCCCCACGGACAGAGTCCAAACTCCAGGGCCGCTCGGCCGACACCGGTGCTGCCGAGTTTATTCGCTTCTAGCGCTCACCCTGGCCTGTTTGGCACTGGACGCCGGACGCCGCTGAACTACGGTAAACAATTGAGGTGGAGCGCGTGGCAATAGGGACACATCTATGGATAGATACATCGTGCTGCCTTTCCGGTTGGCCGGGCAGCACTTCGCAGTAGCGCTCGAGCATGCCGTTCGAGTACTGCCGGCTTTGCTGAGTACGCCCTTGCCTGGAGCGCCGGCGACCGTGCGCGGTCTGGTGAACGTACAGGGCAAGATCCTTCCGGTGGTCGATCTGGGGCGTCGCTTCGGATGGCCGGTGCCTGCGGCATCCCTCTGGCAACCCTATCTCTGGCTGAAAACCAGCACGCGTGAACTGGTCGTGCCGGTGGACAGCGTCGAGCCGGTGCGCACCTGCGCGGCGGAAGACTTTTCCGCCGCCCGCGACCCGCGCCTACCCTCCGAGCTATTACATGGCGTGTTGCGCACCGCCGACGGCATGCTGCTGATCCAGGATGTCGAGCAGGTGCTGTCCGATGCCGACGAAAGCAGCCTGGACGCCGCGCTGCAGCGACAGGGAGAAGCCGATGAGCAAGGCTGAAGCGCTGTGTTCGTCACGGGTGCGTGAGGTGCTGATCCGCAAGATCCACCAGCATCTGGGCATGGACTTTTCCGGTGCTCGCAGCGCCGATCTGCTGCGGCGGTTGAAGGCGCTGGCCCGTGACCGCCAGGTGGATGACCTGGGCAGCTGGCTAGAGACCCTGGCGTTCGCCGACTGGAACGCACCCTTGGTTCAGGAGTTGTTGCCGGGTTTCAGCGTCGGCGAGACCTACTTTCGCCGCGACGCAGACGCCTTCGACTGGCTGGCGGCCAATCACCTGGTCCCGCTGCTGGCGCGGCGGCGCCGCGCCGGCGACTTGCGGCTGCGACTGTGGAGCGCCGGCTGTTGCACCGGCGAAGAGGCCTACGGGCTGTTGTTCCTGGTCGACGAGTTGATTGGCGCGGACCGCCAGCAGTGGTGCGTGGAACTGGTGGCCAGCGACATCAATGAGCACTTCCTCGCCCGGGCCGAGCAAGGCCTGTATGGCGGCAACTCCTTTCGCGGCAGCCACGAGCCCTTCCGTAGACGGTATTTCCAGGCAGAGGGACGCCACTGGCGGATACGGCCCCAATGGCGTGGACGTATTCGCTTCGTGCCCTACAACCTGGCCGACGCTCGGTTGCCGCCTTTGTTGCAGGATGCCGACGTGATCCTCTGCCGCAACGTGCTCATGTATCTCTCCCAGCGTCGGGCCGAGGTCGCGTTGGCACGCCTGCTCGGCAGCCTGGGCCCGGACGGGGTTCTGCTGCTCAGCGCAGTGGAGGCGGGCCTGGCCACCCAGTCCGGGTTCAGCGGCTATTGGGCCGGCTGCAACTATGCGGTGCCGGCCGGTGGTCGCCGTCGGGAACTGCCCAGGGACATTCCGGCGCCGTCCATCGCCGGCGAGACAGAGCGCTCGCCAGCCACCTTCGACCAGCGTGTCGCCGAGCGCTATACCCGGTGGACCACTGGCCTGGTAGAGGAGCCGAAGCCGGCACCGGATCGACGCGAGAACCTATGGGCGCAGGCCATGCAGGCGCGCGATGCCGGCCAGCCCGAGCGGGCCCGCGCGACATTGCAGGACTACCTGGCCTGCCCGGGGCTGAATCGTGTGCAGCAACACCGAGCCTGCCTGGCGATGGCGCGTAGCTGGGCTGACCAGCAGCGTCTCGAAGATGCCGAGCAGTGGCTGCAGCGGGCACTGTCGGCTGATCCGGTGGCGATGCCGGCCTACTGGCTGCAGGCGCTGCTGGCCCAGCAGCGTAACGACGGCAAGGCGGCGCTGGCTGCGGTGCAGCGGGCGCTGTATCTGGAACCGGAATTCATCCTTGGACATTTCCTGCGTGCTCGTTTGCTGCTCGGTCTCGGCCAGCGGCGTCCGGGCGCCAAGGCGCTGCAGATCTGCCGCCAGCTGCTGGAGGCGCAGCCGGGCGATGCCCCGGTGCCGCTAGGTGACGGCATGAGCTGCTCACAGCTGCTGCGTCTGTGCGAGCACTGCCAGATCGAGGAGGGCGCATGACCGACAGTGAGCGCTGGGCGCTTATCCATCAGCGGCTACAGGCATTCGAGCAGCGCCTGGCCATCGGCTTCGCCGTGGACGAGCAGGAGCGGGACGAGCGCCTTGCCCAGCGCACCCGGCAATGGGCGGCCCCGGTCGAGCAGGAGCAACCGGATGGCTGGCTGGAGCTTTTGGTGTTTTCCCTGGGCGAGGAGGTGTATGCGATCGAGAGCCACTACGTTACGCAGGTGCTGCCGCTGGCCCGCTTCACGCCCTTGCCCGGCACGCCGCCGTACGTGCTGGGCATCGTCAACGTGCGCGGACACATCGTCTCGGTGCTGGATCTGCGGGTGCTCTTCGAGCTGCCGATCGGCGGGCTATCGGACAAAAACTTCCTGGCGATCTTGCAGAGCCCGGAGATGGAGTTCGGCGTGCTGGTCGACCGGGTCCTGGGCGTCAAGCGTATCCGCCAGGAGGCGATTCAGGGCGAGCTGGCCAGCCTGTCGGGCATTCGCGACGCCTACCTGCTCGGCGTCACTGCCGACCAGTGGACGGTATTGGATGGCGGTCGACTGCTGGGCGACTCCAGTTTGCGGGTTAAGGACGAAGACTAAAGGCGGGGACACATGATCGGAAATACACTGGGTATGGGCATCGGCAGCAAGCTGATCCTGGCGTTCACGGCGCTGATCGCCGGATTCGGCGTTCTGCTGTTCAACAGCCAGGAACGCTTCTTCGCGCTGCAGCATGCCGAGGAACTGTTGTTCAAGCAAAGCTACTCGCGGGTTTCCAACGTCAAGGAGTTGCTGGTCAATCTCAGTGCCCAGCGCGTGGAACTGGTACTGGCACTGAACCAGGACGCCGGCGCCGGGCTGGATGCGCGGGAGGAAGAAATCCAGCGCCGCGCACGGCAAGCCGGCCTGTTGCTCGATGAACTGCGTGGCGACATGGCCGACGATTCGGCGGCGAGCAGGGTGCTCGAACAACTGGAGGCCGAGCGGGCGGCCTATGCCCAGACCCGCGACGGGCAGGTGCTGCCTATGATCCGCCAAGACCGCCGGGACGAAGCGCGTGAGCTGATCCTGGGCATCCAGACCGCGCGCGTGGAGCGCATTCATGCCCTGGGCCTGCAACTGGCGAAGATGAACGACGAACAGATCGCGCTCGGGCTGTCTCGCGCGGAGAAACAGCTTGAGTCCCAGCGCGAACGGCTCTTCCTGTTGTCCTTGGCGCTGATCGTCGTCAGCGCCGGCCTGGCCTGGCTGCTGAGCCAGCACATTGCCTCGCCGCTGGCGCGGCTGACCAGCTGCGCCGAGCAGATCGGCCGCGGCGAGATTCCCGCCGAGGTCGGCACCAGCGCGCGGCGGGACGAGGTCGGCCGGCTGAACCAGGCGTTCGCCAACATGAGCCAGTACCTGCGGGACCTGGTCCTGGAAATGAACGAGGGCATTTCCGTGCTGGCGTCTTCCAGCGAGGAAATCCTTGCCGCCACCAGCCAGGTCGCCACCAGTACGCAGGAGACCGCGACCGCCATCAGCGAGATCTCCACCACCGTCGAGGAGGTCAAGCAGACCGCGGTGCTGGCGGGCAGCAAGTCCAAGGCCGTGGCCGTCAGCACCGAGCGCACCCGCCAGGTGGCCTTGAGCGGTCGCCAGGCGGTGGAGGAGGCGCTCAAGGGCATGGGCCAGATTCGCGAGCAGATGCAGGCGGTGGCGGAAAGCATCATGCGGCTGGGCGAGCAGAGCCAGGCCATCGGCGAGATCGTCGCGTCGGTCGGCGATCTCGCCGAGCAGTCCAACCTGCTGGGGGTGAATGCCTCCATCGAAGCGGTCAAGGCCGGGGAAGCAGGCAAGGGGTTCTCGGTGGTGGCCCAGGAGGTCAAGGCCCTGGCCGATCAGTCCAAGCAGGCCACTGCCCAGGTGCGGGCGATCCTCGGGGAAATCCAGAAAGCCATGACCAAGGCGGTACTGCTGGCCGAGCAGGGCAGCAAGACGGTGGACGTAGGCTACGAGCGGGCCCAGAGCAGCGGCGAGGCGATCCGTACCCTGAGCAGCAACATCGAGGAATCCAGCGAAGTGGCCGAGCAGATCGCCGCCACCAGCGAGCAACAGAGGATCGGCATGGACCAGATTTCCGCCGCGATGGAAAGCATCCGGCAGGCCAGCCAGGACAACGTCGGCGGCAGCCGCCAGGTCGACGAGGCGGCACGCAACCTCCATCAATTGGGCCTGAGGCTCAAGGGCTTGGTCGGGCGCTTCAAACTGTAGTGCGGAGGAGACCCTGGGAAATGAAGAGACTGGCGAACCTGAGCATCGGCAGCAAGCTGCTGCTGGTGTTTACCTTGATGATCGTCGGATACGGAGCCATGTTGCTCTATACCTTGCAGAGTTTCGTGCATCTGCAGGAAGTCGAAGCGCAGATCTTCAACCACCGCCATGAGCGGGTCATGGATGCCAAGGACATCGTAATCAGCACCCTGGGCCAGCGTTATGCGCTGCAGTCGGCGATCCGGGCGACGATAGAGGGCGACCAGGAGCGTCAGGCCAGGCAGTTGGCCGAGGTTCATCGCAGCAGCGAGCTCAATGATCAGTTGCTGGAGAAACTGCAGACGACCATGGAGATGTTCTCCGACCCGGAAATGCAATCCCTGATCGATAACATGGTGGGCGTGCGCACGGCTTATGTGGAAACCCGCGATGCCGACGTGGTGCCGATGCTGCGCGAGGGGCGTGTCGCCGAGGCGCAGAAACTGTTCAATACCGTGCAAAGCGATCGCATCGAGAAGATCGCCCAGTTGAGTGGGCAGTTGACGACACTCACGGCGCTAAGGCTCCAACAGGGACAAGAGCGCTCGCGCCAGGCATTGGTGGCACAGCGCAACCAGTTTCTGTTGCTGGGCCTGTTGATGGCCTTGTTCAGCGCGCTGCTGTCGTGGGTGCTGAGTCGCCACATCGCCCATCCGTTGTCGCGCCTGACGGGCTGGGCCGAGCGCATCAGCGGCGGCGATATAGGCAGTATTCCCTACGATATGGATGCTGACGACCGTCAGGACGAGGTGGGTCGACTCGGGCAGGCGTTCACTCGCATGGGGCGCTATCTCCAGGACCTCGCCGCCAAGGCGGAAAGCCTGGCCAAGGGACACCTGGATGCAGGAGTCGGTCAGGTTTCCGAGCGGGATGTAGTGGGCAAGGCGTTCACCTCCATGGTGTTCAACTTGCGCGAGCTGATCGTGGAGATCAACGAGGGCATCCTCGTGCTGGCCAGCTCCAGCGAGGAAATTCTTGCGGCCACATCGCAAGTGGCGTCCAGTACCCAGGAAACCGCCGTCGCTATCAGCGAGATCGTCACCACGGTCGAGGAAGTGAAACAAACCGCGCTGATTGCCGGGATGAAGTCCAAGGAGGCCGCCGAAAGCACCGAGCGCACCCGCCAGGTAGGCCTGAGCGGGCGCCAGGCGGCGGAAGAAACGCTCAAGTCCATGATGCAGATTCGCGAGCAGATGCAGGCGGTGGCCGAAAGCGTCATGCACCTGGGCGAGCAGAGCCAGACCATCGGCGAAATCGTGGCCTCGGTGGGCAGCCTGGCCGAGCAGTCCAATCTGCTCGGCGTCAATGCGTCGATCGAAGCGGTGAAGGCCGGCGATGTCGGCAAGGGCTTCTCGGTGGTGGCCCAGGAAGTCAAGGCGCTGGCCGAGCAGTCGAAGCAGGCGACCGAGCAGGTGCGCAGCATTCTCGGAGAGGTTCAGAGGGCCCTGACCAAAGCGGTCTTGCTCGCCGAGCAGAGCAGCAAGGCGGTGGATGCCGGCTACGAACGTGCGGTAGCCGGTGGCGAGGCGATTCGCAGCCTGACTGGCAGCATCGAGGAGTCTCGCGAGATGGCCGTGCAGATCGCCGCCACCAGCCAGCAGCAGGTGGCGGGCATGGACCAGATCGTGGAGGCCATGCAGAGCATTCGCCAGGCGAGCCAGGACAACGCGGGCGGCAGCCGGCAGGTGGACCAGGCCGCACGGAGCCTGCACGAACTCGGATTGAAGCTCAAAGGGCTGTCTGCCCAGTTCAAGGCGTGAAGCAGCCATGAGTATGGATCGCGACTCCCTGCAAAAGCGCTTGCTCGAGAGCTTTCATATAGAGGCAGGCGAGCGCTTGGCGGTATTGGCCGATGGGTTGGCCGAGTGGCGCGAGTCCAGCGCCAGCCAGGAGTCGATCGAAGCCATCTACCGGGAAGTGCACAGCCTCAAGGGCGCGGCCAGGGCGGTGGCGCTGTCTGCCATCGAGCAGCTTTGCCACGCCTGGGAAAGCCTGCTCGGCGAGGTGCGCCACGGTCGCTTGGGGCTGGCGCCGGTGCATGTGGAGCTGAGCCGACGTGTCTTGCATGCGGTGCAGCGTTTGCATCAGGGACAGGAACTGGATGCCAACGAGCGCAACCATCTGGTCGAAGACCTCGAGTCGGCGGCGTTGGGCGAAGTGCCAATACTGGCCAAAGAGTCGCAGCCAGCCCCGGTGGTGCCTGCCGACTCGGACGTAGTACGGGTATCCAGCCAGCGCCTGGAGGCGTTGCTCTGCTACAGCGAGGCGTTGCTGCAGCACAAGCTCGAAGCACGCTCCCATGTGCAGGAACTGCGGGACCATGTGTCGACCTTCGAACCGCAGCGCAGCAAGCGTCTGTTCGCAGACGGCGGGATGAAGCGGCTGCGCGAAGAGCTGGGCGATCTGCCAGCGAGCAGCTACCAGGCCATCAAGGGCCTGCTCGACTACCTCGACTGGAGCCAGGCCCATCTCGACCGCCTGCATTTCCAGGCGGTACACCTGCACAGGGCGGCTCTGCACATGGCCCAGGGCTTGGCACAGTTGTCGGACGACCTGGTCGATGAGCTGCAATCGGTCTTGCTGCTGGCGGGCAATACCCTGGTGGAAGGGCTGCCGGCCATGGTGCAGGACCTTGCCTCCCAGGGGGGCAAGCGCGTCAACCTGGAAATCAGGGGCACCGGCTTGCAGATCGACAAGCGCATTCTCGACCAACTGCGTACGGTGCTGACCCACCTGCTGCGCAACGCCATCGATCATGGCCTGGAAACCCCGGCCCTGAGGGAGGCCGCAGGCAAGCCGCCGGTTGGGCTGTTGCAGATCGAAATGTTCCAGGAGGCCGCCGACCGCTTCGAACTGCGCGTGCGCGACGACGGCAACGGCATTGCCCTGGTGAAGCTCAAGGCCAAGGCCGTGGCCGCCGGCCTGCTCTCCGAGGATCAGGCCAAAGAGATGCCGGATGCCGAGGCCGCCCAGCTGATCTTTGCATCCGGCTTATCCTCCAGTGCTCTGATCACCGATCTTTCCGGCCGCGGCCTGGGCATGGCCATCGTGCTGGAGATCGTCGAACGCCTTGGCGGTCGGGTCGAAGTCGAAACCACCGCGGGGCAGGGCACCACCTTCCATCTGCATCTGCCGCTGCGTCTGTCCACCTTTCGCGCGGTGATCGTGCGCAACGCGGAGCGCATATTCGCCGTGCCGGCCCTGGCGGTGGAGCGCTGCCTGCGCCTGCCGCCGGCGGCGGTGAAGCTGCTGGAAAACCGCCCGTCGCTGGTGCACGAGGGAGAGGTGCTGCCGGTCTGGTCCCTGGCCGACGTGCTCGGGCTGGCCCACGTGGAGCCGGTGGGGACGGAGCTGACCCTGCTGTTGCTGCGGGTACGCGGCGAGCGCTTCGTGCTGCAGGTGGAGGAACTGCTCGGGGATCAGGAGATCACAACCAAGACTCTGGGGCGGCAGCTGCTGCGCGTGCGCAACCTCCTGGGAGCGACCGTGCTCGGCGATGGACAACTGGTGCCCATTCTGCATCCCGCAGACATCTATGGCAGTGCCTTGGCCAGTACGTCCAGCAGCCTGGGCCGGTCCACCCGGCGCGAACGCCACCCGGCCGCGCAGCGCGTGCTGATCGCCGAGGACTCATTCACCTCGCGGGGCCTGCTCAAGTCGATTCTCGAAACGGCCGGCTACCAGGTGGCGACGGCAAACGATGGCCTGGAGGCTTGGAGTACGTTGAAACAGGGCGAATTCGATCTGCTGGTTTCCGATGTCGAAATGCCGCGCATGGATGGCTTCGCCCTGACCGGGCGGGTTCGTGCCGACCCCGAGCTGGCGTCGCTGCCGGTGGTCCTGGTGACGGCCCTGGCCTCGCCCGAGGACCGGGCCCGCGGTCTGGACGTGGGGGCCAACGCCTATCTCGTCAAAAGCGGCTTCGAGCAGGACAACCTGCTCGAAGCCATTCGTCGTCTGATCTGACTGTGGGAGCCGGCCATGCGCGTACTGATCGTCGATGACTCGCCCGTACTGCGCGTGCTGTTGCGTGCCGTGCTGGAGAACGCCGGCTACCAGGTATGCGAGGCCGGCAGCGGCGAGGAAGCCCTACGGGCAATGGCCAGCCAGCGGCCGGACATCGTCACCATGGATGTGCACATGCCCGGCATAGACGGCTACGAAACCACCGAGCGCATCCTCGAGCGGTACGCGGTACCGGTGGTGGTGCTCACCGCCAGCCTGGACCCCACCGATACGGTGACGGCCATGCGTGCCCTCGAAGCCGGGGCGCTGGCGGTGCTGGACAAGCCCCGCGGCCTCGACGCGGAGGACTTCCTCGAGCGCATCGACGAGATCCTGCGCACCTTGCGCACGCTGTCGCAGGTCAAGATCGTGCGGCGCAGCCGTGCCTCCAGCAACCGGGTGCGTGCCAGCGAGATTGACGAGGCGGTGGTCGCCGATGAGCTGGCGGCCAAGCCGCGACTGGTCGCCATCGTCGCGTCGGCTGGCGGCCCGGTGGCGCTCAAGGCCATGCTGGAGAACCTGGTGCCTGTGCAACCCTGGCCCATGGTGCTGGTCCAGCACATTGCCATCGGCTTCCTGCCGGGCTTTTGCGATTGGTTGTCGCATCTCTGCAAGCTGCCGGTGCGCATTGCCGAAGAGGGCCAGATGCTGAGACCGGGCATCTTCTACCTAGCGCCGGACGGCTACCAGATGGGTGTTTCCCCGGGGCTACGGGTGCAGCTCGAAGCGCCGCGGCCGGGGGACATGTTCTGCCCCTCGGGCAATCACCTATTGCGCAGCGTGGCCAGGAGCCTGGGGCGCAGAGGCATAGGCATTCAATTGTCGGGCATGGGCCGCGACGGGGCCGAGGGCATGGCCGAGATGCACCGCAACGGCGCCCTGACCATCGCCCAGGAGCCTGCCAGCGCGGTAATCGATTCGATGCCCCAGGCCGTCATCGCGCTCCAGGCCGCGCAACAAATACTGGCGCCGGAAGGTATCGCCGCCTTGCTTAACACCCTCGCGACGCAGATTGCCGCGACGGAAGCTGTAGTAGGAGGGACGCAGTCATGTATGCCACCGCCGAAATCCTGATCGTCGAGGACAGCCCGACCCAGGCCACGGAGCTGCAATACCTGTTGGAATCGTCTGGCTGCCAGGTAAGGGTCGCCAGCAACGGTGCCGAAGCGCTGGTCATGATCGAAGAGCAGCGGCCGACCATCGTCATCAGCGACATCGTCATGCCGGAAATGGATGGCTACGAACTCTGCAAGCGCCTCAAGGCGTCGGCGGAGACCCAAACCATACCGGTGATCCTGGTCACCACCCTGGCCGATGCGCGGGATGTGGTGCTGGGCCTGGCTTCCGGCGCGGACAACTTCATCGTCAAGCCCTACGACGAGAAGTACCTGATGTCGCGTATCCGCTATTTCCTGGTGAACCTGGAGCTGCGTTCCCACGAACGGGTGCAGATGGGCGTGGAGGTGGTGCTCGAAGGCGAGCGGCATTTCATCACCGCCGGCCGCCAGCAGATTCTCGACCTGCTGATCTCCACCTACGAGCAGGGCGTACGGCTGAACCAGGAGCTGCAGACCAAGCATGACGAGCTGGCGCGCAGCAACTCGCTGCTCAACAGCCTGTTCCACTTCACCAGCGGGCTGACCGACGCCAAGAGCGAACGGCATGTGATCGATGCCGCGCTGCGGCGCATCCTCGAGTTCCCCGATGCGGTCGGTGCCTGGTTGCTGATGGCCGACACCCGGCACGACAGCGAGCCGGTCAGGGTAGTCGGCGCGCGTGGTCGCGGCCCGATCTACTCCATCGAGCACATGCAAGCCTGCGTCGGCGACTGCCCCTGCCGCCACGCCTGGCTCAGCGACCGGCTGGACACACCAAGCAATATCGCGCCCTGTCCCGCCCTGGCCGAGCAGCCTGGGCAGGGTAACCACGCCAGCATTCCGCTGCTGCTGGCCGGCGAGATCATCGGCATGCTCAACGTGGTGCGTCGCCATGGCGAGCCCTGGCCCAACGAGCCGCTGCATGCACTGGCCTCCATCGGCCGCCAACTGGCCATGGCGTTGGGCAGGGCGCGTCTGTTCGAGAGCATGGAGTTGCTGGTGGAGGAGCGCACCCGGGCCCTGGCGCAGAGCGAAGGGCTGCTGCGCAAGGTGCTCGACAGCCTGCCGGTGGGCGTGCTGGTGGCCGACGCCAGCGGCCGGCTGATCATGAGCAACCCGGAGAGCGCCCTGATCTGGGAGGGGCGGCATCCAAGCGAGCTGATCGGCTACGACCGATACCAGGGGGCCTGGGTGGAAACCGGCGATGCCCTGCAAGCCGAGGACTGGCCGCTGGCACGTGCGGTGCAGCGCGGCAAGGCCTCGCGCAACCATGTTATCGACATCGAGACGTTCAAGGGCAACAGCAAGACCGTGCTCAGCTCGGCGGTGCCGTTCCGCGACGACAAGGGCGTGTTGCAGGGCGCCATCTCGGTGATCCAGGACGTCAGCGAACAACGCCGCCGCGATCTGGAAATTCGCATCCGCACACGGGCCGTGGAAGCCAGCGTGAACGCCATCGTCATTACCGACAGCCAGCTGCCAGACCAGCCGATTGTCTACGTCAATCCGGCGTTCGAGCGCATCACCGGCTATCGCAGCGAGGAAGTCATGGGGCGCAACTGCCGCTTCCTGCAGGGCGATCATGATGATCAGCCGGAGCTGGACAATATCCGTCGGGCACTGCGCAACCTGGAGGAGGGCGCCGCCATCCTGCACAACTACCGCAAGGACGGATCGGCGTTCTGGAACGACCTGCGGGTTTCGCCGGTCGTCAACGACCGCGGCAAGGTCAGCCATTTCGTCGGCATCCTGCACGACATCACCGAGGCCAAGCGCTACCAGGAAGAGCTGGAGCACCAGGCCAACCACGACAGCCTGACCGGACTGCCCAATCGCAACCTGCTCAACGACCGCATCAGCCAGGCCATCGCCTTCGCTACGCGCAACCAGAGCGAGTTCACCCTGGCCTTTCTCGATCTCGATCACTTCAAGGTGGTCAACGACAGCCTCGGCCACAACGCTGGCGACCAACTGCTGACGCAGGTGGCGGACAGGCTGCTGGAAACCGCCAGGGACGTGGATACGGTGGCCCGCCTGGGCGGCGACGAGTTCGTCATCCTGTTCGCCGACAACGCCAACTTGGCGGAGCAGATCGTGCGCCTGGAGCGCCTGAAAGAGCGCATTGCCAAGCCAATACTGCTCGAGGGCCAGGAAATGGTGATCACCAGCAGCATCGGCTTCTGCTGCTTCCCCCACGATGGTCGCGAGATCGGCACTCTGTTGCGCAATGCCGACACCGCCATGTACCAGGCCAAGCACCAGGGCAGGAATCGCATCTGCGCCTACACCCAGGCGATGAACGAGCAGATGCAGAAGCGCCTGCAACTCGAGCAGGAAATCCGCCATGCCTTGCAGCATGAGGAATATCACGTGGTCTACCAGCCCCAGCTGGACCTGATGAACGGCCGCCTGTGCGGTCTTGAGGCCCTGGTGCGCTGGACCCGCGGCGGCAAGATGGTGGGGCCCGACGAATTCATCCCCCTGGCCGAGGAAACCGGGCTGATCGTCGGCATCGACTTCCATGTGTTCGACGCCGTCTGTCGCCAACTGCGGCTCTGGCAGGACTCGGTGGGTGGTGTGCGCGTGGCGGTGAACTGTTCGGCCGTCAGCTTCGCCGAGGAGGATTTTGTCGAACGCGTTTCGCAAACCCTGGAGCGGCACGGCGTGCCGGCCCAGCAGATCAAAGTGGAGCTGACCGAAACCATCCTGATGACCGACTCCGACGCTGCGCTGCGAAAGATGCAGGCACTGCGGGAGTTGGGCATCTGTTTCTCCATCGACGACTTCGGCACCGGCTATTCGTCGCTGGGATACCTCAAGCGCTTCCCCTTCAGCGAGCTGAAGATCGACCGCAGCTTCGTGTACGACGTGCACCTGGAACCGGAAAGCGCTTCGCTGGCGCGCTCCATGGTATCAATCGGCCACAACCTTGGTTTCAAGGTCATCGCCGAAGGCGTGGAGAATGCCGAACAGCTCGGCTTCCTGCGGGCGGCCGGTTGCGACGAGGTACAGGGCTACTACTACTCGCCGCCGCTGCCGCCGCAAGCGGTGCTGGAATTCCTGCAGAGCGGTTCGACGCTGACGCTGCCGGACAACATTCTCGACGGAAACGAACGCTACCTGCTGCTGATCGACGACGAGCCCGGCATTCTCAACGCCCTGCAACGGGAGCTGCGCCTGGAGAACTACCGCATCCTCACCGCCCGGCGCAGCCCGGACGCCCTGCAACTGCTGGCCACCCACCCGGTGGACGTGGTGCTCACCGACCTGCGCCTGGCCGACATGAGCGGGGTGGATTTCCTGCGCCAACTCCGTGGCTTGTATCCGGAGATCATTCGCATGGTGCTCAGCGGGTCGACCGAGGTCAGCAGCATTCTCAAGGCGGTGAACGAAGGCGTGATCTATCGCTTCATCACCAAACCCTGGGAGGCGGACGACCTGCGCAGCCAGCTTCGCGAAGCCTTCCAGCAGCGCGAAATGCTGCGGGAGAACAAGCGCATGCGCGAGCAGCTCATCGAGTCGGGGCGCGGTAACTGAGGGTCCTCAGCGCACGTTCACGGTGAGCGCCACGCCGCCGACGATCCTGCCGCCTTCGCGCTGCACCAGGTCGACGGTGAAGCGGCTGCCGCGCCTGGCGTCCTTGGGCACTTGAACGCGCCAGCCGACCCGCAGGGATTCGGCTGGTTTGAGGCGTACTGGCAGCGATGCGTGCAGGCCTTTGCCGAAGTCCAGTTCGTACGCCTCGGGAAAGGCCTCGACGAGGCGCTCGGGTACCTTGCTGGTGAGCACCGTCGGCGCGGCGTCGCTGGGCTCCGCCTGGCAACCGCAGTCCAGCTGCGTTGCCTTGGCGGTGAGGGTCGACACCGGCAGGCGGGCGCCGGGTTTGACCGTCAGCGCCTCGCGGCCCACCAACAGGCTGGCCTGGAGACCTTCCAGGCCTCGCGGACGGATCATCGCCAGTTCGACGGTGCGGGAGATCTTCGGCTTCAGGTTGATCGCCAGCAGCGGCAGCACGATCCAGGCATTCGGCGCCAGATCGACCACGGTGAGGTTCTTCTGCGCCAGGTTGTTCTGCTGCCAGACATGCTTGCCGGCCACCGGCCGGTCGAAGCGCGTCAGCAGCGCCGCCAGCAGGCAGGGGTGGCTGCCCACCGGCGGAATCGCGCTGCGCGGTAGACGCGCCTTGACGATGCGGGTTTCGCCGGGACCCAGTTCGAAATCCGCAGCGGCGCTGACGGCCGGCAGGAAATCGGCAGGGTAGACGAACTGGCTGCCGGCGAACGGCTTGAGATTGAAACTGACCACCAGATGTTTGGCTATTGCCGTGGCGCTGCGGTTGCGCACCCGCGCATGGATCCAGTTGTCCTGGCCGTATTCGAGGTTCTGGTGGGCCAGGCCGTCATCGTTGCGATTGCGTATCCACAGGTCGGGTGAGTCCCAGAAGCGCCCGGCCCAGTCGTTGGCGCCGGGGTCCGCCGCATCGTCGCGCAGCCAGATATCGGGGATCGGCGATGGATCGGCGAAGCCGTAGACGAAGCGGTGGAAGGCATCCACGCAGGTGGGCTCGCCGCTGCGGGCGACGAGAAAACATTCCAGCGCCTGGGTGGTGACCGGCTTCGGATAGTGGGCGAGATAGCATGCGCGCATCTGCTCGCCGAGGGCGGCGGCACCGGTCAGCGCTGCGATGCCCTTCCAGAAGCGTTCGCCGGCGCTGTAGGCGGCCGAGTGGGTGATGCGCACCCAGGGATTGCGTGTGCACAGCTCCACCGGCGGATCGGCGAAATTGAACGGCTGCACGGCCGCCGCGCCGTTGTCCTGGTAGACCGTCCAGGCCTCGTCGAACCAGGCGTCCGGCTGGCTGGCCGGCTTCAGGCCGCGGGCCCACCAGCTATGGAAGGTCTCATGGCGCAGCGCTCCGACGCCGCTGGTGGTGCCGCCCTCGTATTCCATGCCGCCCTGGTGGATGAACGCGGTGAAGCGCGTGCCATGGATATAGCGCCCCGAGCTGTTCTCGTTATCGGCCAGGAATCCGGCGATGGCGGTGGCCTGGGTGGCGAGGTCCACGGCATTGCCGCTCAGTTTCCAAGCGGTGACCGCCACGTTGCTGCCCGAAACCGGCAGTACGGTGTTCACCGTGGTGCTTTGCAGGGTATCGCTGGCCCGCAGCTCAAGCAGGGGCGAGAGCGCGCTGTAGCGTGCCGGGAACCCTACGCGCCAGTGGTTGACCCCCAGCACGGTGACGGTGCCGTTGGTGATCGGCGTGTGGGCGACGGCAGTGTTGACGATGCGCAGTTCCAGGCTCAGGGCGAAGGTGTCGTAGATCAGGTTCGCCGGCACGAAGGCTTCCAGGTAACGACCGGCCCCCAGGTCGGTGAAACCGAAGTTGAAAGCCAGGCGCGGCCCGGCGCTCCAGGCGATCTGCGGCAGGTAGGAGCCGGCCATGGAGGCCTGGGGCAAGCCGACCGTGTAGGTCAGGCGCAGGGTGTGGTTGCTGCCGGCCTCCAGTAAGCGGTTCAACACCCGCAGGCTGGCATTGGCGCCGCCGCCGAAATCGTGGGCAGCGACGTCGGCCAGAGCGACAGCGGAACCATCCAGCCAGGCGCCGGTGGGTGTCTGGCGCAGATCGAAGATCGGGCAGCCGGCATGGCGGCCGAGGCGAAAGGTCAGCGTGGCATCGCCGTTGGCCTGCTGGGTGGCGGCATCGAAGAGCAGGCTGGCGTCGATCTGCTCGATATCGATGGGCACCGCCCAGAGCCCGTCGACCCACTTCGGCGGCGGCGCCGTGTCCAGCGCCGTAGTCGCCAGGGGCGGCAACAGGTCGAGCAAGGCGGCCAGGCCGACCGCGCATTCGCCATCGCCGGCCACGCAGGTCCCGGCGTTGCGCTTGAGTATGGCGCGCCAGCCGTAGCCGCGTGCGGCCTGCACATGGGCCAGGGTCTCGGTGATGAAGATCGCCCGCTCGCTGGCCGCCCCGTGCTGGGCCTTGCTCAGCGCCAGGTCGAAGATCGGTTGCGCCGGCTTGCCGACATTGCCGGGGATTTCGCTGGAAAGCGTGATCAGCGCCGGGTCGATATAGCGCGACAGGTGCAGCGGCCCGATGATCGCCTGTACATCCGCCAGGCTGGTACCGGCGGCCTGGTTGGACAGCAGGCCGAGGCGGTAGCCGCGCGCCTGGAGCATCTGCAGGGTGTCGAGGGTATCGGCGTAGCGCAGCCGGATGCCGCCCGCGCCGGTGTATATCAGGGTGTCGCCCAGGTCGAAGAAGACCGTGGCGGGAACGCTTGGACCTGGCATGTCGCCCTCCTGGCAAGCTGCCGCTCACTGGCTGCGTCGATAGCTGAAGCGGCAGCCCGATGAGTCCGTGAAGCTGAGTTCCTGGTCGTCGAGGTCGTAGCTGTAGGTGACGACCGCGTCGTTTGCGGTGGCCAGGGCGATCCTCCCGGGCGCGACGATTTCCCAGGTGCCGCCGTCCCACCAAGTGAAGCCGCCGGGTGGCTCGCTCTGGCCGAAGTACAGGCCGTTGGGGCGGATCTGCAATACAGCGGCGTAGGCGGATGCGCAGGGCGGCACGTCGTGCCGCCGCCATTCGCCGACCAACCGCATGTCGGGCTCGAACATGATATGCCTCGCACGTGTGACCTGCGCGGGGCCGAACGGCCCCGCGCAGTACTACGGGAATGACATCAGCCGACGGACAGCTTCGGCTTGCCCTTGTTGCCTTTGGTCCCATGGTCCTTCGGCATATCGCCACCGGCATCGGAGATCAGCTTGGTCAGCTTGCTGCGCTCGGCCTTGCTCATCACCGTGTCGTATTCCAGCAGCGAGGCGGCGGCCTTCGCGTCCGGCTTGCGCTTCATGAAGCGGCGGGCCAGCCGTTTGGTCTCGATGGCGGCGAAGTGCGGTTTGAGCACCGGTGAGGCGAGGGCGGCATGGATGGCGTCGATACCGTCGGTGAGGTGGTCGCCGCCGATGGCCAGTACCAGGTGCGCATCCGGAGAAGTGAGCACCTTGTGGGCGGCCTCGGCATGCCGGGCATCGACCGGTGCGGTCACCATCACGCTGGCGCAGCCTTCCAGATGCGCGGTCATTCCTTCGACCTCCCAATGCACTTCGACCCGTACCTCATGAATGCCGGAGGTGCCGAACAAAGCGCCCTCGGCCCCGCGCATCAGGGTCATCGAGCCTTCGATGCGACCACCGGGCTCCAGCATGCGGAACGGATAGTCCTCGATGCAGTGCACCACGGTACGGAAGCTGCGCTCGGTGCCGGCGGGGTCGCTGACGCTGCCGCTGACGAAGTCGCTCTTCAGGCTCAGGGTCGCTGGCACCAGTAGCGGTTGGTCACCGTGGTTGACCAGGGCGATATCCACCCGGACCGGCGCGCCGAGAGGCACTTCGCCGAGCAGGGCCTTGACCTCCAGATCCAGGCCGACGACCTGGGCCTGCAGGTCGGTCGGGGTGATGTTCGGCGAGGCGGTGGAGGCGCCGCCGAACGCTACCGAACCGGGACGCACGAACGGGTCGGGGTAGTGCCGCAGTTGCTTGAGGTTGTCCGGATGGAACGACCACTGGATGTTGTTGGGGAACGGGGTGGCCGGCGTGCCGCCCGCGGCGATCACATCGCTGGTACACATGAAGCCGAAGTCCGACCAGTTGTGGTAGAGCCCCATGGCGTGTCCCAGTTCGTGCACCGCGGTGCGGAAGTAGGGCGCCGCCGCCGTGCCGAAGCGCTGGCCGCTGACGGTTCCCCAGCCGGCGTCGATGGTCCAGTGCGAGGCGATGCCGACACCTTCGCGAGGCACGTTGTTGGAGTCGGTGCCGCCGCTGTCGTACATGATGCCGCGCGGCGTGGAGTCGATGTTCTTCACCGCGAGGATGTGGTAACGCCACTCGCTGTCCAGGTTGACCACCGCGCGGCGGGCCAGCATGGCGGCGTGCATTTCGGCGTCGGACCAGGAATTGCCGCTGGGCTCGGCGACGTTGGTGTCGCTGCAGTTGACGTTGGTCTGCCAGCCGACCGCATCCATCAGCGAGGTCCAGGTGTGGCCGATGCCGCTGTTGATCGGCTGTTCCGAGCCGTTGACGGTATCGATCTCGATGGTGCACTTGCGGAAGTAGGTGGACAGCCAGCCCATGGTCAGGCGCCCGACCACCACATTGGCGGCGTTCTTCACATCGCCTTCGGCGTAGTCCGAGGGCGATGGGTAACCGGCCGGGGCGGTCATGCGCACCATCTGCGCGGTCAGGGTCGACTCGTTCACCCAGCTGTTCGGCGCGGTGAAGCGCCAAAGCTCGAAGCCCAGGCTGAAGCT
This sequence comes from Zestomonas ipomoeae, assembly GCF_057128665.1. Classification (NCBI taxonomy): domain Bacteria; kingdom Pseudomonadati; phylum Pseudomonadota; class Gammaproteobacteria; order Pseudomonadales; family Pseudomonadaceae; genus Zestomonas; species Zestomonas ipomoeae. The sequence continues at coordinate 177,116 of NZ_JBSKHQ010000008.1, forward strand.
GTTGCCGAGGTAGAAATACTCCGGCAACGAGGTGACCCGGAGGTAGTAGCGGTATTGACTGCGCGGCAGGATCGGAATACCCGCCGCCGGGTTCGGGCCGCTGAGCAGGATCGGCTTCAGCGACAGGTTCGGCTTGAGCACCGGCTTGCCCGGCAGGGTCGGGAATGGCGAAGGCAGCGGGATCGGCAGGAAGATCACCGGCCGCTGGTAGAGATCGCCGCTGGCAGTACGACCGTTGCTGTGGGACTCGACTCGCAGGGTGCCGTCATAGGACACCAGGGAGACGCCGCTGGGCTTGTAGTTCAGCAGCCAGCAACCGGCGCGAACGCTGCGAAAAGTCGGGAAAATGATCGGTCCGGGATAGGGCTGCGGCAGGGTCGGGCCGGGCAAGGTGCCGATGGGTTGATCGCTGGGAACGCCGTCCTCCGGGGCGGGAGGCAGCAGGTCGGGCATGGGAGGAATACGGGATGCATCGGATTGGGTCGACATCGTTGAACACTCCTATTCGACAAGGGGCGTACCTGCCCGTATCAACGACCGCGCGAGCTACTGCTATGTAAGGGTACGGCGCCTTGAATGGGTTTCCTTCTTCGGTTGATGTCATGCGCACTGCATACATGGCGAGGCAAGTATGGAGCGCCTATGGCACTTGTACATCGCCGTCCATCGGCCCGCGAGGCCCCGGAATTACTGGGCTTGAGCTAGAGCGGCGCAGGCGAGACGGCGCGTGGCGGGCGCTGCCGAACGGTCGTTTCCAGCCAGCGGGCGGTAGGCTTTTTCGTGGTTCTTCGCATACTTCCGGGGGAAGAAGACCTGACACCGGACTGGCAAGATTGTGTGGGTTTGGCTGCGGGTTGGTCAGTGCGTTGGCTGGTTTCTGTGTTTGGTTGACACCTCTGGTTGCGCCTCCCGGCGCCTCACTTTTCTTTCGAAAGAAAAGTAAGCAAAAGAAACATTCCCCGGCATCCGGGTCTCGCTTCGCGAGACTTCCCTCCTTCCGGCACTGCTCCGGGGGCGCGTCACGATGGGCCATCCCTGGCCCAGCGTGACTCGCTCGGCATCCATGCCTCGCGTCCCCCTGCGCAGTGCCTCCACTCGGCCTCCTGACGGGGATTTGTTCGCGCCTGACAGTCCTGCGGCAAGGCCAAAAAGCTGAAAGCCAACTCAAGCCTGTTCTCTTGCACCTAAAGGTTGGGCCGGGACTCGGGTCCCCTCAGGAGGCCGAGCGGAATCGTTGCGTAAGGGGTTGAGCGACATGGATGTCGCGAGAGCAGCGATGGGTGGGGCCGCCTAGGCCAGGGATGGCCCTTCACGGCGGGCCCCTGGAGCAACGATGTAGCGCGGGAACCCCGGCGTAGCCGGGCGGGGACGCCTAGTTCGGATGTGGGGTGCGCTTTCTTCTTGGTTACTTCTTCTTTGCGCCGGGCGGCGAT
>NZ_JBSKHQ010000009.1:0-173511 GCF_057128665.1 Zestomonas ipomoeae
GCAGTGCTCTCGCGCAGGAACTCGGGGTTGACCGCGACGCCGAAGTCTTCGCCGGCGCGCTTGCCGGAGCAGTCTTCAAGGATCGGCACCACCACGTTCATCACGGTGCCCGGCAACACGGTGCTGCGCACCACCACGGTGTGGCGGCCAGGCTTGTCGCGCAGGGCGAAGCCGATGTCCCGGCATACCGATTCGATGTAGCCCAGTTCCAGGTCGCCGTTCTTCTTGCTCGGCGTGCCAACGCACAGCATGCTCAGTTCCGAGTCGCGTACAGCGGCGGCCACGTCGGTGGTGCCGCGCAGCAGGCCGGACTTGATGCCCTTGCCGAGCAGCTCTTCCAGGCCCGGCTCGACGATCGGCGACTTGCCTGCGTTGATCAGGTCGATTTTTGCAGCGGAGATGTCCACCCCGATTACTTCGTGGCCCCGTGCCGACAGGCACCCGGCGCAGACCGCGCCCACATAACCCAAGCCAAAGATGCTGATGCGCATCGTCTTCACCTCGTCCATTTCACGCTATTAACATGGTGGTCAAGATAACCACCGCGAACACTACTGGGGCGTACAAGCAAAGTTGTGCACCGTAATCAGGCATTAGTAAGTTTCGTGGTTGCCAACTACACTTCCACGGCTCGGTTCTTGTTCTTTGATGAGCATTCCGTGCACGTGAAGAAGCACCGGAAGGGTGCGCCCCGCCGATCCTTGGCTATGCTAAGAGTGTCTTTCATGCGCGCAATAACCCTATGAAATTCATAGAGTTATAGTTAGTCTTCGGAGCTCGTCCGATAACTTCGATTAAACTTTCATGACCAACTTGAGAATGTTGGTGATGGTCAGTACGCGATTGAGAGCGAGGATGGCGTTGGTTAGTTCCCAGCCATTCGTCCCGATTGTGAAATGTATCGAAATTAAATAATTTATATCTGCGCCAGTATTTTGATGGCACTTGCGCAAATGGTATTGGGCGTCAAGCAGTTAGGCATTTTTGCGGCATGTGGCCATCAGTTTTTGGGGCAAATGGCCATTTATGGCGAAAGGCTTACAAGCCACGACGGGCGCAGCGGCGAGCGAAGCGGCCAGCGCAACGGCCAGCAAAATCGGCGAAAACGCCGGGATCACCCAGCGCAGCGGCAGAAGAGGCCTGCACCGTGCCGCTAAGACCGGTGCAGCGGGAGGGTAGGGGAGGGTCAGTCTTGCGGGGTGTCGCGCAGGAAAACCAGGTTGTCCGCCTTCGATTGCTCGGCACTGTAGCGATAGCCCTGGTAGTTAAAATCCTTCAATCCCTGCGGATCGCGCAGGCGTTCCTTGATCACGTAGCGTGCCATCAGGCCGCGCGCCTTCTTCGCATAGAAGCTGATGATCTTGTACTGGCCGTTCTTCAGGTCCTTGAACTCGGTATCGATGATGCGCCCATGCAGTGCCTTGCGCTTGACCGCCGAGAAATACTCGTTGGACGCCAGGTTGAGCAGCACGTCGTCGCCCTGGGCGGCCAGCGCCTCGTTCAACCAGCTACTGATGCGTTCGCCCCAGAAGGCGTAGAGGTCCTTGCCGCGGGCATTGGCCAGCTTGGTGCCCATCTCCAGTCGATAGGGTTGCATCAGATCCAGCGGGCGCAGCAGCCCGTAGAGGCCGGACAGCATGCGCAGGTGGTCCTGGGCGAAGTCGAAGTCCGCCTCGCTGAAATCCTCGGCCTGCATGCCGGTGTAGACGTCGCCCTTGAAGGCCAGCAGCGCCTGCTTGGCGTTTTCCGGCGTGAACGCCGGTGTCCAGCTGCCATAGCGGGCCGCGTTGAGCCCGGCCAGCTTGTCCGAGAGGTGCATCAATTCGCCGATCTGCGCCGGGCTCATCCCACGCAGTTGGGCGACCAGTTCCTGGGCATGATCGAGAAATTCGGGTTGGGTGTGGCGAGGGGTGGTCGGCGGCGTCTCGTAGTCGAGGGTCTTGGCCGGGGAAATCACCATCAGCATGCATAGTCTCCTCTTGCGTGGCGGCGATTCTAGCAGGCCGTTGAAAAACTACCTGCGTTGGCAATACTGCGTTAAAAACAGGCTCGAAATGCTCATTTACAGCTCGTAAACTCCGCTTCCTCGCCTGCCTTGTCTTGCCTGCCTCGCCTACGTTTTTCAACGCCTGCCAGTGGTTCGATCGGGTCGAGGACCACCTATGGTGGCGATAGGAGATCAGCGGCCGGTCACACCAGCGGGACCGGCGCTTCGGCTATGATGGCGCCCCCCGCGGCCGACCGGCTGCGTTTTGCCACTCTGACAAGGAGGTTTGCAGTGAGAACTCTTTCTCGCGTCGTCGTTTCCCTATTGCTGGGCTCCAGCGCCTTGCTCGCCCAGGCCGAACAGCTCCCCATCGAAGTGCTCAGCGCGGTAGTCAAGGACCAGCGCATCGCCGACGCCGAGGTGCTGGTGCAGAAGAACGGCGCACAGACGGTGGTCGGCAAGACCGATGCCCAGGGCCGAGTGACCCTGACCAGTGCGTTCCCCGACGATGCCGCCAGCCTGCTGATCATCAAGAAGCCCGGCTACTCCAACCTGGTCGCCAAGTGCCCGTGCAAGGGCATGACCTACGCCATCAGCCCAGTGATGCAGAACCTCGACGGCCTGCGCGTGGTGCTCAGCTGGGGCGAGGCCCCGGCGGACCTGGACTCGCATATTTCCTATCCGGGCAACCACATATTCTTCAATGCCAAGAACGGTGACGACGCCAACCTGGATGTCGACGACGTCGACAGCTACGGCCCGGAAACCATCACCCTGCAGAAGAAGCGCTTCGGCGAAACCTACGTGTACGCCGTGCATGACTTCAACAACGCCAGCAACCCTTCGTCCAACGCGCTGACCAACAGTCAGGCCAAGGTGTTCGTCTATGTCGGCCAGTCGCTGGTGCGTACCTATTACGTGCCGACCGGGAAACGCGGCAACCTGTGGACGGTGTTCCGCCTCAACGGCAATGGAGACTTCGAGGACATCAACCGCCTGGAAGGCTTCGAGAGCGGCAGCGAGGCCATCGGCGGCATCCTGCAGCCACTGCAGATTGAAGGTCAGAGCATCGCCAGCCAGGCGGCCAGCCAGCAGGCCCGTGGCGATGCCGACGCGCTGAACAAGCAGGGCGAGCGTGCCTACCACGCCGGCAAGCTGGACCAGGCCATCGAACTCTATCGCCAGGCCATCGAGCTGAACGCCAACTTCGGCCAGGCCTACAGCAACCTCGGCCTGGCCTATCAGAAGGCCGGGCGTACCGCCGAGGCGATCTGGGCCAACCGCAAGGCCATCGCCCTGGCCAGCGGCAGCAATGCCAACACTGTTCGTGCCAGCTCCTACTACAACATCGCGCGCATCTACGAAGAGGCCGAGCAGTACGATGACGCTCTGCGCCACTACCACCTGGCCAAGGAGCAGAAGGCCAACCCGGTCTACGACAAGGCCATCAACAGGGTCAAGGACCGTCATTGATCGTCACGCGCGCGCCCCATGGGGCGCGCTGCCATTTCAAGGAATCCCCATGACTTTCAGAACCCTGCTGCTGGCGCTCGGCTTGCTGAGCGCCACGGCGCAGGCGGCCGGTCCCGCCACTTTCGCCACCCTGGACCGCAGCGGCTGGCCGGAGCCACTGCATAGCCAGGCCGCGTTCGATACCGCCTCGCGGGCGGAAATCCTCACCTTCGCCCAGGCCCTGGAGGCCAGCGAGAAGCTCGACGAAACCGGCTGGACGCAGCGCCTCGGCCTGAAGTCGGCCAACCTGCAATCCATTGCCCAGGTGCGCGAACGCTTCTGGCAACGCCTGCTGGAAAACTACCGCTACGCGCGCCAGAGCTGCACGCCGGAAAGCGCGTTCTGCCTGCCCATCGGCAGCGTGCAGAGCCTGCGTGAACAGGCGCGGGTGTTCGTCATCGAGCCTGATTCCCCCTATTTCGCCTGGTCGGAGGCCAGCCGGCTGTTCCACCAGCGCTACCTGAGCGAGCAGATGCGCCTGGCCGCGCTTTTCCCGCGCATCAGCAGCGAAATCGAGCGCTTCTCGGAGCAGGAGCGCAACGGCGACGAGTTGGCTGACCTGCAATTCCTGCTGACCTTCGACGACGGCCCCAGCCCGGTGGGCGGCTCGACCGACAAGCTCGCCGCCTACCTGCGGGAGCAGCGCCTGAGCGGTACCTTCTTCGTACTCGGCGCCAACCTGCAGGGGCGCCTGGAAAAAACCTCCGGCACCGCGCTGCGCGACCTCTATGCCGGCCAGTGCGTGGCCTCCCACGGGTGGCAGCACAAGTCCCATGCCCAGTGGGAGGACTGGCAGAACTCGGTGACGCGCACCGACGGACTGCTGCGTCGCGAGCTGTCGGAAAACATGATGCCGCTGTTTCGCCCGCCCTACGGGCAGCGCCGCGCCGACAGCCAGGCGTTCTTCGCCAGCCAGGGGTTGCAGGTGGCGCTCTGGCAGATCGATTCCCAGGACTGGAGCGCCAAGGTCAGCGCCGAGGCCGCCGGCCAGCGGGTGCTGACATTGATGCTGCTCTGGCGGCGCGGGGTGATTCTGTTCCATGACATCCACAACAAGGCGCAGGTGGCGCTGCCCTGGTTATTGCAGGCGAGCGAAGGCTCGGCGGTGAGCTGGATGAGCTGTCGCAGCTATCGCTGAGGTGTTGACCTGGGGGCGGCCCGGGGGTTGTAGTCTGTTCAGGAACTCTTCAAGGAGCTGTCATGAACAACTGCGACCACTCCCGCTGGGAGCCTTCCCACGATTACCGCCCGCTGGAGCGGGGCGCCGAGCGCCAAGCCTGGCGGGTGGTCGCCCTGACCGGGGTGACCATGCTGGTGGAAGTCGCCGCCGGTTACTGGTTCAACTCCATGGCGCTGTTGGCCGATGGCTGGCACATGGCCTCGCATATGGTTGCCATCGGCTTGGCCGCGCTGGCCTACCTGTTGGCACGGCGCTATGCCAACGATCCGCACTTTGCGTTCGGCACCTGGAAGATCGAGGTGCTGGCCGGCTTCGCCAGCGCCCTGCTGCTGGTCGGCGTGGTGCTGATGATGGCCTTCGAATCTCTGTGGCGGCTATGGCGGCCGGAGCCAATCGCCTTCGAGATGGCCCTGGTGGTGGCAGTGGTCGGCCTGCTGGTGAACCTGGCATCCGCCTGGTTGCTGCGCGACCAGCATGGGCACGCCCATGGCCATGCCCATGATGACCACGACCACGGCGATCACAGCCATGCCCACGGCGGGCGCGACCTCAACCGCGATGCGGCCTTCCTGCATGTGCTTACCGATGCGTTGACCTCGGTAGCGGCGATCATCGCCTTGCTCGGCGGTCTGCTGCTGGGCTGGAACTGGCTCGATCCGCTGATGGGCATCGTCGGGGCGGTGATCATTGGCATCTGGGCCAAGGGACTGCTGCTGGAGACCGCCAAGGTACTGCTCGACCGCGAGATGGACAGCCCGCTGGTGGCGCGGGTCCGGCGAGCCATCGAACGCGAGCCGGACACCGAGGTGGCCGACCTGCACCTCTGGCGAGTGGGGCGTGCGCAATTCGCCTGCATCGTCAGCGTGGTGACCCATGGCGGCCGCTCGGCGGACCGCTACAAGACGGCACTGGCGGATTTCGACGAGCTGGTGCATGTGACCGTGGAGGTCAATCGCTGCGCCCAGGGCGAACATCTGGAGAGGGGGTAGGGAGGTTTTTTCGTGGCGAAAACGCCGGTAGGACTTCCGACTGTAACGAGGCACTGGCATGCCGCCAAGCGCTATTCGTCGAAGTGACAAATAAACTTAAGAAAGCTGAAAAATTCTTTCGCCTGTCATCTTTTTTGGAGTATCTAAAAGACAGACCGCCGAACCCTGCAGACAGGTGGCGGCCCCTTGGCCCATACCTGCTTGCACTCCCTCGGCTTCTTGTCCGAGAGATCGGTGGCCCCCGCGGCGGAGCGCTGTCCCCGGCATTCCGTCGCTTGGCTACTACAAGAAGGTGACCGAGTATGGATGATTACGGACGTGTCCGCTCCACCCAGCCTACCCTCTATGTCCTCGACACCAATGTCCTGATCCACGATCCCAACGCGCTGCTGAATTTCCAGGAACATCACGTTTCCATACCGATGACGGTGCTGGAGGAGCTGGACAAACTCAAGACGGGCAAGCACACCGTGGCCGCCGAGTGCCGCCAGGCGATCCGGCTGATCGATCAGGTGCTGGGCGAGGCCACCCCGGAGGAGGTGGAGAAGGGCGTTCCCATCCAGCGCGGCAAGAGTGGCCCCAGCGGCAGCCTGTCGATTCTCATGAGCAAGTGCGCGGAGCCGGTGACCTGGCTGCCCGAAAACCTCAACGACAACCGCATCATCAACCAGTTGGTGGAACTGAAGTCGCGCAAGGCCGGCATGCCGGTGGTGCTGGTGACCAAGGACATCAACATGCGCCTGAAGGCGCGTGCCTGCGGCATCGCTGCAGAGGACTACCACACCGATCAGTTGGTGGACGATGTCAACCTGCTATCGCGCGGCTACCACAGCCTGCCGGGCTCCTTCTGGGACCGGGTGAGCAAGGTGGAAACCCGCCAGGACCACGGTAGGACCTGGCACCGGGTGCAGCTCACCGACAACCTGCCGGCGGTGCACATCAACGAATTCATTCTCGACGAGCAGGGCTTCGTCGGCTGGATCAAGGGCATCAGGGAAAGCGAGTTGCTCATCCTCGACCTGCACCAGGAGCCGCTGCTGCACCAGGAAGCCTGGGGCCTGCGCCCGCGCGACGTGTACCAGAGCCTGGCACTGTTCGCCCTGCTCGATCCGGACATCCACCTGGTCAATCTGTCCGGCGCAGCCGGCTCCGGCAAGACCATCCTGGCGCTGGCCGCCGCCATCGAGCAGACCATGGTCAGCAAGCGCTACCGGCGCATCATCGCCACCCGCAGCGTGCAGGGCCTGGACGAGGACATCGGCTTCCTGCCAGGCACCGAAGCGGAGAAGATGGAACCCTGGCTCGGCGCCATCACCGACAACCTCGAAGCCCTGCACATGGACGACGAGAACACCCACGGCAGCGTCGACTACATCCTGCAAAAGGTGCCCCTGCAGTTCAAATCGCTGAACTACATTCGCGGGCGCAGCTTCCAGCAGAGCCTGATCCTCATCGACGAATGCCAGAACCTCACCCCCCACCAGATGAAGACCATCATCACCCGCGCCGGCAGCGGCTCGAAGGTGATTTGCCTGGGCAACCTGGCGCAGATCGATACGCCCTACCTGTCCGCTACCAGCTCGGGCCTGACCTACCTCACCGAGCGCTTCAAGGACTTTCCCCACGGCGTGCACATCACCCTGCAAGGGGTGCCGCGCTCGGTATTGGCCGAGTACGCCGAAGCGCACATGTAGCTGCGGCAACTGGCCACAAGCTGCCCCGGGCAGCTTGTGGCTCGTCGCCTGGAGTGCGGGTGTACAATGCCCCATCCCCCTCCACAGACCTGTATCCCATGCTTACTCATCTCGATTCCCAAGGTCGCGCCAACATGGTCGACGTCACCGAAAAGGCGGTGACGGCCCGTGAAGCGGTGGCCGAAGCCTACGTGCGCATGCTGCCGGAAACCCTGCAGATGATTCAGCACGGCGGCCATCCCAAGGGCGACGTGTTCGCCGTGGCGCGCATCGCCGGCATCCAGGCGGCGAAGCGGACCCACGAGCTGATCCCGCTCTGTCATCCGCTATTGCTGACCAGCATCAAGGTCGAACTCACGCCCAGCGGCGACGATGCCGTGCATATCGTCGCGCGCTGCAAGCTGGCCGGGCAGACCGGCGTGGAAATGGAAGCGCTGACCGCCGCCAGCGTCGCCGCGCTGACCATCTACGACATGTGCAAGGCCGTGGACCGGGGCATGACCATCGACGGCGTGCGCCTGCTGGAAAAACTCGGCGGCAAGAGCGGTCACTTCAAGGTGGAGCAGGCCCAATGATTCATGTGCAGTATTTCGCCCGATATCGCGAAGCCCTGGGCCTCGATGGCGAACAGGTGGATGGCGAGTTCGCCACGCTGGATGCCCTGCGACAGCATCTGCTGGCCCGCGGTGGCGCCTGGCAGGTACTTGGCGAGCAGAACCTGATGTGCGCGCGCAACCAGGAGCTGTGCAGCCTCGACGAAGCCTTGGCCGATGGCGACGAAGTCGCCTTCTTCCCCACGGTCACCGGAGGCTGACATGGCCATTCGCGTCCAGCCGGCGCCTTTCGATCCCGGCACCGAACTCAATGCCCTGCATGCTGCCAATGTCGGCGTCGGCGCGGTGGTCGGCTTCGTTGGCTACGTGCGCGACTTCAACGATGGCCGCGAAGTGGGTGGCATGTTTCTCGAGCACTATCCGGGCATGACGGAAAAGGCGTTGGAAAAGATCGCCATCGAGGCGGAGCAACGTTGGCCGTTGCTCCGGATCGAGATCCTCCATCGCATCGGTCGCCTGGAACCGGGCGAGCCGATCGTCTTCGTCGGCACTGCCAGCGCCCACCGCCAGGCAGCCTTCGATGCCTGTAACTTCGTGATGGACTATCTGAAGACCCGCGCACCGTTCTGGAAGAAGGAGGACACCCAGGACGGCCCGCGCTGGGTGGAAGGTCGCGCCAGCGACCACAGTGCCGCCGAGCGCTGGCGCCAGGGCTGAACGCGCTCGCCGCCTAGGTGCGTCGAGCGAGGGCCTGGCCCAGCCAGAGCAGCGCCAGGCCAGGCAGTAGCGCCAGCCCTAGCAGTGGCAGCTGCCGCACGAACAGCTCCATGGCGATTTCGCCGTAGGTCCAGGTCAGGCCGAACGCCTGGGCGTAGGAGGCGATGCCCAGGTACGCCGTCGCGGTCGCCGCGAGGGCGAAGCCGCCATACCGCCCCCATGGGTTGCGCCAGCGTGCCGTGATCGAGAAGGCCAGCATGCCTGGCACGGCCAGCACCAGCATTTCCAGGCGCGGATCGAAGGCTTCGGACAACTGCGGCCAATGGACGCACAGGCAACCCTGGTGCAGGCTTCCGCCCACCAGGGCGATGAACAGCCCGGCCACCAGCGGAATGCCCAGCGCCTGGACAAGCAGCAGCGCCGCGGCGAGCCGTCGTGGCCCGCCGCCCCGCAGTGCCTCGGCACTCCTGCCGTCAGCGCTGCGTTGCATTGGCGTGCTTGCTGGTATCCGCGTCCACCAGTTGGCGAATCTGCTCGAACAGCGGGTGGGCGGCCATATGCTTCTGCCCGTAGGCCAGGTTGAACCGATAGTCGAAGTCCGGCGGATTCTTGCCCTGGTTGTGCTGGATGATGGTTTCCAGCTTGTCCAGGCCCTTGACCAGGCGCGCTTCGAGGCTGCTGGCGTTTTCGTATTCGTCCCACAGCTGGAGGATATCCGCGCGGCGGGTCGGGTCGAGTGGGCGCAACAGCTCCATCAGGTCGGCCCGTTCCTGAACCGATTTATTCGGCGTGTCGCGTTGCTCGACTGCGGGGATATCGCCGTTGATGGCTTCCCCCAGGTCGTGAACGATGCAGATCTTCAGTAGTTTGGCGAGGTCGATGTCGCCAAACTCGCCTTCGAAGAGCATCGCCATCAGGCACAACCGCCAGGTGTGCTCCGCGGTGCTTTCCGGGCGGCCCGTGGATGTGTAGGAGCGGCGCAGCACATCCTTCAGTTTTTCTGCTTCGCGAACGAAGCTCAGGCAGCCGGCAAGTTGTTGTGAGTCCATGGCATTTCTCCGCGATACAACGCGCCTCCGGGGCTGGTACTGGCTTTGACCAGCCGAAGCGGTTGGCGTGCTGCGGTGTCGCTTCGCTTTTGGTTACTTCCGGTGTGTTAGCGGCGCAATGCCGGAAGAAATTCCAGCATGGCCTGCGGCAGCCGGGCGCGCAGGCCGGCGGTCAGACGGTCGCGATGTTTTTGATAGAGCAGGCCGAGGCCGATCACGCCCAGGCCGATCAGGCTCAGCACTACCGGGAACAACAGTGAGTCGGCGAACACTTCCTGGGCCAGGTGGCCGAGATAACCGGCCACGCCCAGGGCACCGAAAACCATGAACACCGGACGGCGCAGCAGTACCGCCAGCCCCATCAGCAGCAGGTTGACCAGGCAGTAGAACGCCTTGCCCAGTTCGCTGTCGTTTTCCATCAGACTCAGCCCGCCCCAGAACGCCGCCAGGCCGGCCAGATAACCCCAGAAGGCGAAGTCGTTACGGGTGCGACCATCGACCCACAGGCTGACGAACAGCAGCGCCAGGCCGAACCAGAGCGATACCGTGCGCCGTTGCTCCCAACCGAAGCCATCGCCATACAGCAGTTCGCTTAGATCCATCGACATGAACCACAGGGCCAGCGCCATCGGCATGACAATGAAGGGGAAGGGCAACAGGCGCAGCATCGCCAGGCCGGCCAGCACGGTGGCTGCTTCCATCGCCAGCCAACCGCTTTGCACCCAGAGGTAGTAGTCGCGGTAGCTGCCTTGGACGTCGTCGTCCGGCCACAGGCCGGTAAGGCGCTGCAGGGCGAACACCGCCAGCGGCGTCAGGCTGACCGCCACGGCGCCGAGCAGGCCTCCGGGAATCGGCTGGCCGCGTTGCCACAGGCTGCGGGCACAGACGGTGAAGGTGACGATGTAGGCGAGGCTGAACCCGAGCAGGGCGCCGTCGCCGATGCTCATCCAGGCTTCGGTGAGCAACCAGCCCATGGCGCCCATGATCAACAGCGCGCCGAAGTAGAAGGCGATATGGGCGAGCTGGAAGCTGGCGCGGGTGTCCGGTTGCTGCTGCAGGAAGGCCAGCAGGGCTTGGTCCTGGCCGGGTTGCAGTACACCGGCGCTAACTGCGCGGGCCAGGTCGTCGGCATCGAGCTTGAAGGTCATGAGCGGTCCTCCCTTTCAGCGGTTGACGTCGCAGCGCCGGGCATCGACACCTACCCGGGGCGACGACCAGCCCGCCCGGCAAGAAGCGGCGGCGCATCGGCGCCGTCGCTGCCTCTAAGGGATGGCCTTTGGCGGTGCGAAAAAAAGGCGAAGCTGGGCTTCGCCTTTTCCGTCGCACTGCGCTCAATGCTTGCGCGGCACCGGCTTGAGCAGCTCGTCGGGCGGCATTTCGCAGTTGATCTTGCGGCCCAGCAGTTCTTCGATCGGCGGCAGGGCGAAGGCGTCGTCCTCGCCGGCGAAGCTGATGGAGGTGCCGCTGCTGCCGGCGCGTCCGGTGCGGCCGATGCGGTGCACGTAGTCGTCCGGGTCTTCCGGCAGGGTGAAGTTGATCACGTGGCTGATGCCCTCGACGTGAATGCCGCGGCCGGCCACGTCGGTGGCGACCATCACGCGGATCTTGCCTTCGCGGAAGCCTTCCAGCGCGCGGATGCGCTTGTGTTGCGGCACGTCTCCGGACATCTGCACGGCGCTGACGCCGTCGCGCGTCAGGCGTTCCTCGATGCGCCGCACCTCGTCCTTGCGGTTGGCGAAGACCATCACCCGGCTCCAGTCGTTCTGGGTGATCAGGTTGTACAGCAGCTTGTACTTGTCGCTGCTGGCCACTGCGTAGACGTGCTGCTCGACGGTTTCGCTGGCGACGTTCTCCGGTTCGATCTCGACGATGGCCGGGTCGACCGTCCACTGTTTGGCCAGGTTCATCACGTCGTCGGTGAAGGTGGCGGAGAATAGCAGGGTCTGGCGCTCGCCCTTCATCGGGGTCTGCCGGATGATCTGCCGGACCTGCGGGATGAAGCCCATGTCGAGCATGCGGTCGGCTTCGTCGAGCACCATCACCTCGACCATGTCCAGGTGCACTTCGCCGCGCTGGTTGAAGTCCAGCAGGCGGCCCGGCGTGGCCACCAGGATGTCGCAGAAGCGCGTTTCCAGCTGCTTGAGCTGCTTGTCGAAGTCCATACCGCCGACGAAGCTCATTACGTTCAGGCCGCTGTACTTGGTCAGGCCGATGGCGTCGTTGGCGATCTGGACCACCAGTTCGCGGGTCGGCGCGATGATCAGTGCGCGCGGCTCGCCCATGTAACGCTCTTTCGGCGGCGGGGTCTGCAGCAACTGGCTGATGATCGAGATGAGGAAGGCGGCGGTCTTGCCGGTGCCGGTCTGGGCGCGGCCGATGGCATCCTGGCCCTTGAGCGTGAAGCCGAGCACCTGGGCCTGGATCGGCGTGCAGTAGGGGAACCCGAGGTCGTGAATGGCATGCATCACGCGGGGGTCGAGGTTGAAGTCGTGGAAGCGCGTCTTGCCTTCCTGGGGTTCGACCACGAAGTCTTCCAGCTTCCAGGTATCCACGGTCTTGGCCGGGCGTTCGCGACGCTTTTTCTCGCTCTTCGGTTTGTCGCCACGGGGCTTGTCTGCCTTGGCGGCGGGCTCGCCGGGCGCCTTGGCCTCGGCGGCGGGGCGCGGGGCCTTGGCCTTGCGGCCGGCGCTTTCGACATTGCCGGACTTTGCCGCGGAGGAGGGGGATGGAGCCGGTTCGGCGACGGGCAATTGGCCCTCGCCCTTGCCAAAAATTTTCTTGAGTGCTTTGAGCACGGTTATCTCGTCAGTCGTTGGTTAAGGAATGTACGCGCGCCAGTGTAATGCAAGAAGCCGGCCCGGTGTAGAAGCCGGGCTTCTTGTGGCCGGGCGCTTCAATCGGGAAGGCTGGCGAGGAGCAGCCGTTGCACGTTGCCGCCCATGATTGCGGCGATGTCCGCCTGGCTGAAGCCGGCCTTAAGCAGGCCGTCGGTCAACCTGGCCATGCCGCTGGCGTCGAACGGCGTGCGCACGGTGCCGTTGAAATCCGAGCCGAGGGCGACGTGCTCGACGCCGACCTTGTCTGCCGTGTAGCGAATCGCCTTGACGATCGCCTCGACCGAGGTGGCGCATACCGCCGTGTCCCAGTAGCCGATGCCGATCACCCCGCCGGTCGCGGCGATGGCCTTGATGTGGCGGTCGCTGAGGTTGCGCGTGCCGGGGCAGGTACCCTCGACGCCGGTATGGGATACCAGCAGCGGACGCCTGGCCATGGCCAGCACGTCGTCGATCAGCGCGCGGGAGGCGTGGGCCAGGTCGATCAGCATGCGTTTTTCCTGCATGCGCTCGATCACCTGGCGGCCGAACGGCGTCAGTCCGCCTTTTTCCAGGCCGTGGGCGGAGCCGCCGACCTCATTGTCGAAGAAATGGGTAAGGCCGCCGATGCGAAAGCCCGCGTCGTACAGGCGGTCGAGATTCTCCAGCCGGCCTTCCAGCGGATGCAGGCCCTCGGTGGCCAGCAGGGCGGCGACACGCTTCGGGTCCTTCTGCCAGACGCGGATGAACTGCTGCAAGTCGGTCCGGCTGAGGATGAGCACCAGTTGGCCGTCGCTGGCGGCGACCGCTTCCTGCAGCTTGTGGCCTTGGTAGAGCGCGCGTTGCAGCAGGCTGCTCCAGGTTTCCCGCGGCCAGCGCTGGGCCATGGCCAGCAGGGTGATGTTGTCGCTGTCGGCGCCATTGCGCTCGTAGTTCAGCCCGCGCGGGGTCTTGGTCACGGTGGAAAATACCTGCAGGGCAACATGGCCGTCCAAGAGGCGTGGCAGGTCGGAGTGGCCATAGCCGGCCCGTTCGAGCAGGTCGCGCTGCCAGAGCAGGGCGTCGTTGTGCAGGTCGGCGACGAACAGTTGCTGGTGCAGTCGCTGGGCCGGCTCGCTGGCTGGTGCGGACTGGCCGACGCGGTTCAGGCCGCGGTCGAGCAGCGAAGGCAGGCTGAAGAATACGGCCACGGCGATCACGGCCAGCAGCGACAGGGCGATCGGGAGTTTGCGCATGGGTAGCATCCGAGCGGTTTGGGTGCAGCGACTCTAGCAGGCTCGGTCCGCTGGCGGGCGCGTCGCGCAACCGGTTGGGAAGGCGTAGGGGGGCTAGCCGTACAGGCAGTTGCGTCCCTGCTGCTTGGCCTGGTAGAGCGCGCTGTCGGCTCGGGCGATCAGCGCCTCGAGGCTATCGCGCGCCCGCATCTGCGCCAGGCCGATGGAGACGGTGACGCCCGGCAGGATGCCCAGCGGCGCGTAGAAGGTGTCGATCTGCTCCAGGCTCTGGCGCAGGCGTTGGCCGATGGCGCGAGCGCCGTCGGCGTCGATCTCCGGCAGCAGGATGACGAACTCCTCGCCGCCATAGCGGGTCAGGCTGTCCTTGGGCCGCAACTGGTTGCGCAGGGTATGCGCCACCATGCAGAGGGCATAGTCGCCGGCAAGGTGGCCGTGCTGGTCGTTGTAGGTCTTGAAGTGGTCGACATCCAGCATCAGCATGCACAGCGGTTGGCTGTTGTAGGCACAGCGGGTGCTTTCACGCTGGTAGACGTGTTCCAGCCAGCGGCGGTTGAAGGCACCGGTGAGGGTGTCGACATTGGCGTTCTGCTCGGTATCGAGAATCACCTGGTTGCCTTCGCGGACCCGTTCGCACAGCAGCTCCAGCATGTTCTGCATCAACTGCGGCGACTGGTTGAACAGGCTGATCAGTGCCTGCCGGTGCAAGCGCAGTACCAGCGATGGCTTGGCCGCCACCACGTAGGCGCAAGGATGATCGTTGTCGATGAAGCTGATCTCACCCGCGCATTCGCCGGGTTCCAGCGTGCTCATGGCGTGGTTGTCGAGCGAGCCGAGATAGACCTTGAGTTGGCCTTCGAGCAGCAGGTACAGATACTGGTTGCGGTTGAAGGGGGAGAGCAGGATTTCCCCGGCGTCCACTTCGCAGGCGCGAAATTCCTTGAGCAACTGCTTGAGGTTGCTGGCGGCGACCTTGTGAAACAGTCGCAATTGCCGGAGCTGTTGCAGGTTTTCCTGCCAGCGTGCCGTTTTCATGGCAGCGCCGCACAGCAGTGAGCGTAAGAGGGCATCGCAAGCGCTTCCTGTCGACTTCAGCGGGCACCAGATTTGACAGTATTCCCGCCTCGGGAGCCTGGCAATCTCTGCTGCAGGGGCGACCGACCAGCGGTCGGTCACCCCTGACCGTTCAGTCCGGAATTATCGAGCTTTTCACGGCGAATCCCGCCAACCGTGTCGCAATTTCTTCATGTCGATGCGCAGCAGTGTGCGGCACGTGGATCAGTGCCAGTTGGCCATGCTGGTCGTCGGCGACCACGTCCACGCGAATGCCCGGATCGAGGGGCTGCAGCACCTCCTCGAAGACCCGACGGATGGCGTCGAAGCGCAGGGCCGGCTTGAAGGTCTTGCCCACTGCAGTCAGCGGGATGGCATCGATGATCCAGACTTCCTTGGGCACCGCGGCCCGCTCCGGAACCTGGGCCGCGGCGTGGGCCAGCAACTCGGCCTCGCTGACCTGTACACCGGGCTTGAGCTGCACATAGACCACCGGCAGCTCGCCTACCTTCTCGTCGGGCTTGCCGACGGCGGCGGCCAGCGCCACGGCCGGGTGCTTGTGCAGCGCTTCCTCGATCATCTGCGGGTCGATATTGTGGCCGCCGCGAATGATCAGGTCTTTGCTGCGCCCGGTCAGCCAGATGTAGCCGTCGGCGTCCATGCGGCCCAGGTCACCGGTGTTGAACCAGTCGCCGTCGACCCAGATGCCCTTGTTCTTGCTCTCCTGCAGGTAGCCCTTGAACACGGTGACGCCGCGCAGGCAGACATTGCCGATCTCGTTCGCCGCCGCATCGCGCAGGAACTGGCCATTGTCGTCGAGCACCTTGATGCTGACTTCGCAGTAGGGCATGCGCAGGCCGATGGAGCCCGGGCGGCGCTCGCCCTCGGGCGGGTTGCCGCAACTGCCGCAGGTGCCTTCGGTCAGGCCGTAGCCTTCGATCAGCTTGAGGCCGGTTTTGGCTTCGAACTGGCGGATCAGTTCCACCGGCATCGGCGCGGCGCCGCAGAGCGCGTAGCGCAGGCTGGAGAGGTCATGGCCCTCGCTGGGCAATTGCAGCAAGCCGGCGTAGATGGTCGGCACGCCGCTGAAGAAGCTGACCCGGTGGCGCTCGATAATCTTCCAGAAGTTCTGCATCAGGTTCTGGTTGCGGTAGCCCTGGGGCGTGGCCAGGAGGATTTGCGCGCCGCGATAGAGCGGAGCCAGGCCGGTGACCATCACGCCATTGACGTGGAACAGTGGCAAGCCGCAGAGCGTGGTATCGCTCGGGCCGAAGTCGAGCAGGAAGGACATGACCATGGCCATCGCCACTTCGTTCTTGTGGCTGTGCGGGGCCAGCTTCGGGGTGCCGGTGGTGCCGCCGGTGTGGAAGTAGGAGGCGATGTCTTCCGGTTGTATGTCACGGCCGCTTTCCAGATGGTCGGCAGGGCAGCTGGCGATCAGCTCGTCGAAGTCGAGCACGCCTTGCGGCAGTCCCCCGCGCTGGGCCTTGATGGCGCTACGCTGCGGCTCCGGCAGCAGGTTGGCCATGTCCACGGTAATGATGGCTTTCAGCTCCGGCAGCTGCTCGCGCAGGCTGGCGACCTTGTCCCACAGATCGGTGCCGGGGAAGGGCGCCAGGGTTACCAGCAGCTCGGAGTTCGAGGCGCGGACCAGCTCGGCGATGTGCTCGGATTCCAGCAGCGGGTTGATCGCGTTGACGATGCCGGCGGCCTCGCCGCCCCAGATGGTGAAGTGGGTGTGCGGCAGGTTCGGCAGCAGGAAGGAGACTGCCTTGCCCGGCCGCAGGCCGAGGCGGTGGAAGGCGTTGGCGGTCTGGGTGACCTTGGCCAGCAGCTCGGCATAGCTCAACTGATAGGGCGTCTCGTCCGCCGTGCCTTGCAGGAGGAAGCGCAGTGCGGGAGCGTCCGGGTTGCGCGCGGCGCTGCGGCGGATCAGCTCATAGGTGCTGGGCGGCATGTCGCGGGCTTCCAGCGGGGTTTGTTCGATGAGTTCGATGTCGCGCAGCGAGGCGATGACGGGGACGGCGGTTTGGGTCATGGCGTGGGGTCTTGGGCTCAATGGGATACTAGTTGTTGGGTCAGCCAGTTGCCGATGTCGCGGATCTGCTCGGGCAGTACCTCGTGGCCCATCGGATATTGCCGCCAGGTGAGCGGCACGCCAAGGGCAGCGAGGCGGTCGTGTGCCGCGCGACCGAGCGCCATGGCGACTACGTCGTCATGGCTGCCATGCATGCAGCACACCGGGATTCGCTGCTGGGCGTCCGACAGTTGCAGGTCGTCGCTGAAGCTCGGTGCATAGGTGGACAGCGCCAGCACGCCGCCTAGCGGACCTTGCCAGCGCAGGAAGGCGGTGTGCAGCACCACTGCGCCGCCTTGGGAGAAACCGGCGAGGAAGATACGCGCCGGGTCGATGCCGCCGTCGCGCTGCTGTTCGACCAGGGTGATGATCCGCTGCGCGGAGGCTTCCAACTGTTCCCGATCGACCGCGCGCGATTCCGCGCTCATCGCCAGGATGTCGTACCAGCTGGGCATCTCCCAGCCGCCATTGATGGTCACCGGGCGGGTGGGTGCTTGCGGCAGCACGAAGCGGGTGCTCGGCAGGCGCTCCTGGAGCATCTCGGCTACCGGCAGAAAGTCGTAACGGTCGGCCCCCAGACCGTGCAACCAGATGACGCACGCATCTGCACCATGTGTGGGCTGAAGGATCAATGGTTCGCTCATTACATCTCCATGATTCTGTACGCGTGTTCCATTGCGCAGGATGGTTTCCCGTTCAGGTGTCGGATATCGGAAAAAGATGTCGCAAGGGTACAAGTTTTCAGCTTGACCTGTCCGTATTGTTGCTACGCCTGGGCTCTGGTACGGGCTTTGCTATGCTAGCCCCGGACTGATGGCACAGTGCGCCAGCGGTAACACTGTTGGTAGTGCGCACGTTGCAAACAGACAGGAACCCGCCTCGCGGTGGGTTCCAGAAGGCCGCCAAGCATCGTAGAAAAGGGTGCGCGAGCGGTCACTGGCAGGCGGTTGGACGGTAACGAGACGATGTTCGACCGACTGTTATCCGTCTCCAGCCCATTTGACCAATGGGCGAGGCGTGGGTTTATGGCTGATCGGACTTGTGCCAACTAGACTCTCGCCTTAGGCCTGATCCCCCGGTCGGTCCCTGCTGTCATCGAGAGGGCCGAACGTGCCTCAAAAGGGTACGGTGGTAGGGTCGAGACTCCAAACACAACAAGAGCAACTGGAGGTTTTAATGAAGATGGTGAAATCCACCCTGGCTGTGCTGACCACAGCGGCTGTGCTCGGTGTCAGCGGCTTCGCGCAAGCGGGCGCTACCCTGGATGCGGTACAGAAGAAGGGCTTCGTGCAGTGCGGTATCAGCGACGGTCTGCCGGGCTTCTCCTATGCCGATGCCAAGGGCAACTACATGGGCCTCGACGTTGATGTTTGCCGCGCCATCGCCGCTGCGGTATTCGGCGACGCCAGCAAGGTCAAATACAGCCCGCTGACCGCCAAGGAGCGTTTCACCGCTCTGCAGTCCGGCGAAGTGGACGTGCTCTCGCGCAACACCACCTGGACCAGCTCCCGCGATGCGGGCATGGGTCTGAACTTCGCCGGCGTGAACTACTACGACGGCCAAGGCTTCCTGGTTAACAAGAAACTCGGCGTTTCCAGCGCCAAGGAACTCGATGGCGCCACCGTCTGCATCCAGGCCGGTACCACCACCGAACTCAACCTCTCCGACTACTTCCGTGCCAACGGCATGAAGTACACCCCCATCACCTACGATACTTCCGACGAGAGCGCCAAGTCGCTGGAGTCCGGTCGTTGCGACGTGCTGACCTCCGACCAGTCCCAGCTGTACGCCCAGCGTATCAAGCTGGCCAAGCCGGACGACTACGTGGTGCTGCCGGAAGTCATCTCCAAGGAACCGCTGGGCCCGGTGGTACGTCAGGGTGACGACGAGTGGTTCAACATCGCTCGCTGGTCGCTGTTCGCCATGCTCAACGCCGAGGAGCTGGGGGTGAACTCGAAGAACGTCGAGGACATGGCCAAGAACACCAAGAACCCGGACATTGCCCGCCTGCTGGGTGGTGAAGGCGAGTACGGCAAGGATCTGAAACTGCCGAAAGACTGGGCCGTGCAGATCATCAAGCAAGTCGGCAACTACGCCGAATCCTTCGAGCGCAATGTCGGTGCCGGCAGTGAGCTAAAGATCGAGCGTGGTCTCAATGCCCTTTGGAACAAGGGTGGTCTGCAATACGCGCCGCCGGTGCGCTGACCGTCTGTTGCCGCCGCCCCAGGGCGGCGGCAACGTTCCGATAAGAACAAACCCCGGGGCTGGCAGTCAGCGGCCACCGGGGATTCTTTATGAGGGCTGTTATGCAAACTAGTGCGCCTGCCCCGCGTGCCCGCGGCTCGGTATGGACCGATCCGCAGATTCGCGCGTGGTTCTTTCAGATCATCGCCGTTATCTCAGTCGTGGCGTTCGGCTGGTATCTGTTCCAAAACACTCAACACAACCTCGACCAACGCGGGATCGTCTCCGGTTTCGGCTTCCTGCAGAACAGCGCCGGTTTCGGTATCGCCCAGCACCTGATCGAATACACCGAAAGCGATAGCTATGGCCGGGTGTTCGTCATCGGACTGCTGAACACGCTGTTGGTTTCCAGTATCGGCATCGTGTTGGCGACCCTTCTCGGTTTTCTGATCGGCGTGGCCCGGCTCTCGCCGAACTGGCTGCTCAGCAAGCTGGCGACCGTCTATATCGAGACCTTCCGCAATATCCCGCTGTTGTTGCAGATCTTCTTCTGGTATTTCGCGGTCATGTTGCCCATGCCCGGCCCACGGCAGGCCATGAGCATCGGCGATGCCTTCTTCCTCAGCAATCGCGGCCTGTACATGCCGGCACCGGAAGGCACCGGTGGGTTCTGGCCATTCATGCTCATGCTCGCCGCCGCCATCGTCGCCGTCGTCCTGGTCACGCGCTGGGGCAAGGCGCGTTTCGAGGCCACCGGCAAGCCGTTCCCGCGCTTCTGGACTTCCCTGGCGTTGCTGGTATGCCTGCCGGGCCTGAGCGTGTTGCTGTTCGGCAACCCGTTCGACTGGAACGTGCCGGCGCTGCAAGGCTTCAACTTCCGTGGCGGCTGGGTGGTGATTCCCGAGCTGATGGCCCTGGGCCTGGCGCTGACCATCTACACCGCGGCCTTCATCGCCGAGAACGTGCGCTCCGGTATCCAGGCGGTCAGCCATGGACAGACCGAAGCGGCGCGCTCGCTGGGCCTGAAGGGTGGCACCACGCTGCGCCTGGTGATCATTCCGCAGGCCCTGCGCGTGATCATTCCGCCGCTGACCAGTCAGTACCTGAACCTGGTCAAGAACTCCTCGCTGGCGGCCGGTATCGGTTATCCGGACATGGTCTCGTTGTTCGCCGGCACGGTGCTCAACCAGACTGGCCAGGCGATCGAAACGATCGCCATCACCATGAGTGTGTACCTGGCTATCAGCATCAGCATTTCCATCCTGATGAACTGGTACAACAAGCGCATTGCGCTGATCGAGCGGTGAGGTGAGCGCATGACCATTACACATAGCTTCAAACCCGATCTGCCGCCGCCAGCGATGAGCGTGGGTGTGCTCGGCTGGATGCGGGCCCACCTGTTTTCCAGCGTGTTCAACACGCTGCTGACGTTCTTCGCGCTCTACCTGATCTGGCTGGTCGTACCGCCGCTATTGCAGTGGGCGTTCCTGGACGCCGACTGGACGGGCACCACCCGTGCCGACTGCACCGGCGACGGCGCCTGCTGGGTGTTCGTCAAGCAGCGCATCGGCCAGTTCATGTACGGCTTCTATCCGACCGAACTGCGCTGGCGGGTGGACCTGGCCGCCTGGCTGGTGGTCATCGGCGCGGCGCCCCTGTTCATTCCGCAGATGCCGCGCAAGGCGATGTATGGCCTGGCCTTTCTGGTGATCTATCCGTTTGTGGCCTACTGGCTGCTGCACGGCGGTTTCCTGGGCCTGGTCAACGTGCCGACCAGCCGCTGGGGCGGCCTGACGCTGACCCTGGTCATCGCTTCGGTGGGCATCGTCGGTGCGTTGCCGCTGGGCATCCTGCTGGCGCTTGGACGGCGCTCGAACATGCCGGCGATCCGGGTGATCTGCGTCACCTTCATCGAGTTCTGGCGTGGTGTGCCGTTGATCACCGTGCTGTTCATGTCCTCGGTGATGCTGCCGCTGTTCCTGCCCGAGGGGCTGTCGTTCGACAAGCTGCTGCGCGCGCTGATCGGCGTGATCCTGTTCCAGTCGGCCTATATCGCCGAAGTGGTTCGCGGCGGTTTGCAGGCGATCCCGAAGGGGCAGTACGAAGCGGCCGCGGCCATGGGCCTGGGTTACTGGCGCATGATGGGCCTGGTGATCCTGCCGCAGGCGCTAAAGCTGGTCATCCCCGGCATCGTCAACACCTTCATCGCACTGTTCAAGGACACCAGCCTGGTGATCATCATCGGCCTGTTCGATCTGCTCAACAGCATCAAACAAGCCACCACCGACCCGGCCTGGCTGGGCATGGCTACCGAGGGCTACGTGTTTGCCGCCCTGGTGTTCTGGATTTTCTGTTTCAGCATGTCCCGCTACTCCATGCACCTGGAGCGCAAGCTGGACACCGGCCACAAGCGTTAGGAGTGACTCATGAGTGAAGCAAGCAAGCAGCCTGTCGCCGGCGAAGGCATCATCCAGCTTCAGGGCGTGCACAAGTGGTACGGCCAGTTCCACGTGCTCAAGGACATCAACCTGAACGTGGCGCAGGGCGAGCGCATCGTGCTGTGCGGCCCCTCGGGCTCCGGCAAGTCGACCACCATTCGCTGCATCAACCGCCTGGAAGAACACCAGCAGGGCCGCATCGTCGTCGATGGCACCGAGCTGACCAGCGACCTCAAGCACATCGAGGCGATCCGCCGCGAAGTGGGCATGGTGTTCCAGCACTTCAACCTCTTCCCGCACCTGACCGTGCTGCAGAACTGCACTCTGGCACCGATGTGGGTGCGCAAGATGCCCAAGCGCAAGGCCGAGGAAGTCGCCATGCATTTCCTCGAGCGCGTGCGTATCCCGGAGCAGGCCCACAAGTATCCGGGGCAGCTCTCCGGCGGTCAGCAGCAGCGTGTGGCGATTGCCCGCGCGCTGTGCATGAAGCCGAAGATCATGCTGTTCGACGAGCCGACCTCGGCCCTCGATCCGGAAATGGTCAAGGAAGTGCTGGATACCATGATCGGCCTGGCCGAAGACGGCATGACCATGCTCTGCGTGACCCACGAGATGGGCTTTGCCCGCACCGTGGCGAATCGGGTGATCTTCATGGACAAGGGCGAGATCGTCGAAGAGAACGAACCCAACGCGTTCTTCGACAACCCGCAGAACGAGCGCACCAAGCTGTTCCTCGGGCAGATCCTGCACTGAGGCTGGCGTAGCGCCAAAGCAAGAAGGGAGCCCTCGGGCTCCTTTTTTGTTGTCGCGCTATTCGATCGGGGCAGCGAATGAATTCGCCCCTGCCGGAGCACCGCGCTGTCGCAGGGGCGAGCTTATTCGCCTGAGAGGCGCTCCGCCTGGGCCCCACGCAATCGTCGCCGGAATGCCCCTGGCGTTTCCCCGCAGAGTTGCTTGAAGCGCTTGGCGAAGGCGGCGCGGTCGCCGTAGCCGACCTGGGCGGCGACCTGTTCCAGCGAGCGTGCCGGGTTGCGCAAGGCGGTTTGCGCGGCGCCGATGCGCAGGCGCTGCAAATAGTCGTTGGGCGTCAGCCCGGTGCTGGCCTTGAAGCGCCGCAGCAGCGTTCGCGGCGAGCAGTGCGCGCGCTCGGCCAAGCGTTTGAGATCGACGGGTTCGGCATAGTGCCCGCCAAGCCAATCGAGCAGCGGCGCGATCAGGGAGTCGTCGGTGCGGGTATCCGGCAGCAGTGGGCTGAAGCGTGTTTGGCGGCCACGCTGCAGGTCGAACACCAGGGCGCTGGCCACTCGTTGTGCCAGCCAGATACCGGCATGCCGGGCGATCAGATGCAGGCACAGATCCAGCCCGGCCTGGGCGCCGCCGGAGCAGAACAGGTTGCCGTCTTCGGTGAGCAGTTCCTCGCTATCCAATCGCACCTGGGGAAAACGGCGACGGAACTCCGCTGCTAGCGCCCAATGGGTAGTCGCCCGTCGGCCATCGAGCAGGCCGGCTGCGGCCAGCAGGAAGGCGCTGCTGCACAGGCTCGCTACCTGCTGCTCGGCCGGGCGCGTGGCCAACCAGCGCAGGAAGCCGGCATTGGCGCCGAGGGTTTGGTCGATGGCGTCGCCGGTCGCCGGTATCAGTAGCAGCCCGGCGCGCTCCGCCAGACGCAGGTCGCCATCTATGCGCACGCTGGCGAAGCCCAGCTCCACGGTCTGGCCGTCGAGGCTGCAGCGCTTCACGTCGAACAACTTGCGCCCGGCCAGACGATTGGCCAGGGCGAATGCATCCATCGCCATGCTCAGGCTGGAGCAGACGCTCTGCGGGCACACATAAAGGGCGATGGTCAGCATGGGGTCACCAAGATGAGATTGGCGATTATTGACACAAAGTTGTCGATGCCGCCAATCGCCGTTGGCTATCGGCCCGCGAATAATGACTCCCGAGCACACCCGCAGGCGGAGCCCACCATGAACCATCCCAATGCCGAACTGATCACTCGCTTCTACCAGGCCTTCCAGCGGCTGGACGCCGAAGTCATGTGCGCCTGCTATGCCAAAGACGTGGTCTTCGGTGATCCGGTCTTCCAGGAATTGCGCGGCGAGGAAGCTGGCGACATGTGGCGCATGCTGGCCAGCCGCGCACAGGATTTTTCCCTCACCTTCGACGGAGTGCAGGCTGATGACGCCAGCGGCAGTGCACGCTGGGTGGCGACCTACCTGTTCAGCCAGACCGGCAAAACCGTGGTCAATCGCATCCAGGCGCGTTTCGTCTTTCACGATGGAAAGATCGTCGAGCACCGCGATCATTTCGACCTGTGGCGCTGGGCGCGTCAGGCGCTGGGCATGAAAGGCGTTTTGCTGGGATGGATGCCAGCGGTGCAGGCGGCGATTCGCAAGCAGGCACTGAAGGGGTTGGCGGCCTATCGTGCGGGGCGCGGCGTGGTGCGGTAGCGCGGCTCCCTCAAGCCCGTCGTGCCGACGAAGGTCGGTATCCAGGAGCAGGCAGCGCAGGGATGCCTGGTTGCCTTCGGGCTGCAAGCCACACAGGGTGGGTTGGGAATATCGGCTCGGCGCGATCTCCCCGACCCGTCCTGACGACCTCAGCCTGCGTTTTCCTCGAAGCGGCCGGCGGCGCGGTTCTTCTTCACCTTGCCGGCTTCGAAGATGCGGCCGCTCATGGCCACGTAGATGCCGTCGTTCAGGCATTGCAGGGCGCCGATGGCCACGCCGAGGTTGAAGGGGGCATCGGTCAGGCGCATGCGGGCCGGCTGCATGGCGCCGGTGAAGATGATCACCTTGCCGGGAATATCCTTGAGCACCTCGGCGGTGTTGGTCATGGTGTCGGTGCCATGGGTGATCAGGATGTGCCTGGCGGGGCAGGCGGCGACCTTGGCACGGATCAGCTGGCGGTCTTCGTCGGTCAGTTCCAGGCTGTCCTTTTTCAGCAGGCTTTCCACCTGAAAGTCGAAGGTCACACCGGCTTCCTGAAGGATCTGCGGCGCCATCGGATCACCAATCTGGAAGTCGGAGAGGGCGTCGTAATAGACCTTGTCGAAAGTGCCGCCGGTGGTGAAGATCTGGATCTGCATCTTGTTGTGCTCCTGGTGAGGTCGCGTGTGGCAGGTCGGGGGATTATCCCCTAAGCTCGCCGGCAAACCCAACGCAGGACATGCGACTTTTGATCGCTCTGGTTCAGTTTCCCGGCTTCGATACGTGCGCTGCCAACGGCCTGGCGGTCGGAATCTCTCGACTACTGGCGGCCGGCTCGGCATACCGGGTAGAGACGTTGCCCGATCGCGCCAAGGCACCCGTCGGCGAGTCGCGCCCATGACCGTGGCGCAGAGCAAACCCTGGTTCGTCTACCTGGTGCGTGCACTGAACGGCGCACTCTATTGCGGCATCAGCGATGACCCCGAACGGCGCTTCGAGCAACATCGAAGCGGCAAGGGCGCGCGCTTCTTCCATTCCAGCCCGGCCCAGGCACTGGTCTATGTCGAGGCCTGCAGCGACAAGGGTGCCGCGCTGCGCCGCGAGCGGGCGATCAAGCGCTTGCCCAAGCGCGCCAAGGAAGCGCTGACTCTCAACCATATCATCGAGCTGACTGATAGCGATTCATCATCCTGATCGGGTAGGCCCTGATGAGCTGGGCGAGTAAAGTGGCGGCTTTCCCCGATGCGGAGCACCGCCATGCACGAGCTGATCCTGCACCACTATCCCGAATCGCCGTTCGCCGAAAAAGCACGCCTGATGCTGGGCTTCAAGCAGTTGTCCTGGCGCTCGGTGATCATTCCGCGGGTGATGCCCAAGCCCGACCTGATGGCGCTGACCGGGGGCTACCGCAAGACTCCGGTGCTGCAAGTGGGGGCCGATATCTACTGCGACACCGCGCTGATCGCCCGCCGCCTGGAAGCGGAGAAAGCGACCCCAGCGCTGTTTCCCGAGGGCCAGGAGTTCAACGTTGCCAGCTTCGCCCAATGGGCCGATTCGGTGGTGTTCCAGCATGCGGTAAGCCTGGTCTTCCAGCCGGAGTCGGTGGCCGTGCGTTTCGGCAAGCTGCCGCCGGAGGCGATCAAGGGCTTTCTGGCGGATCGCGCCGGCTTGTTCAGCGGCGGCAACGCCAGCCGCCTGCCGCTGGAGCAGGCCAAGCATCAGTGGCCGTGCCTGATGGCGCGCCTGGAGCAGCAACTGGCCCGCGAGGACGGCGACTTCCTGTTCGGCGAGCCCTCGGTCGCGGACTTCGCCATGGCTCATCCGCTGTGGTTCCTCAAGGGCACGCCGGTCACTGCGCCGCTGGTCGACGAGTATCCCTCCGTGTCTGCCTGGCTCGGCCGCGTTCTCGGCTTCGGCCATGGTTCTGCCAGCGAACTCGGCGCCGCCGAGGCCATCGGGATTGCCCATGAAGCCAGCCCGGCGCCACTGCCGGAAGAAATTTTCAACGAGCCCAACGGCTTTCAGCCTGGTCAGCGGGTAGTGGTCGCCGCCGTCGACTACGGTGTGGACCCGGTGGAAGGCGAACTCCTGTTCGCCGGCCGCGAGGAGCTGATCCTGCGCCGCGAAGACGAGCGCGCCGGCATCGTCCACGTCCATTTCCCGCGCATGGGCTTTCGCATCGAGCCCCGCTAAGCCTGTCCGGCTACGCCCGCGCGGCTATTTTCCGCCGCGCAGGCGTGGCAGCTCGCGGGCCAGCTGGCGAAAATGGTCGATGCGCTCGTAGCAGAGCGACACTTCGCCGATGAGGCGGTTGTACCAGGCATCCGGGCCGCCGCAGGCCGTCACTACAAGGGTCAGGTCGCGCGGCAGGTCGAAGGTGCGGCTGGCCTTGTCCGCCACTGCTTCCAGTTCGCCGGAGGCGCGAATCTTCTCCAGCAGCTCCATGCCGCCTTTGAGCTGGCTCGGTGGTAGTTCGTAGCGCACGCCGATGCGATGGCGAGGCTCCTGCTGCTGCGCATGGCTGAAGTTCTGCCGAATCCAGTCCACCGCATATTCCACCTGCTGGTATTCCTCCGGGCAGTAGAAAGCCCGCTCGTCCGGCAGGCCGGTGACTTCGATCACCCATTCCAGGCGCCGAGGGTCGCTGCCGTAAGCCAGGCAGGCGATGTTGAAGAAACGCTGGGAGTCGAGCGCGTGACTGTCCCATTCCTTGATTTCTTCCTGCCCCGGTATCTGGCGCTCCGCTTCCAGGCGCCAGTAGTCGGCGACGTCGATCAGCTTGGCGTAGAAATCGTCGTCGTGCTGGCGTTGGTGCAGCAGGAACAGCCCCATGAAGCCCAGTTGATCGGCGGCGTCTTCCTCGCGGCCGAGCACCGGCAGCTTGAGTTCGCTGATCAACAGGTGACCCATCTCATGGAGCAGGGTGAACTCGGCGTTGGCGGTGACGAAGCGGGCCTCGTCCGCGCGCAGCACTTGCGCCGGTGCGGCGCTCGCAAGGCGGCAAAGCAGAAAGACCAGGCAGACGAACACGCCTGTGACGAGCGCCCGAGCAGCTTGTCGACCGGGCTTTGGCTGGGACGGGTGGTGCATCGGTGATCAATCCTTGGGTGGGCACGCCAGGCAATATTGATGGGCCAGGGACTGGCGCAGTAGCGCCAGGTTGGCTGCCAATGTCTGGAAATAGGCGAGCCGCTCGTAGCAGAGCACCAACTCGCCGCCGGTGCGACTGTACCAAGCGTCCGGCGCGCCACAACTGATCAGGCGCAAGGTCAGGTCGCGGGGCAGGCGATATGCCTCGCTGGCATGGGCAGCGATGGTATCGATGTCGCCGCTACCACGGATCTGTTCGAGCAGCCTCTGGCCGTCTTCCAGGCGCATGTTCGGCTCCTCGTAGACTACCCGGATGCGATGGTGCACCGGCTCGCCGGGCCGGTAGCCATGCTGCCGCTCGACCCAGGCCAGCGCCTTGCGCGCCTGGCTGTATTCCTGATCGCAGTAGAGTGCACGCTCCACCGGCAGTCCGGTGACCTTGGGCACCCACTCAAGCTGATCGGGATCGCTGCCATAGAGCAGACACGCCAGATTGTAGAAGCGCTGCGCATCGAGGCCGTGGCTGGCCCAGGTCGGCACCTCTTCCTCGGCGGGCTTGGCGCGCTGCCATTCCAGTCGCCAATAGTCGGCGACGTCCAGCAGCTTGGCGTAGAAATCAGCGTCGCGCTGGCGCCCGGAGGAGAGGAACAAACTGATGAAGCCCAACTGGTCGGCGGCATCTTCCTCGCGGCCGAGCACGGGGAGATCCAACTCGGCGATCAGCAGGTGACCCATCTCATGCAGCAGAGTGAACTCGGCGTTCGCCGCAACGAAGCGCGCCCCGTCCATACGCAGGGCTTCCGGCGGTGGCTCGCCGGAGGCGCGGACCGCTGCGCTGGATACCAGGGCGAGACACAAGAGCGCGTACGCGGCCCGGCGGCAACCGCGCGTTGCCGCACTCGGCGGACTGCGAAGTGGCTTCACACCCGGCACCTCGTGGCTGGTGAGCCTTCTTTGACTCTAGCCCAACCGCAGGGCCGGCTTCAGTCCTTACGTCGCTTGAGCTGGTCGCGCAGCTGGGTCGGCAGGTTGCGAATGATCAGCGTGTCCTGGGTTTCGTCGTATTCGATCTTCGAGCCCAGCAGGTGCGCCTCGAAGCTGATCGACAGCCCCTCGGCGCGGCCGGTGAAACGGCGGAACTGGTTGAGGGTGCGCTTGTCCGGCGGAATCTCCGGCGACAGGCCGTAGTCCTTGTTGCGAATGTGCTCGTAGAAGGCCCGCGGGCGGTCCTCGTCGATCACCCCGGACAGCTCCTCCAGCGTCATCGGCTCGCCCAGCTTGGCCTGGGTAGTGGCGTAGTCGACCAGCGCGCTGGTCTTCTCGCGGGCCTGTTCCTCGGCCAGGTCCTCGCTCTCGACGAAATCGCTGAAGGCCTTGAGCAGCGTGCGGGTCTCGCTCGGTGCGTCGACACCTTCCTGGCAACCGATGAAGTCGCGGAAGTAATCCGACACCTTCTTGCCGTTCTTGCCCTTGATGAAGGAGATGTACTGCTTGGACTGCTTGTTGTTGCGCCACTCGGAGATATTGATGCGCGCGGCGAGGTGCAGTTGGCCGAGATCCAGGTGCTTGGCCGGCGCCACTTCCAGCGACTCGGTCACCGTCACCCCCTCGCTGTGGTGCAGCAGGGCGATCGCCAGGTAATCGGTCATGCCCTGTTGATAGTGGGCGAACAGCACGTGGCCGCCGGTGGACAGGTTCGACTCCTCCATCAGCTTCTGCAACTGCTCCACAGCCTGGCGGCTGAAGGCGGTGAAGTCCCGCTCGCCCTCCAGGTACTGGGCCAGCCACCCGCTGAACGGATAGGCCCCGGATTCCTCGTGGAAAAAGCCCCAGGCCTTGCCCTGCTTGGCGTTGTAGCTCTCGTTGAGATCGGCCAGCAGATTCTCAATGGCCTGCGACTCGCCCAGCTCGGAATCGCGGGCGTGCAGCACGGCGGGGCTGCCGTCGGGTTTCTTGTCGATCAGGTGGACGATGCAGTGACGGATGGGCATGGCTGCTCGGGCTCGCGGCACGGTGGTGGAAAGCGGTGAAGTTTACTGCAAGCAAGGGGCCTTCCGGCAAAACCTCCAGCCAAAGGTTTGGCGTCGGGTTGTCGCCAATTCGCTATCGTGCCCGACCTTATAGATAGGCGCCCAGCGAAGGGTACCGCAGCCGTCATCCAAGGATGGAAATTCATGCCGCTTTTTTCAGTGTGTCTCTTCCTTGCTGCCATCTGCGCAGCGGTTGTCTCGCAACCCCCTTTATCGCTCCGTCCCGTGCTGACCAAGGCGCGTTGAGCCGACTTTCACCTTTTTTAGGATCCACTATGCGATTCAAAGGTATTGCTGTTCTTATTGGTATGTTCCTGTCGTTCAACGCCTTCGCCATCGAGTGGAGCGCGAGCAGCCACAAGGTCTTGCAGGGCGATTACAACGGCGACGGTCTTCCGGACCTGTATCTGGCGGCACGTCCCTTACCCCTGGCACTGCCGCTCAACGGCCTCACGTCCCTGGTCGTTCCCCGTAGCCAGCACGACGTCGTGTTGCTCAAGGACGCCCGTGGGCAATACAACGTGCTGACGCCCCCGGACGCGGCGAAGATCAAGACGGTGGCTTGGAAAGACGCTCCCTACAGCCTGGTGGCGGGGGACTTCAACGGCGACGGCATCACCGATCTGCTGCTTCGGCCCGATGCCACCGGCCAGGAGGGGCTGCTGCTGACCCTGTCCAATACCGGAACGCCCTCAGTTGCCCAGATGCTCGACTCGCGTCAGTTGGGCATCGAGTTTTCCGCCGATGGCGGTTACCAACTTGAATGGAAGGATTTCAATGGTGATGGCAAGGCCGATTTGTTGCTAAGCAAACCGGGAGTGCCTGGCCAGGTATTGTTTGCAGGCGTTTCCGGATTTGCCACTGCACAGCCTTACCGCCCTTCCCAGCCTGCAGCAGTTCCCGTTGGCGACGCTCCCCTGCCGGCCAGCGCCTGGGGGCTGGCCGATGGCGGGGCGCAGGTAACCCTTGATGGTCGGTTCGTCTACAGCCTGCCATTGGAATTGCCAGTCGGCGTGAATGGTTTGCAGCCAGCCTTGTCGATTGGCTATCAGATGGGCGGGCGGGACGGCTACCTGGGGCACGGCTGGGGATTGTCCGGCCTAAGCAGTATCCATCGCTGCGCGGCGACCATTGCACAAGATGGCTACAGCGGTACGCCTAGCGGTTCGTCTGTGGACAAATTGTGTCTCGATGGTCAGCGCTTGCAATTGGTATCCGGCACGGAATGGCAGCCGGGTAGCATCTATCGCACGGAAATCGATTCCTTTGCGCAGGTAATGCTGAAGGGCTCTGCGGCCGATCCCCATTTCGAAGTGCGTTCGAAGAACGGCTGGATCATGACGCTCGGCAAGACCGCCACCAGCCGTGTCCTCCCGACCGGCGGAAAGCCGCTGGCCTGGCAGTTGGATAATATCCAGGATCGTTTCGGCAACACGCTGGACGTGAGTTATACGAGTTCCGGTGGAATGCCGCTTCCCGCCTCCATTGACTACGCCGGAGCGAAGATCGAATTCTTCTATCGTGCTCGCAGCAATGCGCCTCGTCAGTTTGCGCTTGGTGGCGAAGTGAAGCTCGACAAGCTGCTGGAGCGGGTAGCCACCTACGCGCCCGACGGCACGCCATTACGCGAGTACCGGATCGGTTATGAGTACAGCCCCAGTACGTCTTTACCGCGAGTGACAAATTTACAAAGCTGCGGTATCGAAAATGGCGTGCGCCAGTGTTTAGGGGGTAATAGTTTTAACTATCTAAAACAAGAAAACCGCTTCGTTGATGGAACGCAACTTGCGGCCTATAAGCCCATGGGAAGCCGGCTCCTGTCCGTGGAGACTCCTATGGACTGGAATGGTGACGGTATAAATGACCTGCTGTCAGTGACAGCAACTGCAATTTATGTTGCTCTTGGGAGCGGGTCGGGGCTTGGAGAAAATATTCTAATTGCAACTCCGCCAGCGAATTCAGTGATCTTAACTGCCTCGCCTATCGACGTGGATGGGGATGGACAGCAGGGAGTTGTCTATTTAAGGGCTATGGTTGGCGGCCTGTCCCGGTCAATGGCGTGGTCATATGTGGATGCGAAGGGTGGCTCTAAAGATGTAGTGACTTGGCCATCTAACAGCATTGCATCCATAACGACCAATTTCTCTGGAGATATAGAGCAGGTTCCCACCTTTGTAACAGCCGCCAAGGCTGTTGCCATGGATTTCAATAATGATGGCCTCTCGGATTTACTCTTGCCTGCGAGCGGGGTTTGGCAAGTCTATGAGAATAAAGGGGGAACTTTTACCGCAAGTAAACGACTGTCTGGCGTGACGGTTTCGCGCGAAGGGGCTCCTTGGCTTATGCCATTCAGTCAGGATGGTGATGGGCAATGGAATCTGCTTACTACCATAGTGAAAAATGGAGTTCAGACCTATGCGATCCTGCCACTTTCGCGCCATGGTTCGGCGAACTTAAGTGGAAGAATCGATTTGGGCATTCCGGTAGACGGGGCGGTCGTGCTGGACGTTAATGGTGATGGTTACTTGGACTTTGCCGCTGCCGGAAACGACAAAAAAGTGGTTCTCCATTTGAACAAGGGAGGGGCGCTATCCGTGGCAAATTTTGTTCAGCAAAAGACAGAAATTTCTTCCATTGACATTTTCTCTAGCGCAAGCATTAGGCGCGAGAACGCTGACTATATTCCGAAGCCATTGGACTACGATGGGGACGGAAGACATGACCTGCTATATATAAATCGTGCGCTGAAGCGTTATGAGGTACTTAGATCCACAGGAGTGGGGTTTGATCGGATAGACATAAACACTCCTGTGGTCGAGGCGAAAGAAGAGTTCAACTCTTCGCTTCCGGGGTGTGAAAAATTTCCTGAGAATCGTCAGAAATCTTTGGCACAGATTGCCGCCGTATCGGCTCCTGCAGTTCGTGCAGGGCTTATTTCTCTACTTGGCTTTCTTGAAGATAGATGTGAGTTTTTACCGGCAGGTCCTCTGGCAGGTGCCCATCACAGTTTGATCGGCGATTGGAATGGAGACGGCCAAGAAGACTTGCTGCTGGCCGCACCTCAAGGCAAAGGAAGATATTCATGGCGTCTGCACCGCCAGGCCCGTCAGCATGCAGAATGGCTCAGCAGTGTCACCGACAGCCTGGATAACCAGACCCGCGTTACCTACCAGCCGCTTAGCGATAGCGCACTCTACCAAGGCAGCAAGGACGCCAAGTTCCCCTTGCTCGACTGGCGCGGTCCGCGCTATGCAGTCGGCCGGCTCCAGCAGAGCAATGGCATCGGCGGCCTGAATGAAACGCTGTTCGAATACCGCGATGCCCGCATCGACCTGCTCGGACGCGGCTTTCTCGGCTTCGCCCAAGTGACGCGTAAAGTGCCGGAACGCAAGCAGACATCGACCAGCAAACTGCGCCAGGACTTCCCCTATGTTGGTGCATTGAGCGAAGAAACCCTGGTAATCGACGGCAAGGTGGTCACTCGCAAGAGCATCGAGTATCAGAGCGAGGTCAACGGCAAACTGCGCTTCGTGGTGCCGAAAACGGTCAGTGAAGAGCGCTTCGAACTCGATGGCCAACTGCAGGGTGCCACGCGTCAGCAGTACCAGTACGACAAGGCCACCGGCAACCTGCTCGAAGAAATCAGCGAGCAGCGTCCCAGCTTGGCCGGTGCCTGGGTACAGCGCAGCCAGATCAAGCGGCAATACCAAGACGACACCGCCACCTGGCTGCTCGGTTTCGTCACCCGCGAAGAGCAGGTGATGGAGGCCAGCGGGGCGGCTGCGCAAACGACCGTTACTCAACGCACGCCCGTGCCGGGTACCTTGGCCATTGCGCGCGAGGTGCATTTTGCCGGAGTGGCGGGCCTTCAGCAGACCCACGAATACGAATACGACGCCCAAGGTAACCCGAGCCAGCTCAAGGTGACCGCCGAGGGCGGGCCGGCGAGGGTCACTCGCTATATGGACTACGTGGCCCAGCGCTTCCCGCAGCGCATCGTCAACCCGCTGGGGCATGCGCTCACTCGTACCTACGCGGTGGGAACCGGCCGGGTGCTGAGCGAAACGGATGCCAACGGACTGACTTCCAACTCCGTCTATGACGGCTTCGGCCGTAGCCTTCGCCAACAGGGCGCCGATGGCAGCCTCGCCGTCATCACCTATGAAGGATGCTCCAGCGGCTGCCTGCTCCATGAGAAATACCGCGTACTGACCCAGCATAGCCATACCAGCGCAGCAGGCCAGGGCGCTCCGAATCAGCGCAGTCACTTCGATAGCCTTGGGCGCAAGCTACGGGAGACCAAGCAGGGCTTTGATGGTCGGGAAATCCATAGTGACTCGGCCTTCGACGCCTGGGGTAACCGAACCAACGCCACCCAGCCCTACTACGCCGGCAGCGACGCCAAGGCCGACAGCTTCCGCCATGACGGCTTGAACCGGGTCATTTATGCGCAAATGGCCAGCGGCGCATCAATCACTACCCTATACAGCGCGCGCAGTGGCGGAGGTAGCGTCGTGCGCAAGACGCGGGAGTTCAATCGCGACGGGCAACTGCAAACCCAGGTGGAGGTGCGCGAACAGGACGCGGCCGGCCGCCTAATGCTCAGCACCAATGCTGCTGGCAGCCTACTGGCGGTCAGTACCCGCTACGGATACGACAGCGCGGGCAATCTCACCCGAACGGAAGTGAACGGCAATGCCCGAACCGCCGTGCTGATGACTTACGACCTTGCGGGCAACCGCACAGGCCTGCACGATCCCAACTCGGGGGCGATGACCTACCGCTACGACGGCTATGGATTGCTGCGCGAAACCACCGGCCCCGGCATGCGTGTCGAACAGGACTACGACCTGCTTGGCCGCCTGACTCAGCGTCGGGACTACCAGGGTAGCCAGCTTATCGACACTGCCCACTGGGACTATGACAAGGGCAAAAAGGCCGTTGGCAAGCTGAGCGGCCTGTACAAGGTGGACGGTAGTTTCGTACAGGGCTACATCTATGATGGCCTCAGTCGCTTGCAGGCCCGCTCCACCGAGTTGAAGGTTGGTGGACAGCAGCGCGGCTACTCCGATAGCTATGTCTACGACGCCTTCAGCCGTCCGCTGAAGACCGTCTGGGCTTCCGGCTTCGCCGTCCAGCATCGCTACAACTCTTATGGCTATTTACTCGGCGAAGGTAACGCAGCGGATGGCAAGCTGCTGCGCACTATCGAGGCGCAGAACGCGCATGGTCAGGCTACCCGAGTCAGCTACGGCAACGGTGTGGTCAGTCAATATCGCTACGATGAGGCGGGTGGTTGGCTGGACGAACTTGATAGCCAGGGACCGGAAGGGCAGGTACAGGGATTGCGCTATCGCCACGACCCCATCGGCCTGCTCTTGTCCCGTAGTGACGTGCGCGGCTATAGCGAACAGTTCAGCTACGACGCCCTTCAGCGGCTGAGTACCAGCCAGCGCAGCCTGGCCGGTCAAACCCTGGTCGGCAGTTACAGCTACGACGCCCTGGGCAATCTCACCAGCAATCCGCAAGCGGGCGTGTTGTTCTATGGCCAGTACACCGCTGCCCAGCAGTCTGCTTGCCAGAGCCAGGGCGGTATCGTCCAGCCCGGCCCGCACGCGGTGCTAAGTAGCGACGCCGGCGCCTACTGCTACGATGCCCGCGGTAACCAGCTTAGTGGCCCAAGTCGCCGAGTCGGCTACAGCGTGTTCGACAAACCGCTGAGCATCGCCAGCGACGGGCAGACCAGCCTGTTCCAGTACGACCCTGAAAGGCGCCGCTTCTACCAGCAAGCCGCCAATCGCACCACCTTCTATCTGGACGAAGGCCAGTTCGAAGAAGTGATCGAAGCCGGCAAGGCGGTGCAGAACACCTACGTCGGCAGCTACTTGCAACACCAGAAGGACGTTGCCAGCGGCGCGGTCAGCCTGAAGTACCAACTGCGCGACCAACTCGGCTCGGTGGACGTGGTACTGGATGCCCAAGGCAAGGTCCTGGAACGCCTGGCCTACGCCCCCTTCGGCGGCCTGCGCGGCGCCGACTGGTCGGATACCGCCGCGCCGATGAAGGAAAGCCGTCGCGGCTTCACCGACCACGAACACCTGCAGGAAAGCGGCCTGATCCATATGAACGGCCGCGTGTACGACCCGACCCTGGGCCGCTTCCTCAGTGCCGACATCATCTACCAGGACGCGACCAATGCGCAGATGTTCAATCGGTATGCGTATGGGTTCAATTCGCCATTCGCGGGGGTGGACCCGAGTGGTTATGCGCTGGAGGATATCGGTACGCCCGGAAACTGGTTCGAACTCAGCACCAGCAATATGAGCCTGGTGTTCTTCAACTCCTTCGGTGGGAACGGCCCCTCAAGTTGGGGTGACGCTACCATCGGCGGACTGAAGGGGCTAACGAATGCCAGTCTTCCGTTGGTACTTAGCGCCCCTTGGGCCATACCGTTCTCGGGGCCTTTGCAGGATTTAGCTCAGCCCTACTTGAAGCCAAGCAACCTTGATCAACGCTACGGCGATGGGCTGGTTGGTATTGGCAGTTTAATGACTGGTCTTTCAGGTGGTTTGAGAGCACTGGCTACCAAGGCTATGCCGGCCGGTAGTTTTGGGTTGGGCGGGCGTTTTGTTCCAAACAGCGCACGTACTAACGCCCTGTTCAATATGGAAGCCCGGCAAACTCAAGCTGCTTCCAGTGAACTCATGAGCGCAATCTCTGCTCGTAGACAAGTCTTTGTGGCCAAGCCCGGAACGGACGACTACAAATTCCTGGAAATGACCGGGGCGGATGCTTCTGCGGGTGGTCCTGGTAATATGGCAGTTCTAGTGCGCTCAGAGAATCCACAAAAACTTACCTTGATAGAAGAGTTTCTACATGGGACTCAATCGAAAATTTGGGGCGATCCTGTTCTGGATGCTGGCGGCGCCGCTACAGCATTCCGCGAGTGGCATGTTCGTGACTTTATGAACAGGCATAGCCGCATGTTTGGTTGGGATACTCAAGAAATGGCTGTATTGCAATCCGAATTAAATTATTGGGCCCAAAAGGCCGGAAAGGTTGGTCAATAATGAAAGGGATGGCTACCGTAGAAGAGGCGCTATTCGTGTTTAATTCTTGGGCTTTAATGCTAAACGCCAGCGCGTCCGGCCCTATTAGTGTGGGGGTTAATATAACCTTGCTGAATGAAAGAAAGGAACGGATTGGTGAGGCGGTTGTGAAAAAGTTCTTGTCGTCGCGGAATCCGGAAATTATTCCCATTGAAATAGAGCCGCTGATAAGTCCAGGAGATTTCAAGGCAATAAAGTACATCCAATTCGGATGCTGAGCAGAAATCACTCCTCTCGTGAGAGGGGTGATTTTAATTTTGCAAGCAATGAAGTAGTTGCTAGTGCTTCATCAGGATAAATTAAAGGAGTTTTGTAGCTCGGGTTGGCCACAGGCGCAACCCGCCGAGTGGCGACCAAGTCAAGAGGCCTTCTTGTCATGTGGTTCCAGGAAAAATCAAACAGAAAGCTGAAGAATTTTTTATGGCGCCGCTTTCAAAGCGAGCATGCAATCCGCATGCGGTCTACTCCTTAGACGACTTGTTATTTTGAGCGTGTGACGCCCTTGAGTTCGTATTGGGCTGAATCCGGCGTGGTACTTTAACTTTTTATCGAAATGGAGGGTTTTGTGAATAGGAAAACTTGGAGTTTTTATTTGATGCTTGCTATGGCAGCTATGGCGCTACAAGCCCATGCCGATACCACCGCACGCATCAGCAAGATACTCATGTATGAGGGAGGAAATCTCGTTTATGTCTATCCGGAAGGTGGCGTGCAGAATCCTCCGGCGTGCCATGGCGCGAATGGCAACTATCTGTCATTCAAGATGAACCGGCCAATGGCCAAGGAATATCTGGCGCTGATACTGAGTGCGTTCGTGGCGGATAAGAAAGTGCTGTTGAGTACCAGTGGCACTTGTACCGACCAAAGTCTTTCGGAAACCTTGCAATGGGTTTCGGTGGAAAAATAAGGAGCTGGGAAGAATGAGTATGTTGAGAATATCGTTAATTTTGCTTGCCGGGCTGCTCCCCGTTGCGGCGCAGGCCGATACCACGGCGAAGATCACCAAGATCGCCCTTCAGGAGCAGGAAGGATTGGCCTACATTTATCCAGAAGGGGGTGTGCAGAACGTTCCGGCCTGTGCAAACAAAGACTATCTCTCGTTCAAGATGAGCCGGCCAATGGCCAAGGAATATTTGAGTGTTTTGATGGCGGCTTTTGCGGCGGATAAATCGGTGTCTTTCCGCACGGAGCGCAATTGTGTCGACCAGCCGACGGCCGACACCATCATGTATTTCTCCGTTACGCGTTGAGGCGATCAGGCTCCGATCCAGGCGCCCCGGCTCAACCTTTCCACCAGCCCCGGCAACTCGCTCATGTCATGCAGAAACTCTTCCACCCCCAGCTGGCGCAATGTCTGCGCATGTTCCGGTGGGATGTGGCTGGCGCCGAGGAAGCCGATCACCCGCATGCCGGCGGCGAGGGCGGCGCGCACGCCGGTGGGGCTGTCTTCTACCACCAGGCAGCGTTCCGGCGCCACGCCAGCGGTGCGGGCGGCGAGCAGGTAGAGGTCGGGGGCGGGTTTGGGTTGGGCGACCTGTTCGGCGCTGAACACGCCGATGTCCACGCGTTCGCGCAGGCCGGCCAGGTCGAGGGCGTGCAGGACGTTTTCCGCGTGGCCGTTGGAGGCGACGGCCAGCGGCAGGTCGATGGCGTGCAGGGCTTCGCGCACGCCGGGGATGGGTTTGGCCTCGGTACGAATGGTCAGCTCGCCGCGCTTGAGCAGTTCCGGGTGGAAGTCCGCCGGCAGGCGGGTGTCGAAGTGCAGCTCCACCTTGCGCAGAATGTCCCGGCTTTGCAGACCAAAGGTGCCGTGCAGCACCAGTTCCAGTTCCTCCACTGGGAACAGCTGCCCCAGGGCTTCGCGCATCAGGCGGATGGAGATGATTTCGCTGTCGATCAGTACACCGTCGCAGTCGCAGATCAGCAGGTCGATGGCGCCGGTTTCGCGCATGGTGGGACTCCTTGCTCGCGGTTCGCTGGGTGCAGGTATCGCATAGACGCAGGCGCTTCGTACAGCACGGATATCCGTTGAAGCAGTACCATGCGCCTTCGTCAAAACAAGGCTCAAGGGCTGCGACATGCGCATTCTGCACACCTCCGACTGGCATCTCGGCCAGCACTTCATGGGCAAGACCCGCCAGGCCGAGCACCAGGCCTTTTGCGCCTGGCTGGTGGAGCAGGTGCGTGTCTGTGAGGTGGACGCGGTGCTGGTGGTCGGCGATGTGTTCGACACCGGCGCGCCGCCCAGCTATGCCCGCGAGCAGTACAACCGCTTCATCGTCGCGCTGCGGGAAACCGGTGCGCAACTGGTGGTGCTCGGCGGTAACCACGATTCGGTGGCGACCCTGGGTGAGTCCCGCAGCCTGCTGGCTTGCCTCGATACGGTGGTGGTCCCGGCGGTGGGCGACGATCTCAAGCAGCAGTTGCAGGTCTTGTGCCGCCACGACGGCTCACCCGGCGCGATTCTTTGCGCCATCCCCTTCATCCGCCCGCGCGATGTGTTGCGCAGCGAGGCCGGGGAGAGCGCGGCGGACAAGCAGCAATCGCTGCAACTGGCGATCCAGCGGCACTATCAGGCGCTGTATGCCCTGGCCGAGGCCAAGCGCGCCGAGCTGGGCGGCGCGCTGCCGATCGTCGCCACCGGCCACCTGACCACCGTCGGCGCCAGCGCTAGCGAGTCGGTGCGGGAAATCTACGTCGGTGCGCTGGAGGCCTTCCCGACCAATGCCTTTCCGCCGGCGGACTACATCGCCCTCGGCCATATCCACCGGCCGCAGAAGGTCGGCGGGCTGGAGCATGTCCGCTACAGCGGCTCGCCGATCCCGCTGGCTTTCGACGAGGCGCGCCAGCAGAAGGAAGTGCTGCTGGTGGACCTGGATGCTGGTGGCCTGCACGCGGTAACGCCACTGGCGGTGCCCTGTTTCCAGCCGCTGCAATCGCTGCGCGGCTCGCTGGCCGAGCTGGAGGCCGCCATTGCCGAAGCGGCCGGGGCGGGTAGCGAGGAGCGTCCGGTTTGGCTGGAGGTGGTGGTCGATGCCGATACCCATCTGAGCGATCTGCATGTGCGCGTCGCCAAACTCTGCGAAGGGTTGCCGGTGGAAGTGCTGCGGGTTCGCCGCGAACGTGGCAACGCCACGGCTGCCCTGCGCGCCCAGGCGAAGGAGACGCTGGACGAGTTGAGTGCCGAGGAGGTGTTCGACCAGCGCCTGGCTGGCGAGCCCCTGGACGAGCCGCTGAAGACCCAACTGCTGGAGCGCTACCGGCAGGTGCTCGGCGAACTGCGCGAGGGCGAGGCATGAAGATCCTCAGCCTGCGCCTGAAGAACCTCAACTCGCTGAAGGGCGAATGGAAGATCGATTTCACCGCCGAGCCGTTCAAGGACAGCGGCCTGTTCGCCATCACCGGTCCTACCGGCGCCGGCAAGACCACCCTGCTGGATGCCATCTGCCTGGCGCTGTACCACCGCACGCCGCGCATAAACCGAGTCTCAAAAGAAGTAAACGAGTTGATGACTCGACATACAGCCGACTGCCTGGCGGAGGTGGAGTTCGAGGTTAAAGGTGCGCGATACCGTGCGTTCTGGAGCCAGCGGCGTGCTCGCGACAAGGTGGGCGGTGAGCTACAGGCGCCGAAGGTGGAATTGGCCGACGCAAAAGGGACCATCCTTGCTAACAAGAGCGGTGACAAGACGAGCCAAATCGAGCAGCTCACCGGCCTCGATTTCGAGCGTTTCACCAAGTCCATGCTGCTGGCCCAGGGCGGTTTCGCCGCGTTCCTGGAGGCCAGCGCCAACCAGCGCGCCGAGCTGCTGGAAGAGCTGACCGGCACCGACATCTACGGGCAGATTTCCCAGCGCGTGTTCGAGCGCACCCGAGAGGTCAAGGCCGCTCTGGAGCAATTGCGCGCCCGTGCCGAGGGTGTGGAGCTGCTCAGTGCCGAACAACGGGAGCGCTTGCAGGCCGAGGCCGAAGCACTCAACGGGCAGGAGCAGACGCTGCATGCGCG
The DNA here is from genome assembly GCF_057128665.1 of Zestomonas ipomoeae. Lineage (NCBI taxonomy): Bacteria > Pseudomonadati > Pseudomonadota > Gammaproteobacteria > Pseudomonadales > Pseudomonadaceae > Zestomonas > Zestomonas ipomoeae. The sequence continues at coordinate 40,143 of NZ_JBSKHQ010000009.1, forward strand.
GCTGGCGGATGTGCAAGCCCAACGGCGCTGGCGCGAGGCGCTGAATGCGGCCGAGACCAAGTTGGGCAGCGCCGCACAACAGGAGCAGCAGGCCCGGCAGGCTTTGCTCGACGCCGAGCCGGAGCTGCGGCGGCTGGCCGCCAGCGAGCCGGCGGATAAGCTGCGTCCCGCCTACCAGGCCTGGCAGAGCGCGCGCCTGGCCCTCGATGATACCGAGCGAACCTTGGCGCAGGCGCAGAGCGAACGCCGCCAAGCCGAGCAGCAGGTCGGCGCTGGCCTGTGGCGGGCCAGCCAACTGAGCCGGCAGATCGCCGAGGCCCGGCAGGCGCAGCGGGAGGAAATCGACCGCCAATTGCGGCAGCTCGCCGCGCAACTGGCCGAACACCCGCAGCGCAGCCAACTGGGTGAACAGCTCGGCGAGTGGCGCCAGTTGCTCGACGGGCGCCAGCGTTTGGCCGAAGAGATCGTCGCACTCGATACCCGTCAGCAGCAGGACGAGCAGGCGATACACGCGCTCATCGTTCAACTGGATGAGCTGGAAAAACGGCTGCTCGACGAGCGCAGCCGCCTGAGCCATGCCCAGCAGCAGGAGACTGCCCAGCAGTCGCGCCTGGAGGCGTTGTTGGCTGGCCAAACCGAGGCTGCCTTGCGAGCCGAGTGGCAGCGACTGCATGGCCAAGCCCACGAGCTGGCGCAGCTGCGACAGCTCGCCGAGTCCCGGCGGCAGCTCGACGAGCGGCTGGCCACGCTCGATGCTTCCCTGACCGACAAGCGCCGCCAGCACGCCGCCAAGGAACAGGAGGTGAATAGCCTGCGGGCGCAGTACAAGGATCTGCAACAGCAGATCCGCGACAAGGAGAAGCTGCTCGAGCAGGAGCGGCGCATCCAGGCGCTGGAGGCCTACCGCGCCGCCTTGCAGCCCGGCGAGGCCTGTCCGTTGTGCGGCTCCCACGAACATCCGGCGATTGGCGAGTACCAGGCGCTGGACAGCTCCGCTACAGCCAGCGCCCTCGATGCCAAGAAGGCCGAGCTGGAAGCGCTCGCCGGCCTGGTGCAAACACTCGCCGCCGAACTCGCCGCCCTGGCGGCGCAGATCGAGCAGCAGCAACAGCAGGTGCAACAGGATCAGCACGAACGGGATCGGCAGGCCGAACAGTGGCGGCAGAGCTGCGAGACGCTCGGTATCGGCCTGGCCGACGACGGAGCTCTGATTGCCCACTGCGAGCGGCACGGGGCCCAGCTCGCCGCGGCCGAGCGCACGCTGGGCGAGCTGGATCAACTAAAGACAGCGCTAGATCAGGCGCGCTCGGCACGGCAGGCCGTGGAAAAGCTCAGCCTCGACACCGCCGGCAGGCTTGAACTGGGCCAAGAGAAGTTGCGCAGCCATCGACAACAGCAGGCCGAGCGTGCCGAAAAGCTGGATGCCCTGCGAGGACAACGGCAGCAGTGCGAGGCTGAACTGGCGGCTGCACTGGCGCCCTTCGGCTACCAGGTACCGGAGCACGGCGAAGCGTGGTTGCGCGAGCGCCAGCGGGAATGGCAGGACTGGCAGCAGCTCCAGCAGCAGCACGAACGGCTGGAGCGGGAACGCTTGCAACTGCTACCACAGCTCGATGCCGCCGAGCAGGATGCCGCGCACTGGCAGCAACGCTGGGCTGCGCTGGAACTGAGCCCGCTGCCGCCCATCGATGCCGTAGTCGATGCACCAGATGCGCTGCGGCAGACGCAGAGCCACTTGGCGACCGCACAAAAGCGCGCCGACGAGCTGACCGGCACCCTGCGCAATCTCGAGCAGCGGCTACAGCAGGATCAGGCGCAACTGGCCACCGCCGCCGATACCTGGGCCAAGGCGTTGGCGCAGAGCCCCTTTGCCGACGAGGCAGCCTTCCATGCTGCACTGCTCGATGACGAGCAGCGCAGTGCCTTGCAGCAGCGCAAGCGCCAACTGGAGCAGGCGCTCACCTCCGCCGAGGCCCTGAGACTGTCCGCCGAACAGACGTTGGCTGCCCTGCAGGCGACGCCGCTCAGTGAACTCGATCTGCAACAGCTGGACGAGCAATTACAGGGGCTGAACGCCGAGCTGCGGCAGCTCGGCCAGCGCCAGGGCGAGATCCGCGCGCAACTGCAAGGCGATGACCTGCGCCGGCAGAACCAACAGGCGCTGTTCGCCGAGATCGCGGCCAAGGAGGCCGACTATGACCTCTGGCAACATCTCAACGGCCTGATCGGTTCGGCCGACGGCGCCAAGTTCCGCCGCTTCGCCCAGGGGCTGACCCTGGATCACCTGATCTACCTGGCAAACCGTCAGTTGGAACGCCTGCATGGCCGCTACCAACTGGCACGCAGGGCCGGCGGTGAACTGGAGCTGGAGGTGCTGGATACCTGGCAGGCCGACGTGGCGCGGGATACCCGCACCCTGTCCGGTGGCGAGAGCTTCCTCGTCAGCCTGGCGCTCGCCCTGGCGCTGTCCGACCTGGTCAGCCACAAGACCAGCATCGACTCGCTGTTCCTCGACGAGGGCTTCGGCACCCTGGATGGCGAGACCCTGGAGGTGGCGCTGGATGCCCTCGACAGCCTCAACGCCAGCGGCAAGACCATCGGCGTGATCAGCCATGTGGAAGCGCTCAAGGAGCGCATCCCGGTTCAGCTACGGGTGCACAAGGGCGTTGGGCTTGGCTATAGCGCGTTGGACCGGCGCTTCCGCCTGGCCGATTGAAGCGCCGCCGCTGGCCACTTGCTGGTGCAATTGACGCGCCACCGAGGCCAGTCGTTCACCGAGCTGGACCAAGGCTTCCTGGGCTTGCAGCAGTTCGCTGCTGGCCTCGCGCTGACGCTGGCTGGCGGCATGCTGCGCGGCGCTGTCGGCGCGCACGCGCTCCAGTTGGCCATGGGCCTGGGCCAGGGCCCGGCTGTGCTCGACGATGGCGCCGGACAGCGTCTCGGTCAACGCCGCATTGCGGCCCAGGGCCTCGCTCACCCCGGCCACCTCGCGGGTGCCGGTGTCCACCGTCAACTGGGATTCGTCGAGTACCTGCTGCACCGCATCAGCAGTCTGGTTGCTGCGTTGCGAGAGGCTGCGCACCTCGTCGGCCACCACCGCGAAGCCGCGGCCATGTTCGCCGGCGCGTGCCGCCTCGATGGCCGCGTTGAGCGCCAGCAGGTTGGTCTGCGCGGCAATCGCACTGATCATCTGCATGGCCTCGGCGATGCGCTGGTTGCTCTGCTGGATCGCCTGCATGCTCGATTGCGCCTGTTGCATGCGCTGCGCGCAGTCGCTCATCTGCGCAGTGCTCTTCTGGGTGTCGCCGCTCAGCTCGTGCATCTGCCGGGTGCTCTGCGCGAGCTGCCCGAGCACCTCCAGCAGGGCCTGGTCGATCACCTGCATGGCGTCGGCCTGGCTCTGCACGTCGCCGTCGATGCTCTGGCAGCGCTGGCGGATGTGGCTGAGGGTCTGGTGCAGTTGCTGGGACAGCTGCAGCAGGTCGCCGGCGCATTGCCGCACCTCTTCCAACAGGCCCTGCAGGCTCTGGCTGCTGGCTGCTGCCGCCTGGCTCTGGGCATCGGCGCTCAGCCAGTTCTGCTGGGCTTCCTGCAGCGCATCCTGGCGCAGCTTGGCGCCGAACCACTGGGCCAGCCAGGTGGTGGCCAGCGGCAACAGGTAGCCGGAATACTGGTTGACCAACGCGTCCCGCGGACTCAGCTCGAACACCGGCAGGGCGGCGCCGGAACGGTCCAGATAGATCAGCCAGAACACATAGCAGAACTGCACCAGGCTCCAGATCAACGCGCTCAGCCCGCCGATCAGCAGGTAGGCGAAGACGATGGTCACTGCCGGCCAGAAGATGTGCGGGGAATGAATGCCGCCAAGCTGGTAGACGAGGATCATCGCGTAGGCGTTGCTGCAGGCCAGCGACAGGTTGGTCACCAGCGGCACCGGTAACCAGGCTTTGCGAAGGAACAGCAGCACCAGCGGCATGCCGACCACCATCAGCATGGCGCCTTGGACCAGCGCGAAGTTGCCCAGCTTGCCCCATTTGAGCGCGCTGTACAGGCCGAGGACGATGCCACACACGGCGAAGAACGCCAGGGTGCGACTCTGCAGGCGCAGCGCCTGGTCGTCGAGATCCGGCGGAACGAAGAGGTTGAGGAAGCCCTGGCGTGACGTTTCCATCTGATCCTCTGAAGGTGGAAGACTCTCGCGATTATCGGCAGATGCTATCGGGAACTGAATGCCTTCCCGCCCGCCGTATATCGGCCAGCGTGCTCTCAGCTGTGGACAGGGCAGAGGGCCGATTCCAGGTTGGCAGTGAATCGGTTTGTGATATGCGAAACGCGAAGCGGTTACTTTTTCTTGCGGTTGCGGTTGCGGTTGCGCGACAGGGCCTGTTGCTTGCGCTTGGCTTTCTTCGCCTGGGCATTGGCAGGTTTGACCGGAAGGGCGGGTGGGGTATACCAGGGCAGGTCGTAGGCCGTGCTGCCCGGAGAATGATAGCTCGGCTGCGGCGTCAGGCGCCGTTCCAGCAAGCCCAGTACGATCTGGACGTCTTCCCAATCACCCTGTACGGATAGGTCGACCGCATTCGCCGCGAATACCTGTTCGATGAGCGGAGCAGCTTCCACTGCTTTCAGATTGAGCAGCTCACAGATCAGGAAGGCGTTGAACACGACGTCTCGCTCGGCGAGGCGAGCCAGTTCCGTGCCGAGCACGGCAATGCAATCGTTGCGGCTTTCGGGAAAGCCCTTGGCAATCGCGGTCAAGGCAGCCATGGCCGTGGTGCAAGGCCAGAGGCTATTGGTGTCATCCGCAAGGTAGGCGCCGAGGGATGCAATCGCGCTGGGGCCGATTTGCCCGAAAACCGCTGGCAGCTCTTCCGGCTACCAATCCTCTAACTCGGCATGCTGGAACTCGGCGATCAAGCTGTCGATGGCCTGCTCAGCTCGCAGTTGACCGAGTGCACGCCAGGCATGCATGGAGGCGTGGGCTGATCGTTCGTCGGTCTCAGGCGCGCGGTGACTGCCGGCTTGGGCCAGGCGGCAGAGTTCCGGGATGTCGGCCTCGCTCAACCCCAATTCCCGGTATACCGGTGGGCTTTGCTCGTCCATCGGGCTACCGAGCGCCAGGAGTTGGGCGACCGGCTCACGATAGTCGCTGGTAAACATCAACAATTCTCCTGGGCTGGCATTTGAAGTCATGCATGGTAGTTCATGTGGCGGCCAAGGGGTTATGGCAGGCATTGAAGCCCATCAGGGCACCTCTAAAAACTACCTGCGTTGTCATCGCTGCGTTAAAACAGGCTCAAGATGCTCATTTACCGCGCGTAAACTCCGCTTTTTCGCCTGTTTTTGCCTTGCGCTGACTGCCTCGCTTGCGTTTTTAGAGGTGCCCTACAGGCGCGATGATCGAGACCTTGGCTCCAAGATTCGACGGGAGGTGGCCGGAACGGTTGAGGTGCTGAAGGCACATTGCTATCTTGGTCCGTTTGCTGCTGCCTGACCTATGCCTAATGCATTACCTGGAACGTTTTCGACCTGCCTTTCCCCGCACCGCTTGCTTCGACGACCTTGTCTTGCATTTCGATGACCGCAGCGTTGGCGATAGCTTGCCGGCCATTGCCAAGCTTATTGCCGAACGCGACTACCGGAGCTATTCCTCGCGACGAATCGCCCGTGCGCTGCAGGTAGGTCAGCACAAATTGTTCGTCAAAACCTCTGCAATCGAAGGATTACGCTCACAACTGCGAGTCACCTTGGGCAAGTCAAGGAGCAAGGGCGGTCTCGATTGGCCGGTTGCCGAGTTGGTCAATACGAGCGAGGTGTTCCGACGCGGTCTACCGATGCCGCGCCTCAAAGGGTTCGGTTATCGAAAGAAGAGGCTGGGGTTGGTCAAGGAGATCTTCCTGATCAGCGAATATCTAGAGGGCTATGTCAATGGTGAGGAATGGCTGGAGCGCTCCGAGTCGGATGTGGAGCTGTTTCTTTCCGATGCCATTTCCCTCATCCATAGGTTGAATGGCCAGGATGTCTTTCACCTTGACGTTTGGGTTGGAAACTTCATGTTGCATCCCGACAAACCTCGCGATTTAAGGATCATCGATCTGGAGAATTGCCATATCGGGCCAACCGATCATTTCGCCGAGGGGTTGGGCTTTCAACTTGGGTTCCTCTACCAACGCTGCGTGAGCCGCCTGTTGAGCGAAGAGCGATACGATCGGTTGGTGGCGAAAGCGCTGGTTGCGTATGAGGGGCTGGATCGGCAACGCTTCGAGCAATTCTTCCAGATCGGAAAGCATGCCGTCGTCGGGCGAAAGGAGCGCTGGGATATCCTTCGGCGGGGCATGCGGCCAGGCGCTCTAGACTCAGGCTTTGGGTAGGGCTCCAAGGAACGCCTCTTGGGCAGAGGTCGATGTCATCGCCGAGTAACGGGTCCGCCGCGAAACCTTGTGATCGCGGAAGTGGCGATACACCGGCTCAAAGACACGTTCATCGAGATGGGGGTGGGCGCGCTTCAGGTAGCTGGAGCTGACGCGGTGGTAATCGTCCTTGCTGATGAAGCGGTGGAACCAGAAGATATAAAAGTAGCCGTGCAGGAAGCCCAGGGCGAAGTCCCGATTCAAGACCTCATGTGCGCAGCATTCGAAGTCGATCAGGCGCAGCTGCTCGTCGGGACCGATCAGGATATTCTTCGGATGCGGGTCGAGATGGCAGAAGTCCAGTTCCAGCATACGACTGAACAGCGCGAAGATTTTCTCAAGCAGTGCTTGCGCCTGATCGGGGTGTTGCCTCAAGCGCTCATCGAGATTGCAATGCTCGGGTAGATAGCGAACCAGCAGGAACTCCTCTTCGAGGAAGACTCCCCTGCGAGTGCGATAACCGAACGCGACGATCTGAGGGACGAAGTCGGCTGCTGCGGGAATCTTACGTAGATTGATGAACTCGTTGGTCAGGTCGTGCAGTCCATAGCTCTTCTTCAGGCCGAAGTAGTTGCTCAACTGCTTCTTCCAACTGGCCAGGCGGTTATGTTTCAGCACCCATTGCTCGGCCCCTTTCAATAGGTACACGCCGCGGGTTTCCTCCAAGGGATCCAGGGTCGGGCATTCTTGCGGTGCAGCGAAAAAATCTTCCAACGCCTGCTGCACCGTGTCTGCGTGCGCGCTTTCGATCAGGAAGCGAATTCCCTGCAATTCAATGGAGCGGAAGGAATTGGTCAGGGATTTGAGGTGCAGCATTAGTCGTTGTTGCCAGTTGGTCGTTCGAGTGCGACATGCTACGGAAATTTCGACGCATGTCATCAAAATGATGTCATTGGCGTCCGGCGGGTGGCTGGCGAAGCCGGTGTCCTCCTGCTTCGGCAAGAAAGCTCCAGGCCACGAAGCGGCTCTGCTTCTGCCCCTGGGCCATTTCGACGGTACGTACGTCCTTTGCGCCGACCTTGCGCAGCGTCGCCTGCACGGCCGGAAGGTTGGCGGCCTTGGACACCAGGGTGCTGAACCACTGCACCTGGCCGGCATAGGCCTGGCTTTCCTCGATCATGCGTTTGACGAACGCCGCTTCGCCGCCTTCGCAGTAGAGCTCGGCGCCCTGGCCGCCGAAGTTCAGCACCGGCAGCTTGCGTTTCGGGTCGAGCTTGCCGAGGTTGCGCCATTTGCGCTGGCTGCCTCGGGTGGCCTCATCCAGCGAGGCGTGGAACGGCGGGTTGCATAGCGTCAGGTCGAAGCGCTCGTCGGCCTGCAACAGGCCCTCGAAGATGTGGCGGGGATTCGGCTGTTGGCGCAGCTCGATGGCGTCGTCCAGCCGATTGGCCTGGATGATGGCCCGGGCCGAGGCGAGGGCGGTGCTGTCGATGTCGGCGCCGAGGAAGCGCCAGCCATACTCGCGATGGCCAATCAGCGGGTAGATGCAGTTGGCACCGACCCCGATATCCAGTACCCGTACCGCGGGGCCGCGCGGAATGGCTCCCCCGCATGTTTCGGCAAGCAGGTCGGCTAGGCCGTGCAGGTAATCGGCCCGGCCGGGGATCGGCGGGCACAGATAGGCTTCGGGGATATCCCAGTGCTCGATGCCGTAGTGTTCCTTGAGAAGGGCACGATTCAGCGCCTTGACCGCCTGCGGGTCGGCAAAGTCGATACTCTGCTTGCCATAGGGGTTGAGGATGACGAACGCCGCAAGCGCCGGGTGGCGCTCGATCAGCGCGGGGAAGTCGTAACGACCCTGGTGGCGGTTGCGCGGATGCAGGTTGCCCTTGGCGGTTGGCTGGCGGGGCGGGGAAGGGCGCTTGGGTGGTCGCGGCATGGCTGGCTGGTCGGTAGTACGCTGGGCGCAGCATTTTCCCACAGCCGCCGTGCCTTTGCCGGGCTAACTGGCGATCAGCCGATGTTCAGCCAGGTCGCCAGGTAGTCGAAGAACAGGCAATAGAGCAGGATCGGCAGCGGCAGGCCGAGCAGGGTGCCGAGCAGATAGTCGCGAAAGCGCACGCCGGACAGGGCCAGGCTGTAGTTCAGGGCGGGCACGGTCTGGAACAGCACGCGCAGGCCGACGATGCTGGCCAGCGGGTGCCGGTCAAGATGCTGGAGCAGGCGCTGGGCCAGGCGGTTGTCCAGTTCGCGCAGGGCGTTGCCGCCCAGGTAGCGAATGGTGAAGAAGGTAAAGGTGCAGGACAGGCTGGCCGCCACGTAGGTGGCGACGCCGCCGTAGACGCGCCCGAGGGCCAGCACCGCGGCGGCGAGGAAGATCCAGCCGGGGATCTGGATCAAGTTGCCGAGGGCGAACAGCAGGACGAACAGCAGCAGGCCGACGACCTTGTGCATCAGGATCAGATGCTGCAGCGCTTCCAGGCTGAACCGTTGGCGAATGCCGAGCGCTTCGAACAGCACGAATACACCCAGCAGGAACAGCGCCACCAGAAGCAGTCGACGTGAACTGCGCATAGTCCGCCTCGCCGTCAGGGATAGCCTAGTATGGACTTGATCTGCGTCTGGTGGGCAGCGATCCACTGTGGGTCGATCGGCCCCCAGTCGCGAATCAGGTAGTGCCCGGCGTTGTTGCGTTCACCGGCCTGCTGGGCGAAGGCGCAGTCGATATCCAGCTCGGCAAGCGCCGCCAGGGTGTCCTGGGCGGTGCGGCGCGGCATACCGGTGGCGGCCATCAGTTCGGGCACGCTGCGGGCCTGACCGCTGTCGATCAGCCAGGCTACATACAGGCGGCGGTAGAAGCTGGTTCTGGTCTTGCTGACATCCATTTTCTCGACTCCTGGCGCCCGGAGCGCGCCGTGCGGGCGCACATCCGGGTTTGCCTGCTCAACCCAGGCTGGCTAGGCCGATGTAGGTGGCGGCGCCGGCGATATAGCCAACGAAGGCCAGGAGGCTGATCTTCTTCAGGTACCAGACGAAGTTGATCTTCTCCATGCCCATGGCCGCGACACCGGCCGCGGAGCCGATGATCAGGCAACTGCCGCCGGTGCCGGCGCAGTAGGCGAGCATTTCCCAGAACTTGCCATCGGCCACGAAGTTGGCCAGCCAGCCGGCTTCGTCGCCGGCGATGGCCAGCGCCTCGGGGCTCACCAGCGGGTACATCTTCATGGCGCCGGCCACCAGCGGCACGTTGTCCACGACCGAGGACAGCAGGCCGATGGCGATGTTGATCGCATAGACGTCGCCCAGGCTGTCGCGCAGCGCGGTGGCGACCTGGGTCAGGTGACCGGCGCTGGCCAGGCTGGAGACCGCCAGCAAGATGCCGAGGAAGAACAGCACGCTGGTGGTGTCGATGCGGCGCAGCACGCCGACGACCGACAGGGGATGCTTGTCTTCGTCATTCTTGCCGCGATGGATGACTTCGGTGACCACCCAGAGCACGCCGAGGCCGAGCAGGATGCCCATGTACGGCGGCAGGTGGGTCACGGTCTTGAATACCGGCACGAACAGCAGTGCGCCGATGCCGAGGATGAAGATCAGGTTGCGCTCGAAGGGCGTGGTGGGGTCGCGGTGTTCCTCGTCCAGAATCACTTCCTGCGGCCTTTCGATCTCGCCGCCGAGGGTAAAGCTGAGGATCAGCAGCGGTACCAGCAGGCAGACCAGGCTCGGCAGGATCAGGCTGGTGACGATGCCGCTGGTGCTGATCTGGGCGCCGATCCACAGCATGGTGGTGGTCACGTCGCCGATCGGCGACCAGGCGCCGCCAGCGTTGGCGGCGATCACCACGATGCCGGCGTAGAACCAGCGCTCGCGCTGCTCGGAAATCAGCTTGCGCAGCAGCGAGATCATCACGATGGTGGTGGTCAGGTTGTCCAGCGCCGCGGAGAGGAAGAAAGTGATCAGTGCCACCATCCACAGCAGGGTGACGCGCTTGTTGGTGCGGATGCGGTCGGTGATGACCTTGAAACCCTCATGGGCATCGACCAGTTCGACGATGGTCATGGCGCCCATCAGGAAGAACAGGATCTCGGAAATCTCGCCGAGGTGATGGCGCAGCTCCTCGACCACATGGTGGGTATTGTCGAAGGCGCCGGCGGTACCGTGGCCGATCTGCGGCAATATGCTGTCGGCACCGAGCACCAGAAGGGTCCAGCACAATACCGCGGTCAACAATGCCGAGGCGGCCTTGTCGATCTTCAGCGGATGTTCCAGGGCGATGCAGAGGTATCCGAGCACGAATACCAGTGCCATGAGGGCGTAAGCGTACATAGGCTGAATTTCCAGTCAGAAGGTTAGTTATGGTTGGAATCTGAATGCATGGAAAAGGTGTGAGCGGCAGCATGCCCAACAACGTGTCGGGTGGAAAGCGCCGTTGGCGTTGCCGGCACTATCGGCAAGCGGTCGAGTCATTGCCTTGATGCTGGACAAGAAGCGGCTCCCTCGCAGTGATTGGCCATGCGCAGTGGCCATAAAAAAGCCCGCGATCTTGCGATGGCGGGCTTCACGGGTTACAGATTGGCGATCTTCTCGCGCTGCTCGGCGAGCTTGCCGAGGGCTTGCTCGGCTTCCGCCAGCTTGGCGCGCTCCTTGTCGAGCACCTCGGCCGGGGCCTTGGCGACGAAGCCTTCGTTGGCCAGCTTGCCGCCGACCCGCTTGACCTCGCCGTCCAGGCGCTGGATTTCCTTGTCCAGGCGTGCCAGTTCGGCGTCCTTGTCGATCAACCCGGCCATCGGCACCAACACCTGCATCTCGCCGACCAGGGCGGTGGCGGACATCGGTGCTTCTTCGCCGGCGGCCAGTACGCGCACCGATTCCAGCTTGGCCAGCTTGTTCAGCAGCGGCTCGAAGTCGGCCAGGCGGCGCAGGTCTTCGGCATTGGCGTTCTGCACGATGATGTCGATGCGCTTGGCCATGGAGATCTTCATCTCGCCGCGAATCTGCCGCACGCCGAGCATCAACTGCTTGACCCACTCGATGTCGCCTTCGGCGGCGGCGTCGATGCGGCTCTCGTTCGCTACCGGCCAGGTCTGCAGCATGAGCGTGTCGCCGCTGGCTCCGGCCTGGGCCTTGATGCGCTGCCAGATTTCCTCGGTGATGAACGGCATGAACGGATGGGCCAGGCGCAGGATCACTTCCAGCACACGGATCAGTGTGCGGCGAGTGCCGCGCTGGCGCTCGATCGGTGCGTTCTCGTCCCACAGCACAGGCTTCACCAGCTCCAGGTACCAGGCGCAGTACTCGTCCCAGACGAACTCGTAGAGCGCCTGGGTAGCCAGGTCGAAGCGGAAGGCATCGAGCTGACGGGTGACTTCCTGCTCGGTGCGTTGCAGCGCGGAGATGATCCAACGGTCGACCGAGGACAGCTCGACTTCTTCACCGTTAACGCCAGTGTCCTGGCCATCGGTGTTCTCGATGACGAAGTTGGCGGCGTTCCAAAGCTTGTTGCAGAAGTTGCGATAACCCTCGACGCGGCCCATGTCGAACTTCACGTCGCGGCCGGTGGTGGCCAGCGAGCAGAAGGTGAAGCGCAGGGCATCGGTGCCGTAGCTGGCGATGCCTTCGGGGAATTCGGCCTTGGTCTGCTTGGCGATCTTCTCGGCCAGCTTGGGCTGCATCATGCCGCTGGTGCGTTTCTCCAGCAGCTCTTCGAGGGTGATGCCGTCGACTATGTCCAGCGGATCGAGCACGTTGCCCTTGGACTTGGACATCTTCTGGCCCTGGCCGTCGCGCACCAGGCCGTGGACGTAGACGGTCTTGAACGGAATCTGCCCGGTCAGGTGGGTGGACAGCATGATCATCCGGGCGACCCAGAAGAAGATGATGTCGAAGCCGGTGACCAGCACATCGGTGGGGTGGAAGGTCTTCAGTTCCTCGGTCTGCTGCGGCCAGCCGAGGGTGGAGAAGGTCCACAGGCCGGAGCTGAACCAGGTGTCCAGTACGTCCTCGTCCTGCACCAGTTCCACTTCGTTGCCGAGGCCGTGCTTGCGCCGCACGTCCATTTCGTCGCGGCCGACGTAGACATTGCCCAACTCGTCGTACCAGGCCGGAATGCGGTGGCCCCACCACAGCTGGCGGCTGATGCACCAGTCCTGGATGTCGCGCATCCAGGAGAAGTACATGTTCTCGTACTGCTTGGGTACGAACTGGATTTCACCGCTCTCGACCACGGCGATGGCCTTCTCGGCCAGCGGCTTGGTGGAGACGTACCACTGGTCGGTCAACCAAGGCTCGATCACGGTGCCGGAGCGGTCGCCCTTCGGCACTTTCAGCGCGTGGTCTTCGATCTTTTCCAGCAGGCCGGCGGCCTCGAAGGCGGCGACGATGCGCTTGCGCGCCTCGAAGCGGTCCAGGCCGGCGTATTCCTCTGGCAAGCTCGGGTCGACCTCGGCGTTGACGCTGCCGTCGAGGTTGAACACCTGGGCCTTGGCCAGTATCGCCGCATTCTTGTCGAGCACGTTGATCAGCGGCAGGTCGTGGCGCTTGCCGACTTCGTAGTCGTTGAAGTCGTGGGCCGGGGTGATCTTCACGCAGCCGGTGCCGAACTCGGGGTCGCAGTAGTCATCCGCGACGATGGGAATGCGCCGGCCCACCAGCGGCAGTTCGACGAACTGGCCGATCAGTGCCTTGTAGCGCTCGTCTTCCGGATGCACGGCCACGGCGGTGTCGCCAAGCATGGTTTCCGGGCGGGTGGTGGCGACGATCAGGTAATCCTTTCCCTCGGCGGTCGTGGAGCCGTCGGCCAGCGGATAGCGCAGGTGCCAGAGATTGCCCTTCTCGTCATGGTTCTCCACTTCCAGGTCGGAAATGGCGGTGTGCAGCTTGGTGTCCCAGTTGACCAGGCGCTTGCCGCGGTAGATCAGGCCGTCCTCATGCAGGCGTACGAAGGCCTCCTTCACCGCCTCGGACAGGCCGTCGTCCATGGTGAAGCGCTCGCGCGACCAGTCCACCGAGGAGCCGAGGCGGCGAATCTGGCGGGTGATGTTGCCACCGGACTCTTCCTTCCACTGCCAGACCTTCTCCAGGAACTTCTCGCGACCGAGATCGTGACGGTTGATGCCCTGCGCGGCCAGTTGGCGTTCCACCACCATCTGGGTGGCGATGCCTGCGTGGTCGGTGCCCGGCTGCCACAGGGTGTTGCGGCCCTGCATGCGACGGAAGCGGATTAGCGCATCCATGATCGCGTTGTTGAAACCATGGCCCATGTGCAGGCTGCCGGTGACGTTCGGCGGCGGGATCATGATGGTGTAGGGCTCGCCGGAGCCCTGGGGAGCGAAATAGTTCTTCGACTCCCAGGTCTGGTACCAGGAGGTTTCGATGGCGTGCGGCTGGTAGGTCTTATCCATGCGCGGCGGGACCCTTAATGCGGCTGAGCGGAAAAACCGGGGAGTATAACGGTTCTGGATGGCTGGCGGCAGGCAGCTGGCGCAGGAGGGCGCCGGGCTTATTTCTTGCGCTGGGCCAGCAGCCGGTCCAGGCGTGCTTCCAGGCGGCGGCGCAGCTCGGCTTCGATCTGCGGCACAAAGTCGTCGATCACGTCCTGCAGGATCAGTTGCCCGGCGGCGCGCAGCTCGCGGTCGATCCGAGTGATTTCCTGGGCAGTGCTCTGCGGCGGGCGCGGGGCGGTGGCGGGCGGGGTCGCCTGCGGTGCCGGGCGTGGCGTGGCAGTCGGCGCTTGAGTGGGTTGCGGTCTGGCCGGAGACGCGGCCGGGCGCGGCGCCGGCGTGACGATCTCGGACAGCAGGGGAATGCTGTTCGGGTCGATCGAATCGGTCAGCAGCGGCGGTTCGAGGTGGTCCTGGCCCAGCAGTTGGCGGATCGATTCGAGATCGTCCAGCAGGTGCTCGGGTGGTTGCGGCGGTTTGCGGCTGTCCATGGGGGCGTTCAGAGGCGGGGCAGGCGGTGATCCTGCAAAGGATAGCCGCCTTCTCGGTAGAAACGGAAATTCTCCCTGGCCGCCTGGCGGATGGTCGGTTCTTCCACCACCACTTCGGCGACACGGGCGAATCGAGTGAAGAAGGCCGGTACCTGGGTACTCAGGTTGACCAGCAGATCGCAGTGGCTGCCGGGGTCTTCGCTCAGGCCCAGCGCCACCGGCGCCTGCTGGTCTTCCTCGGCGCTGCCGTGGGGGACGAAGCTTTCGCCCTTGAAGCTCCACAGTCGTGCATCCAGGGTCTCGCGCTGTACTGCATCGGCGCAGTGCAGGTAGACCCGATGGCCCAGGCGCCAGGCCTTTTCGGTCAGCTTGCAGGCGAATTCCAGGCGGGCCGCCGGGTCGGCGCTGGGTAGGATGTAGAAATCGACTTTGGTCATGGCGGTCGGTGAGTGGGCTCGGTCTATCGGTGGACAGTCACCGGGGCGAATAGGTCCGCCCCGGTGGTTTGGCTCAGGCCTTGCTGCGCTCCAGCAGGAACTGGCTGAGCATGGGGACCGGACGACCGGTGGCGCCCTTTTCCTTGCCGCCGCTGATCCACGCGGTGCCGGCGATATCCAGGTGCGCCCAGTGGAAGTTCTTGGCGAAGCGCGAGAGGAAGCAGCCGGCGGTGATGGTGCCGGCCTTGGGGCCGCCGATGTTGGCGATGTCGGCGAACGGGCTGTCCAGTTGCTCCTGGTATTCGTCGAAGAGCGGCAATTGCCAGGCGCGGTCGTCGGCGCTTTCGCCGGCTTTGAGTAGCTCCTTCACCAGGCCGTCGTTGTTGCTCATCAGGCCGGCGGTGTTGCTGCCCAGGGCGACGATGCAGGCGCCGGTGAGGGTGGCGATGTCGATCACCGCCTGCGGCTTGAAGCGCTCGGCGTAGGTCAGGGTGTCACACAGCACCAGGCGACCTTCTGCGTCGGTATTGAGAATCTCGACGGTCTGACCGCTCATGGTGGTGACGATGTCCCCGGGGCGGGTGGCGTGGCCGCTGGGCATGTTCTCGGCGCAGGCCATCAGGCCGACCACGTTGATCGGCAGCTCCAGTTGCAGCAGGGTGCGGAAGGTACCGAGCACGCTGGCGGCGCCACACATGTCGTACTTCATCTCGTCCATGTTGGCCGAGGGCTTGATGCTGATGCCGCCGGTATCGAAGGTAATGCCCTTGCCCACCAGGACCACGGGCTTGTCGTCCTTCTTCGCACCCTGGTAGTTGAGCACGATCAGTCGCGGCGGCTGTTCGCTGCCCTGGGCCACGGCGAGGAAGGCGCCCATGCCCAGTTCCTTGAGCTTCTTCTCATCCAGCACCTCGACCTTGAGGCTCTTGTGGGTCTTGGCCAGCGCTTTGGCTTCCTCGGCGAGAAAGCTTGGGTGGCACAGGTTTGGCGGCAGGTTGCCAAGGTCGCGGGTCAGCTCCATGCCGGCGGCGATGGCCTGGGCATGCGTCGCACCGCGCTCGACCTCGGCGCTGGTGGCCTTGTCGCTGAGCAGGACGATTTTCTTCAGGGTGCGCGGGTCGCTCTTCTGGCTTTTGAAACGATCAAAAACGTAGCTGCCGTCAGCCAGCGTTTCCACCAACAGACGTGCCTTGCCGTAGGCGTCGCGGCCTTTCACCGCCAGTTCGTGCAGGGTCAGCGCGGCATCGTTGCCACCCAAGCCCTTGAGCACGCCGAAGACCGCCGCGACGACCTTGCGGAACTGGCGGTCGGACAGTTCGCGTTCCTTGCCGCAACCGACCAGCAATACGCGCTCTGCCTTGAGGTTGGGCAGGTTATGCAGCAGCAGGGTCTGGCCGACCTTGCCGGCCAGGTCGCCGCGCTTGAGCAGTGCGCTGATGGCGCCGCCACTGGCGGCATCCACGGCCTTGGCCGTGTCGCCGAGCTTGCGGCCTTCGCCGACCGCGAGGACCAGAGTGGCGGTTTTCAGGGTTTCCGGACGAGCGCTTTTGACAAGGAATTCCATGACGAGATGTCCCCAAGACAAAGAGTCGGGTTTGAAGGATATAATGCCGGCTATTTTTCGAGGCTGGCCGGCACACAAAGCAGCTAGTGTGAGCGCTGCCGCCTGAGCCTGACAACCCTGGAGCGTCTGGTTTGATTGTCTTTCGTTATCTGTCCCGTGAACTGTTGGTTACTTTGAGCGCCGTGAGTGCCGTGCTGCTGGTAATCATCATGAGCGGCCGCTTCATCAAGTACCTCGCCCAGGCCGCGCAGGGGGTGCTCGATCCGAGCGTACTGTTCATGATCATGGGCCTGCGCATGCCAGGCTTCCTCCAGCTGATCCTGCCGCTGGGATTGTTCCTCGGTGTGCTGCTCGCCTATGGCCGGCTCTATCTCGATAGCGAAATCACCGTGCTGTCCGCCACCGGCATGAGCCAGCAGCGGCTGATGGCCTATACCCTGGCGCCCACCGCGTTGGTCGCGCTGATGGTGGCATGGCTGAGCATGGGTCTGACGCCGCAGGGCGTCGCCGGGGTGGCGCGCATCCTCAACCAGCAGGAGGCGCTGACCGAATTCGATACCCTGGTTCCCGGCCGCTTCCAGGCCATGCGCGATGGTTCTCGGGTGACCTATAGCGAAGAGCTGTCGGAAGACCGCGGCGAACTGTCGAAGATCTTCATTTCCGAGAAGCGCCTGTCCCGCGAAAGCGGCAAGGAGCGCGGCATCACCGTGCTGGTCGCCGAATCCGGTCGCCAGGAAATCCAGGAAGACGGCAGTCGCTACCTGATCCTGAAGAATGGCTACCGTTACGACGGCAACCCCGGCGCGGCGGACTACCGGGCCATCCAGTACGAGACCTATGGGGTGCTGCTGCCCAAGCCGGAAGTCAGTGCCGAGATCGGTGAGCGCGAAGCGATTCCCACCCGCGAACTGCTCGGTAGCGACGATCACAAGCTGCAGGCGGAATTGCAGTGGCGCCTGTCGCTGCCGCTGCTGGTGTTCGTCGTCGCGCTGCTGGCGGTGCCCTTGTCTCGAGTGAATCCGCGCCAGGGGCGTTTTCTGAAACTGTTGCCGGCGGTGCTGCTGTATATGGCTTATCTGAGCTTGTTGATTGCGGCGCGTGGCGCACTGAGCAAGGGCAAGTTGTCGCCGGAGGTGGGGCTCTGGTGGGTGCACGGGTTGTTCTTGCTGATCGGTTTGGTCTTGCTCTACTGGGAGGCGCTGCGTCTCAAAGTGGCGGGTCTTCGCGCGGCGCGGGAGGTGGTCCATGGTTAAGTTGGATCGCTACATCGGGACCAGTGTGTTCTTCGCCATCCTCTCGGTGCTGGGCATTATCGTGGGCCTGGCGCTGCTGTTCGCCTTCATCGACGAGTTGGGCGACATCGAGGGTGGCTACAGTTTGCTCGATGCGCTGACCTACGTGCTGCTGACCCTGCCGCGACGCACCTATGAAATGCTGCCGATGGCGGCGTTGATCGGTTGCCTGATCGGGCTTGGCAGTCTGGCCAGCAGCAGCGAGCTGACCATCATGCGTGCCGCCGGCGTGTCGGTGGGGCGCATCGTATGGGCAGTGATGAAGCCGATGCTGGTGCTGTTGCTGGCCGGCATCCTGATCGGAGAGTACGTCGCGCCCTGGACCGAGAACCTGGCCCAGGCCAATCGTGCCCTGGCCCAGGGGGGCGGTGAAGCGCAGAGCGCCAGGCATGGTCTCTGGCATCGGCAGGGCGATGAGTTCGTGCACATCAATGCCGTGCAGCCCAATGGCGTGCTCTACGGGGTGACCCGCTATCGTTTCGACGACCAGCGGCGGCTGCTGTCTTCCAGCTTCGCCCGGCGCGCGCTCTATCAGGGCGGCCACTGGCAGCTCGAGGA
Organism: Zestomonas ipomoeae; assembly: GCF_057128665.1. Taxonomy (NCBI): domain Bacteria; kingdom Pseudomonadati; phylum Pseudomonadota; class Gammaproteobacteria; order Pseudomonadales; family Pseudomonadaceae; genus Zestomonas; species Zestomonas ipomoeae. The sequence continues at coordinate 58,274 of NZ_JBSKHQ010000009.1, forward strand.
CGTCAAGACCACGCGCTTCCTGGAGCGCAGTACCGAGGTCGACGAGGTCGCCAGCGAGCGCTGGGAGATCGAGCTGAACCCGCAGCTGCTGAATACCGTGGTGTTGGCACCGGATGCGTTGTCGATCACCGGTCTGTGGCGCTACATCCAATACCTGGCCGAGCAGGGGTTGAACAACAGCCAATACTGGCTGGCGCTGTGGACCAAATTGCTGCAGCCGCTGGTGACCATGGCGCTGGTGCTGATGGCGATTTCCTTCATCTTCGGTCCGCTGCGTTCGGTTACCCTCGGTCAGCGGGTGTTCACCGGGGTGCTGGTCGGCTTCGTATTCCGTATTGCCCAGGACCTGCTCGGCCCATCCAGTTTGGTGTTTGGCTTCTCGCCGCTGCTGGCGGTGCTGCTGCCGGCAGGCGTGTGCGCGCTGGCAGGCTTCTGGTTGCTTCGTCGCGCCGGTTGAGTAAGGGAAGGGAAAGCCGGCTCGAGGGCCGGCTTTTTTGCGTCTGCTATTTCTTATGGGTGTTCTTCGGTAGCTGCACGATCTGGCTATCGGAGTACATGTCGTGCCAGCTGCGTTTGCGCTTGTCCCAGAGTATCCAGAAGAAGCCCAGGCCCAGGCTTAGCCAGGAGGCGATGGCGATCAGGAAGCGCAGCAGTGCTTGCCACAGGCTGATCGCACTGCCGTCGCTGTTCTGCACGCGAATGTTCCACACCTGCATGCCGAGGGTTTGGCCGCTGTGGGTCCAGAACTTGGCGAAAAAGGCGAACAGAGTCAGCAGTAGCAGGCTGGAAAGCAGGGGGTCGCCATCGAGGGCGCCGGCGTCGGATAATTGTCGGAGCTGGGCTTCACCGTAGAACCCCATCAGTGCCAGCTTGTAGAGCAGGGTGACCACCATCAGCAAGGCCACGCAGAGCAGGAAGTCGTAGAACATGGCTGCCAGCCGGCGGAGCAGGCCGGCATTCGGGAAATCGCCCTGGGGGCGCAGCTGGTGTTTCGGCATGACAGGCTCGCGGCGAAGAAATCGGTTGGGTAGTTTACGAAAACGCGGGCACAAAAAAGCCCCTGATGTTGCCATCAGGGGCTTTTTAAACGGCTGCGCAGATCAGGCCAGGACCTGAACCTCATCAGCCTGCATGCCTTTCTGGCCCTGCACGGCGATGAAGCTTACCTTCTGGCCTTCTTTCAGGCTCTTGAAGCCTTGGCCTTGGATGGCGCGGAAGTGCACGAACAGATCCGGACCGCTCTCGGGAGTGATGAAGCCGAAGCCCTTCTCGTCGTTGAACCACTTAACGGTGCCGTTTTGACGATTCGACATGTCTTATTTCCTTGGAACTAAAGTTGATGACAGCCTCGGCCACGGCCGAGGGCTGGAACTGGTTGCAGAGAGTAAGAGAAGTCGAGCGGGATGTAGCGGATCTGTAGGATCTACTGCACCAGGTCACGATTCAACAGCGACCCATGCAAACACAGTGGGCACACTCTACGCTAACTCCGCGGGAAATGCCAACCCCTCAGAGCATGCGGTTTTATCGGGCTCGGCGACGCTTATTGCGGTCGCGAAAGCAGGCCTTTTGCCAGGCCATTGGGAGCAGCGAGAAACGAGAAGCAACGAGGCCGCCGGAGGAGGCGGTTAGATCCTGGCATAGCTGGCTGCGCCGTCTGGCGCGTGCCGCCCAGGACTGGGAGCATTGTGGTGCCTCGGGAGAGACTCGAACTCTCACGCTGTCGCCAGCAACGGATTTTGAATCCGCCGCGTCTACCGATTCCGCCACCGAGGCACAATGGCGGCGCAGTATAGGGAGGGTGAGGGGCGCGGTCAATCGCTGTCCGTGGTCAGTTGGTGGCATTTCCGGTAAGCTTTGCGCCCCCTGCACGACGACCTCCATCATGCGCGTTGCCGATTTTTCCTTCGAACTGCCCGAAACCCTGATTGCCCGTCATCCGCTCGCCGAGCGTCGCGCCAGTCGGCTGTTGGTGCTCGATGGACCGAGCGGTGGGTTGGCTCATCGGCATTTTGCCGACCTGTTGGAGTATCTGCGCCCAGGCGATCTCATGGTCTTCAACAATACGCGGGTGATCCCGGCGCGGTTGTTCGGCCGGAAGGCCAGCGGCGGCAAGCTGGAGATCCTGGTCGAGCGCGTGCTGGATAGCCATCGGGTGCTGGCCCATGTGCGCTCGAGCAAGTCGCCCAAGCCCGGCTCGAAGATTTTCCTGGAAGGTGGCGGCGAAGCCGAAATGCTGGCCCGGCACGAGGCGCTGTTCGAGCTGCGCTTCGCCGAGGAAGCGTTGCCGCTGTTGGAGCGTGTCGGCCATATGCCGTTGCCTCCTTATATCGATCGCCCCGACGAGGCGGCCGACCGCGAACGCTATCAGACCGTTTACGCCGAGCGTGCCGGTGCGGTGGCCGCGCCGACCGCCGGGCTGCATTTCGATGCGCCGCTGTTGGATGCGATCCGCGAGATGGGCGTGGAAACCGCTTTCGTCACGCTGCATGTCGGAGCGGGTACCTTCCAACCGGTGCGCGTGGAGCGTATCGAAGATCACCACATGCACCAGGAGTGGCTGGAGGTCGAGCGGGCGGTGGTCGATGCGGTCGCTGCCTGCCGCGCCCGTGGCGGTCGCGTGGTCGCCGTCGGTACCACCAGCGTGCGCTCCCTGGAAAGCGCGGCGCGCGATGGCGAGCTGAAGGCCTTTAGCGGCGAGACCGACATCTTTCTTTATCCGGGGCGTCCGTTCCATGTGGTCGATGCCCTGGTGACCAACTTCCACTTGCCCGAATCCACCTTGCTGATGCTGGTCTCGGCCTTCGCCGGATACCGCGAGACCATGGCCGCCTACGCGGCGGCGGTGGAGCAGGGCTATCGCTTCTTCAGCTACGGTGATGCCATGTTCATCACGCGCAACCCGGCGGCTCGCGGGCCGGAGGATCGTTAATGTCGTTCATGAATTTTCAGTTGCTGGCTACCGACGGGCGCGCGCGCCGTGGGCGCCTTACCTTTCCCCGCGGAGTCGTCGAAACGCCGGCCTTCATGCCGGTGGGCACCTATGGCACGGTCAAGGGCATGCTGCCGCGCGACATCGAGGCGATCGGTGCGCAGATCATTCTCGGCAATACCTTTCACCTGTGGCTTCGACCTGGCACCGAGGTGATCCGCAAGCATGGCGACCTGCACGATTTCATGCAGTGGCAGGGGCCTATCCTCACCGATTCAGGCGGTTTCCAAGTGTTCAGCCTGGGTGCTTTGCGCAAGATCAAGGAGGAGGGCGTGACCTTCGCCTCGCCGGTGGATGGCGCCAAGGTCTTCATGGGGCCGGAAGAGTCCATGGCAGTGCAGCGTGCGCTGGGCTCGGACATCGTGATGATCTTCGACGAATGCACGCCCTATCCGGCGGATTTTGACGTTGCCAAGCGCTCCATGGAGTTGTCGCTGCGCTGGGCCAAGCGCTCGAAGCTCGCCCACGGCGACAATCCCTCGGCATTGTTCGGCATCGTGCAGGGCGGCATGCACGAAGAGTTGCGCATGCGCTCCCTGGAGGGGCTCGACGAAATCGGCTTCGATGGCCTGGCCATTGGTGGATTGTCGGTAGGCGAGCCGAAGGAGGAGATGATCCGGGTCCTCGATTTCCTACCTGCGCAGATGCCGGCCGACAAGCCGCGCTACCTGATGGGCGTGGGCAAGCCGGAAGACTTGGTCGAAGGGGTGCGTCGCGGCGTGGACATGTTCGACTGCGTGATGCCCACGCGCAATGCGCGCAACGGTCATCTGTTCGTCGAGACCGGCGTGCTGAAGATCCGCAATTCTGCGCACAAGCACGACGACTCGCCGCTGGATGCGAGCTGCGATTGCTACACCTGTCGGCACTTCTCGCGCGCCTACCTGCATCATCTGGATAAATGCGGCGAAATGCTCGGCAGCATGCTGAATACCATCCATAACTTGCGCCATTACCAGCGCCTGATGGCTGGTTTGCGCGAGGCTATTCAACAGGGTACATTGGCCGCCTTTGTCGATGCCTTCTATGCCAAGCGCGGCCTGCCCACGCCGCCTCTGGGCTGAATCCGAGCGAAACCTTTCTTGCTTTCTCACAGGAGTGTTACATGAGCTTTTTGATCCCCGCCGCCTATGCCGATGCCGCCGCTCCGGCCGCAGCCGCTCCGGGTGGCGAATACATGCAGTTCTTCTTGCTTGCCGGTTTCGTGGTCATCTTCTACCTGATGATCTGGCGCCCGCAGGCCAAGCGCGCCAAGGAGCACAAGAACCTCATCGGCGGTCTGCAAAAGGGTGACGAAGTAGTAACCACCGGCGGCATCGCCGGCAAGGTCACCAAGGTGACCGACGACTTCGTGGTGATCGAGGTGTCCAACACCGTCGAGCTGAAGATTCAGAAGGTGGCGATTGCCGCCACGCTGCCCAAGGGCACGCTGAAAGCCATCTGACACCAAGACACAGTTCACAACATTCGACGGGGCGCGCAAGGCGCCCCGCGTCATAAACGGGCGGCGTCATGCTGAACAAATATCCTCTGTGGAAGTACCTGCTGATCATCATGGTCCTGACGATCGGCGTTATCTATTCCGCACCCAATCTCTACCCGGACGATCCGGCGATCCAGGTTCGCGGCCAGAGCGTCGCCACCCAGATTACCGAGGCCGATCTCCAGCGTGCCGAACGCGCCCTCGAGGCGGCGGGCATCGAGGTCAAGGGCAGCAGCCTCGGCGAGCAAGGCGGCGGCCTGCTGCGGCTGACCAATATGGAAGACCAGTTGCCAGGCAAGGACGTGGTTCGTCGCGCCCTGGGCGATGACTACGTGGTGGCACTCAACCTGGCGCCGACCACGCCTCAATGGCTGCGTAACCTGGGTGCCGGACCGATGAAGCTCGGCCTCGACCTCTCCGGTGGTGTGCACTTCCTTATGGAAGTGGACATGGACAAAGCGCTCGATGCGCGCCTGAAGGTCTACGAGGGCGAGGTCAAGACCCTGCTGCGCAAGGAGCGCGTGCGCTATCGCAGCCTGCCGATGCAGGGCGCTGCGATCCAGCTGGGCTTCGCCGATGCGGCGCTCGCGGAAGAGGCTCGCGATCTGGTGCGCAAGGAGTTCCGCGATTTCGACGTCAGCGTCGAGCAGCGCAACGACCTGCACGTTTTGCGCTTGGCGTTGAGTCAGGCCAAGCGCACCGAGATCCGCGAGTACTCGCTGAAGCAGAACCTCACCACCGTGCGTAACCGAGTCAACGAACTGGGTGTGTCCGAGCCGCTGGTGCAGCGCCAGGGCGCCAATCGCATCGTCGTCGAGTTGCCCGGCGTGCAGGATACCGCCACGGCGAAGAGCATTCTCGGCAAGACCGCCAACCTTGAGTTCCGCCTGCAGGCCGAACCGGATGCGACGCGTGCTACCACCGAGAGCTTCGAGTTTCGCGAAGAGCGCCGGCCGCCCGTGCTGCTCGAGCGCACCCTGATCGTTACCGGCGACCAGGTGACCGATGCCCAGTCCAACTTCGACGAGAATGGGCGGCCGCAGGTAAACATTCGGCTCGACGGCCACGGCGGCGAGCTGATGAACCGTGCCACCCGTAATAATGTCGGCCGCAGCATGGCGGTGGTCTTCATCGAGCAGAAGCCGGTGACCCGCGAGGTCAAGGAAGTGGTCGACGGCGTCGAGAAGCTGGTGCCGGTGCAGGGCTTCAAGGAAGAGAAGAAAATCATCAGCCTGGCGACCATCCAGTCGCCGCTGGGCAACAGCTTCCGCATCACCGGGCTTGACGGCCCGGGCGAGGCGTCCGAGCTGGCTCTGTTGTTGCGTGCCGGTGGCCTGGCGGCGCCGATGTACTTCGTCGAGGAGCGCACCGTCGGCCCGAGCCTTGGTGCCGAGAACATCAAGCTTGGCGCTCAGGCCGCGCTCTGGGGCTTCCTCTTCGTCGCGCTGTTCATCGTTCTCATCTACAAGTTCTTCGGTCTGCTGGCCACCGTGGCACTGTCGTTCAACATGGTGGTTCTGGTAGCGGCAATGTCGCTGTTCGGCGCCACGCTCACGTTGCCAGGTATTGCGGGTATCGTCCTGACCATGGGCATGGCGGTGGACGCCAACGTGTTGATCTTCTCGCGTATCCGAGAGGAGATCGACAATGGCCTGTCGATACAGCGTGCCATTCACGAAGGCTTCGATCGCGCGTTCTCGGCGATTCTCGACGGAAACCTGACCACGTTGCTGGTCGGTTTGATCCTGTTCGCCATGGGTACCGGGCCGGTGAAAGGCTTTGCGGTCACCCTGTCGCTCGGCATCGTCACCTCGATGTTCACCGCCATCATCGTCACCCGCGGCATGGTCAACCTGATCTTCGGTGGCCGCGAACTCAAGAAGCTGTGGATTTAAGGGGCTAGCACGATGAAACGCGTAATCAACTTCATGGGCGTTCGCCACCTGGCGTTCGCTGCGACCGTGGTGCTGACCCTGATTTCCCTCGGCAGCCTGGCGATCAAGGGGCTGAACTTCGGTCTCGATTTCACCGGCGGTACGCTGATCGAGCTGGGCTATGAGCAGCCTGCCCAGCTGGACCAGGTGCGCGAGCAATTGCGCACCGGCGGCTACCCCAATGCGGTGGTCCAGAGCTTCGGTGCCACTACCGATGTGCTGGTGCGTATCCAGAGCGACGACCCGCAACTGGGCGGCCAGGTGGCGGCGGCGCTGGAGAATGTCGACCAGAGCAATCCGGTTACCGTCAAGCGGGTCGAGTACGTGGGGCCGGCGGTGGGTGAGGAGCTGCGCGACCAGGGCGGCCTGGGCCTGCTGTTGGCGCTCGGCGGCATCCTGCTGTACGTGGCCTTCCGCTTCCAGTGGAAGTTCAGTCTCGGCGCCATTCTTTCGCTGATCCATGACGTGATCCTGACCCTCGGCGTGTTCAGTTTCTTCCAGATCCCCTTCGATCTCACGGTGCTGGCGGCCGTTCTGGCGATCATCGGTTATTCGTTGAACGACACCATCGTAGTGTTCGACCGCATCCGGGAAAACTTCCGAGTGCTGCGCAAGGCCGACCTGGTGGAGAACATCAACATCTCCACCACCCAGACGCTACTGCGCACCATGGCGACCTCAATCTCCACCCTGTTGGCGATTCTGGCGTTGATGGTATTCGGCGGGGAAAACCTCTGGGGCTTCTCCCTTGCTTTGTTCATCGGCGTATCGGCTGGTACCTATTCCTCGGTGTACATCGCCAGCATCCTGCTGATCTGGTTCAAGCTGACCCGAGACGATCTGATTCCTCCGGTAGTGGAGGAGCAGGTCGACGACCGTCCATGAGTGTGAGCGGCATCCCGTTTTTCGCCTGTTTGCCGCATCTGGCTGAACCACAAGCCAGACGCGGAATCCAAGGCTAGGTAAGGGGCGTTGCGCCCGCTGCTGTGAAGTCGGAGGTGCGTATGAACAAGTCATTGCTGGTGGGTGCGGTATTGGGTGCGGTAGGCGTTACGGCCGGTGGTGCGGTGGCGACCTACAGCCTGGTTGGCGGGCCGGATTACGCCGAAGTGATCGCCGTGCAGCCGGTCAAGGAAACCATCAGAACTCCGCGCGAGGTGTGCAAGGATGTGACCGTGACGCGGCAGCGGCCGGTCAAGGATGAGCACCGTATCGCCGGCACGCTGATCGGTGCGGTTGCCGGTGGTGTGCTGGGCAACCAGGTTGGTGGCGGCAACGGCAAGAAGATCGCCACCGTGGCCGGGGCTGCGGCCGGTGGCTACGCCGGCAACAAGGTGCAGGAAAACATGCAGGCCAACAGTACCTACACCACCACTGAAACTCGCTGCAGCACAGTGACCGATACCAGCGAGAAGCTGGTCGGCTACGACGTCAAGTATCGGTTGGACGGAGAAGTGGGGCAGGTGCGCATGGATCGCGATCCAGGTAGCCAGATCCCGGTCGATAAGCAGGGCAGGTTGGTTCTGGCCGCCCAGTAAGTTCTGGTTCTGAGCAATAAAAAAAGCGCCCTTGGGCGCTTTTTTCGTATTGGCAGGCTTAGCGCTTGAGCGATGGCGAAAGGTGCGGCTGGATGGCCGTCAGTACTGCTTTGAAGCACTTGGTGTTGCCTGCCACGATATGACCTTTTTCGAGAAATTCATGGCCGCCGCTGAAGTCGCTCACCAGTCCGCCGGCTTCCTGGATCAACAGTGCGCCGGCCGCCATGTCCCATTCGGACAGGCCGAACTCCCAGAACGCGTCGTAGCGGCCGGCAGCCACGTAGGCCAGATCCAGGCTGGCGGCGCCGGCGCGGCGGATGCCGGCGGTCTGGCCAACCAGGCTGCGGAACATGCCCAGGTAGTTGTCCAGGTTGTCGAGCTGGCTGTCGCGAAACGGAAACCCTGTGCCGAGCAGCGCGCCTTCCAGGCTCTTGCGTGGGCTGACGCGCAGGCGGCGGCCATTCAGTGCGGCGCCGCGGCCGCGGCTGGCGGTGAATTCTTCCTGGCGCACCGGGTCCAGCACGACTGCATGCTCGAGGCGGCCGCGGTATTTGCAGGCGATGCTGACGGCGAAATGCGGCACGCCGCGCAGGAAGTTGGTGGTGCCGTCCAGCGGGTCGATGATCCACTGGTAGTCGGCGCCTTCGCCGCTGCCCTCAATCAGGCCGCCTTCTTCGCCGAGAAAGCTGTGGGTCGGGTAGGCCTTGCGCAGCGCCGTAATAATGCTCTGCTCGGCGGCGCGGTCGACTTCGCTGACATAGTCCTTGGCATCTTTCTCGTTGACCGAGATGACGTCCAGGCGCTCGGTGGAGCGGAAGATCAGTTCACCGGCGCTGCGGGCTGCGCGCAGCGCGATATTCAGCATGGGCTGCATGGAGGATTCACCTGGGTCGTTAAAGAAAGCCGGCCATTCTAGCAGAAAAGCCGAAAAGCGGTGCTTCGGTGATCAACGCCGTATCCCGCGTCGCGTGGCGTTCACTAGAGCGGTTCTGTAAGATTTGCTGCCCTTGCCGTCCATCGGGAGCCTTGCCTTGCTAGAGAACATTCGCGTGGTGTTGGTCAACACCAGCCATCCCGGCAACATCGGTGGGGCGGCGCGCGCCATGAAGAACATGGGATTGTCGCAGCTGGTACTGGTCGATCCCGAGGATTTCCCCAGTTCCGAGGCGGTTGCCCGCGCCTCCGGGGCCAGCGATATCCTGGATGCCGCGCGGGTGGTTGCGAGCCTGGAAGAGGCGGTGGCCGGCTGCAGTCTGGTGCTCGGCACCAGTGCGCGCGACCGTCGCATACCCTGGCCGCTGCTGGATCCGCGCGAGTGTGCGTCGACCTCCATCGAGCAGGCGGGGCAGGGGTACGAGGTGGCGCTGGTGTTCGGCCGGGAGTACGCAGGCCTGACCAATGAGGAGTTGCAGCGCTGCCAGTACCACGTGCACATTCCGTCGGACCCGGAGTTCAGCTCGCTGAATCTGGCTACTGCGGTGCAGGTGCTGACCTACGAGGTGCGCATGGCCTGGTTGGCGGCCCAGGGGCGGCCGACCAAGATGGAGAAGCTGGAAACCACGGCAATGCTCAACGCCGAGCCGGTGACCGCCGACGACCTGGAGTCCTTTTACGGGCACTTGCAGAACACGCTGGTGGATATCGGTTTCCTCGACCCGGCCAAGCCGCGTCACCTGATGGCTCGCCTGCGGCGCCTGTACGGCCGGGCCGGCATCAGCAAGTTGGAAATGAACATACTGCGCGGCATTCTGACGGAAACCCAGAAGGCGGCCAGGGGTGAGCCCCACAAGCGGAGAGAGCACTGATGTTCGAGCGCATCAAAGAAGATATTCAGAGCGTATTCCATCGCGATCCGGCGGCTCGCAATGCATTCGAGGTCCTCACCTGCTATCCGGGCCTGCATGCCATCTGGCTGCATCGTCTGGCTCACTCCCTGTGGTTGGCCGGCTGGAAGTGGCTGGCGCGGGTCGTTTCCAATTTCGGTCGCTGGCTCACCGGTATCGAGATTCATCCGGGTGCCAAGATCGGTCGTCGCTTTTTCATTGATCATGGTATGGGTATCGTTATCGGCGAAACCGCCGAGATCGGCGAGGATGTCACCCTCTATCAAGGTGTGACGCTCGGTGGCACCAGCTGGAATAAGGGCAAGCGCCATCCGACGTTGGAAGATGGCGTGGTGGTGGGGGCGGGGGCCAAGGTGCTTGGTCCCTTTACCGTGGGTGCCGGTGCCAAGATTGGTTCCAATGCGGTGGTGACCAAGGCCGTGCCGGCTGGTGCGACGGCTGTCGGCATTCCGGGGCGGATCATCGTCAAGACGGACGACGAGCAAGAGGCCAAGCGTCAGGCGATAGCCGAAAAGTACGGCTTCGATGCTTATGGCGTCGGGCAGGACATGCCCGATCCGGTGGCTCGTGCTATCGGCCAGTTGCTCGACCACCTGCAGGCGGTCGATGATCGGTTGGAAGGAATGTGCGCTGCGCTCAAGGCTCTCGGCAGCGACTATTGCGCCAAGGACTTGCCGGCCCTGCGTGAGGAGGATTTTGCCGGCGTCAAGGAGGAGGATGGCGCCGCCTGAGTCGCGCGGCCGGGTGCGCAGCCGCTAGCGTTTTGCTATGATGGGCATCCCTCCTCGCGGCTATACCTGAGTAAATCAATAGGTCTTTTAGTTGACTTAAATACTCGGGAATAGCATACTCGCGCCAAACCAGTGATCCCGCGGTATTTGCCATGCGACTCACCACTAAAGGCCGTTACGCCGTCACTGCCATGCTCGATCTGGCGCTGCATGCGCAGCAAGGGCCGGTCTCGCTGGCCGATATTTCCGAGCGCCAGGGTATTTCCCTGTCTTATCTGGAGCAGCTGTTCGCCAAGTTGCGACGCAGCAATCTCGTTTCCAGTGTGCGTGGTCCGGGTGGCGGCTATCAGTTGTCCCGCGACATGCAGGGGATTCAGGTGGCGCAGGTGATCGACGCGGTCAACGAATCGGTGGATGCCACGCGCTGCCAGGGGTTGGGCGATTGCCACTCCGGCGATACCTGCCTGACCCACCACCTCTGGTGCGACCTGAGTCAGCAGATCCACGAATTCCTCAGCGGTATCAGCCTTGCCGACCTGGTTACCCGTCGCGAGGTGCAGGAAGTTGCGCTGCGCCAGGACCAGCGCCATTGCAATGGCCGAGCGCCGCATCTGGACAAGCTGGATAAGATTGAAGCGTCCGCCATCGATTGAGCAGGCGCCCGCCCGATAGGAGAGCCCGATGAAATTGCCGATTTACCTGGACTATTCAGCTACCACGCCGGTCGATCCGCGTGTTGCGCAGAAAATGAGCGACTGCTTGCTGGTGGATGGCAACTTCGGCAACCCCGCCTCGCGTTCCCACGTGTTTGGCTGGAAGGCCGAGGAAGCGGTGGAGAATGCCCGTCGCCAGGTTGCCGAGCTGGTCAATGCCGATCCGCGCGAAATCGTCTGGACATCCGGTGCGACCGAGTCAGACAACTTGGCGATCAAGGGAGTGGCGCACTTCTATGCCTCCAAGGGCAAGCACATCGTTACCTCCAAGATCGAACACAAGGCGGTCCTGGACACCACGCGCCAGCTGGAGCGCGAAGGTTTCGAAGTCACTTATATCGAGCCGGGCGAAGATGGCCTGATTACGCCGGCGATGGTCGAGGCGGCCCTGCGCGAGGACACCGTGCTGGTGTCGATCATGCACGTCAACAACGAGATCGGCACGGTCAACGACATCGCCGCCATCGGCGAGCTGACCCGCTCCCGCGGCATCCTGTTCCATGTCGATGCGGCACAATCCACCGGCAAGGTGGAAATCGACCTGGAGCGCATGAAGGTCGACCTGATGTCATTCTCCGCCCACAAGACCTACGGTCCCAAGGGCATCGGCGCGCTCTTCGTGCGGCGCAAGCCACGGGTACGCCTGGAGGCCATGATCCATGGTGGCGGCCACGAGCGCGGCATGCGTTCCGGCACGCTGGCGACCCACCAGATCGTCGGCATGGGCGAAGCCTTCCGCATCGCCAAGGAGGAAATGGCCCAGGAGAACGAGCGTATCCGTGCGCTTTCCGAGCGTTTCTTCAAGCAGGTCGAGGATATGGAGGAGCTGTACGTCAATGGCAGTCTGACGGCCCGCGTGCCGCACAACCTCAACCTGAGTTTCAACTACGTCGAAGGCGAGTCGCTGATCATGGCGCTCAAAGACCTGGCGGTTTCGTCCGGCTCCGCCTGTACGTCGGCCTCCCTGGAGCCTTCCTACGTGCTGCGCGCCCTGGGGCGCAACGACGAGCTGGCTCACAGCTCCATCCGCTTTACCTTCGGCCGCTTTACCACCGAGGAAGAAGTCGACTACGCCGCACAGAAGATCCGCGAGGCGGTTTCCAAGCTGCGCGAGCTCTCGCCGCTGTGGGATATGTTCAAAGAGGGCGTCGACCTGTCCAAGGTCGAGTGGCAGGCGCACTGACGCTCCGAAGTCAAGAGGAAACGCACCATGGCATACAGTGACAAGGTCATCGACCACTACGAAAATCCGCGCAACGTCGGCAAGCTCGACGCCCAGGACCCCGATGTCGGTACTGGCATGGTCGGCGCGCCGGCCTGTGGCGACGTGATGCGCTTGCAGATCAAGGTCAACGAGCAGGGCGTGATTGAAGACGCCAAGTTCAAGACCTATGGCTGCGGTTCGGCGATCGCTTCCAGCTCCCTGGCCACCGAGTGGATGAAGGGGCGCACGCTGGACGAGGCCGAGTTGATCAAGAACACCACCATCGCCGAAGAGTTGGCGTTGCCGCCGGTGAAGATCCACTGCTCGGTGCTCGCCGAGGACGCCATCAAGGCGGCCGTGCGCGACTACAAGCAGAAGAAAGGCTTGCTCTGATATCCCGAGGAGGTGCCATGGCCATTACCATGACCGAAGCTGCCGCCAGCCATGTCCGGCGCTCCCTGGAAGGGCGCGGCAAGGGCGAGGGCATTCGACTGGGCGTGCGCACGACCGGTTGTTCCGGGCTGGCGTATGTGCTGGAGTTCGTCGACGAGCTTGCAGCGGAAGATCAGGTTTTCGAAAGCCATGGCGTCAAGGTGATCATCGACCCGAAAAGCCTCGCCTATCTGGATGGCACCGAGCTCGACTTCACCCGCGAAGGCCTGAACGAGGGCTTCAAGTTCAACAATCCGAACGTTCGCGGCGAGTGCGGTTGCGGCGAAAGCTTCAACGTCTGAGGGTCTCGTGGGTAAGCCTTGCCATTTCGCCCTGTTCGACCTCCAGCCGGGCTTTCGCCTGGATCTCGATCGGTTGGCCGAGCGCTATCGAGAACTTGCCCGAGGCGTTCACCCCGACCGGTTTGCCGATGCGCCCGAGCGCGAGCAGCGGCTGGCACTGGAGCGTGCCGCCGGGCTCAATGAGGCCTACCAGACACTGAGGCATGCTTCGCAGCGTGCGCGCTACCTGCTTTCCCTGGGGGGGCATGAGCTGCCCTTGGAAGCGACGGTGCAGGACCCTGAATTCCTCATGCAGCAAATGCACTGGCGCGAAGAGCTGGAGGAGTTGCAGGAGAGCGCCGATCTGGAGGGGGTGGCGGTCTTCAAACGACGGCTCAAGGCTGCCCAGGACGCGTTGAACGAGTCCTTCGCGGTTTGCTGGGACGATGCCGCGCGTCGAGATGAGGCCGAGCGCCTGGTGCGGCGCATGCAGTTCCTCGACAAGCTTTCCCATGAAGTGCGCCAGCTGGAAGAGCGCCTCGACGATTAACCGCGCGCCGGCCCGACGGCGCGCCAGAGAATTTCCTGAACAGCATGGCCTTATTGCAGATTGCCGAGCCCGGACAGAGCCCTCAGCCCCATCAGCGCCGCCTGGCGGTGGGAATCGATCTGGGTACCACCAATTCGCTGGTCGCTGCATTGCGTAGCGGCCTGGCCGAGCCGCTGGCCGATGCCCAGGGGCAGGTCATCCTGCCGTCCGCAGTGCGCTACCTGCCCGAGGGTGTCGAGATCGGCGAGTCCGCCAAGGCTGCCGCGGCGGGCGATCCGCTGAACAGCGTGTTGTCGGTCAAGCGCCTGATGGGGCGTGGCCTGGCGGACGTCAAACAGTTGGGCGAGCAGCTTCCCTACCGCTTCGTCGAGGGCGAGTCGCACATGCCTTTCATCGAGACGGTGCAGGGGCCGAAGAGCCCGGTGGAGGTTTCCGCCGAGATTCTTAAATCCCTGCGCCAGCGCGCCGAACAGGTACTCGGCGGCGAGCTGGTGGGGGCGGTGATCACCGTGCCGGCCTACTTCGACGAAGCCCAGCGCCAAGCCACGAAGGATGCAGCGCGGCTGGCCGGCCTGAGCGTGCTGCGCCTGCTCAACGAACCTACCGCCGCCGCCGTCGCCTATGGGCTGGACAAGCAGGCTGAGGGCGTCGTGGCCATCTATGACCTGGGCGGCGGCACCTTCGATATTTCCATCCTGCGCCTGACCAAGGGTGTCTTCGAGGTGCTGGCCACCGGTGGTGACAGTGCGCTGGGTGGAGATGATTTCGACCACGCCATTGCTGGTTGGATGATCGAGCAGGCCGGCTTGTCCGCGGACCTCGATCCCGGTGCCCAGCGCAGCTTGCTCCAGACTGCCTGTGCGGCCAAGGAAGCGCTCAGCCGGCAGTCCTCCGTGACCCTGAACTACGGCTCTTGGCAGGGCTCGCTGAGTCGCGAGCAGTTCGATGCGCTGATCGAGCCGATGATTGCCCGCAGCCTCAAGGCCTGCCGGCGCGCGCTGCGCGATGCCGACATCGAGATCGCGGACGTGGAAGCCGTGGTGATGGTCGGTGGATCGACCCGGGTGCCGCGCGTGCGCCAGGCGGTGGCCGGGCTGTTCGGGCGCGAGCCGCTGACCGATATCGATCCGGACCAGGTGGTCGCCATCGGCGCCGCGATCCAGGCCGATACCCTGGCCGGCAATCGGCGTGGCGAAGGCGAGGAATTGCTGCTGCTCGACGTGATCCCCTTGTCCCTGGGGTTGGAGACCATGGGCGGGCTGATGGAAAAGGTTATTCCGCGCAATACCACCATCCCGGTCGCGCGGGCGCAGGACTTCACCACCTACAAAGATGGGCAGACAGCCATGGCCATCCACGTGCTGCAGGGTGAGCGAGAGCTCATCAGTGACTGCCGCTCGCTGGCGCGTTTCGAACTGCGCGGCATCCCGCCGATGGTGGCCGGCGCGGCAAAAATCCGCGTGACCTTCCAAGTGGACGCCGATGGCCTGCTCAGCGTCGCCGCCCGTGAGCTGGGTTCGGGGGTCGAGGCGAGCATCCAGGTCAAGCCTTCCTATGGGCTGACCGATGGCGAGATCGCCGGCATGCTGCGCGACTCCTTCCAGCATGCCGGGGAAGACAAGGCTGCACGCGCACTGCGCGAGCACCAGGTCGAGGCGCAGCGACTCTTGGAGGCGGTGCAGGCGGCGCTGGATGTCGATGGCGAGCGTTTGCTCGAAGCCGACGAGCGGCTGGCCATCGAGGCGCAGATGCACCAGTTGCGCGAGCTGATGGGCGGTAACGATGGCTCGGCCATCGAACAGCAGACCAAGCGCCTCAGCCAAATTACCGACGCCTTTGCCGCACGCCGCCTGGACGCCACCGTCAAGGCCGCGCTGTCCGGGCGTCGCCTGAATGAAATCGAGGAATGACCCTGATGCCGCAGATCGTTTTTCTGCCCCATGCCGAGCATTGTCCCGAAGGGGCTGTTGTAGAAGCGCAGCCGGGTGAGACCGTGCTGGATGCCGCCTTGCGCAATGGCATCGACATCGAGCATGCCTGCGAGAAGTCCTGCGCCTGCACCACGTGCCACGTGGTGATTCGCGAGGGCTTCGCCTCGCTGGAGCCTTCCGACGAGCTGGAAGACGACATGCTCGACAAGGCCTGGGGTCTGGAGCCTACCTCGCGGTTGTCCTGCCAGGCGGCGGTGGCGAACGAGGATCTGGTGGTGGAAATACCCAAGTACACCATCAACCAGGTTTCCGAAGGACACTGAGGTAACGAACATGAGCCTGAAATGGACGGATGTACTGGATATCGCCATCGAGCTTGTGGAAAGCAAGCCGGATGTCGATCCGCGCTACATCAACTTCGTCGATCTGCATCGCTGGGTGCTGGCGCTGCCGGACTTCCAGGACGATCCGCAGCGTGGCGGCGAAAAGGTTCTCGAAGCCATTCAGGCGGCGTGGATCGAAGAAGCCGAGTAGTGGTCTGCTCGCCACGTGGCGCGCGGCGCTTGCGCCAGGCGTAGAGTGCCGCACACTGGCGCAGTGGATGGCGCCCTACGCATTTGACTTGAACCCGCGTATAATTCGCGGGTTTAATTTTTCGCTTTAATCCCTCGATTTCTGGAGTTTTTCCATGGCTGTTCAACGTACCTTCTCCATCATCAAGCCGGATGCCGTCGCCAAGAACGTCATCGGCGAAATCACCACGCGTTTCGAAAAAGCCGGTCTGCGTGTCGTGGCCTCCAAGATGGTCCAGCTGTCGGAGCGCGAAGCCGCAGGCTTCTACGCCGAGCACAGCGAGCGTGGCTTCTTCAAGGATCTGGTTTCCTTCATGACCTCCGGCCCGGTCATCGTTCAGGTTCTGGAAGGCGAAGACGCCGTCCTGAAGAACCGCGAGCTGATGGGCGCCACCAACCCGAAGGAAGCGGCTCCGGGCACCATTCGTGCCGATTTCGCCGTTTCCATCGATGAAAACGCCGTTCACGGTTCCGACTCCGAGGCTTCCGCCGCTCGCGAGATCGCCTACTTCTTCTCGGCTACCGAGGTTTGCGCCCGCATTCGCTGAGCGAAGCGTGCGAAGGTGAAGCCATGACTGCATCGACCGGCAAGACCAACCTGCTGGGTTTGACCCAGCCGCAATTGGAAAGCTTCTTCGAGTCCATCGGAGAGAAGCGCTTCCGTGCCGGTCAGGTAATGAAGTGGATCCACCACTTTGGCGTCGAGGACTTCGACGACATGAGCAATCTCGGCAAGGCCCTGCGCGAAAAGCTCAAGAGCTGCGCCGAGATTCGCGGTCCCGAAGTCGTCAGCCAGGACATTTCCAGCGACGGTACCCGCAAGTGGGTCGTGCGCGTGGCGTCCGGCAGTTGTGTCGAGACCGTCTATATCCCGCAGGGCAATCGCGGCACGCTCTGTGTCTCGTCCCAGGCGGGCTGTGCGCTGGACTGCAGCTTCTGCTCCACCGGCAAGCAAGGTTTCAATAGCGATCTGACCGCCGCCGAAGTCATCGGCCAGGTCTGGATCGCCAACAAATCGTTCGGCACCGTACCGGCGAAGATCGATCGCGCGATTACAAACGTGGTGATGATGGGCATGGGCGAGCCATTGCTCAATTTCGATAACGTGGTTTCCGCCATGAACATCATGATGGACGACCTCGGCTACGGCATTTCCAAGCGCAAGGTGACGCTGTCGACTTCCGGTGTCGCGCCGATGATCGACAAGCTGGGCGAGCAGATCGACGTATCGTTGGCGCTGTCGTTACACGCGCCCAACGACGAGCTGCGCAACCAGCTGGTGCCGATCAACAAGAAGTATCCGTTGGCGGTCGTGCTGGATGCTTGCAAGCGCTATATCTCGCGCTTGGGAGAGAAGCGCGTGCTGACCATCGAGTACACGCTGCTGAAGGACGTCAACGATCAGCCCGAGCATGCGGCGCAAATGATCGCATTGCTCAAGAACGTACCTTGCAAGATCAATCTGATTCCGTTTAATCCTTTTCCCTTCTCCGGTTACGAACGGCCGAGCAACAACGCCATTCGCCGTTTCCAGGACTTGCTGCATCAGGCCGGCCACAATGTCACCGTGCGCACCACGCGGGGCGATGATATCGATGCCGCGTGTGGGCAACTGGTGGGCCAAGTGATGGATCGAACCCGCCGGAGCGAACGCTATATCGCCGTGCGCCAACTGAATGGCGACGCCGATGTGCCGCAAACCGCTGCTCCCAGAACCTGAAGAGAGGATGTCCATGATTCTGCGCGCTGCGCTGCTTATGTTTTTCACCGGCTTGCTGGCCGCTTGTGCTTCATCCGGCAATGTCGACCCGATGAAGACCAGCAAGGGGCGTGACGAAGCCCGCGATGCCTATGTGCAGTTGGGGATCGGTTATGTCCAGCAGGGCGAGACCGAGCGGGCCAAGGTCCCGCTGAAAAAGGCCCTGGAGCTCGACCCGTCGAGCGCCGACGCCCATGCGGCGCTGGCCTACGTGTTCCAGATGGAAATGGAAAACGAACTGGCGGACCAGCACTATCGCCAGGCGCTTGCCCAGCGCAGCGGCGATGCCCGCCTGTTGAACAATTACGGCAGCTTCCTCTTCGAACTGGGGCGCTACCAGGACGCCTACGATCGCTACGAGCAGGCCTCGAAGGACAATCTCTATCCGGAGCGCTCGCGGGTCTTCGAGAACATGGGCATGGCCGCCCTGCAGCTCAAGAAGCCCGATCTGGCGAAGAAACATTTCACCCGTTCCCTGCGGCTGAATAGCCGGCAGCCCCGCGCGTTGCTGGAGATGGCCCAACTGGCCTTCGATAGCCAGGACTACGTGGCTGCCCGTGGCTACTACGCCAGTTTCAGCCAGCTGTCCGACCAGACTGCCCGCAGCCTGTTGCTGGGTGCTCGCCTGGCCACCATCTTCGAAGACCGTGACACCGCCGCCAGCCTGGGCCTGCAGCTCAAGCGCCTGTACCCGGGAACCCCTGAATATCGGCAATACGTTTCGGAGCAACGATGAAAGCGTCGCATCCCGAAGAGGTCACTGCCAGCCGCACCAATCCCGGCGAGACGCTGCGCAAGGGCCGCGAGCTCAACGGCTGGTCGCTGGCCGATGTGGCCGGTCAACTGAACCTGACCACCACGGCGCTGACCCAGCTCGAGGCCGGTGCCTTCGAGCGGCTGCCGGGGCACACCTTCGCCCGCGGCTACATCCGCGCCTACGCCAAGTTGCTGGGCATGGACCAGAATCGCCTGGTGATGGAGTTCGACCAGTACACCGGTACCGACGCCAGCGGCAGCAGCGTGCACAGCCTGGGCCGTATCGAAGAGCCAGCCCGCCTGTCCCATGGCCTGCTGCGTTTCGTCAGTTTCGCCCTGCTGGTGACCTTGGGCGCGGTGGGTTTCCTCTGGTGGCAGGAGCAGGCCCCCGGCCGTGCCGGCGATACCGCCAGCCTCGGCATGGAACACGTGGAAGTGCAGAGTGCCAATGGCACCACCCAGATCCACCCGCTGGACGAGCCCGAGGATCAGGCCGTCGTCGAAAGCCGCGTCGATGAGGCGTTGCCGCTGGTGGCGCCGGAGGCGGAGGAAGCTGTCACGGGCGCCGGCGTGCTGGCGGATATCGGCGAGGGCGAGCCCGCCAGCGCCGAAGCACCGGCCGCTGTCGACATGCCCGCTACCGCCACGCCCGAACAGGAACCCGTCACGGCCTCCCCGGTGGTGGCCGAGCCGCCGACCGCACCATTGGTGGCGGCTCCCGGCGAGGGCCTGATCTATCTGCAGTTCAGCGAGAACTGCTGGACCCAGATTACCGACGCGAACGGCAAGGTGCTGCTGAGCGGATTGAAGCGTGCCGGCGAAAGCGTCGAGCTGGCTGGCAAGGCGCCGCTGGAGTTGCGCCTGGGGTATGCGCGTGGCGCACAGGTCAGTTACAACGGCCAGGCGGTGGACGTGGCGCCTTACATTCGCGGCGAAACCGCGCGCCTGAAACTGGGCGAGTAGCAGCTTCGAGGAGCGGCTTGATCTTGGCAAACACACGGCGATTCGTCCGACCCGACATCCAGCAGGCTTCCGTTCGCAGCCTGGGTAGTGTCCGACGGGCGCTTCGTCGAACTATTTCAGCAGAGCCTAGCCATGCATTGCGAATCTCCTATTAAACGTCGTCAATCGCGCAAGATCTGGGTCGGCTCGGTGCCGGTGGGCGGCGATGCGCCGATTGCCGTGCAGAGCATGACCAACACCGATACCTGCGACGTCGACGCCACCGTGGCGCAGATTCGCCGGCTGGAAGATGCCGGTGCCGACATCGTGCGGGTCTCGGTTCCGGACATGGATGCCGCGGAGGCGTTCGGCAAGATCAAGCAGCAGGTTCGCGTGCCGCTGGTGGCAGACATTCACTTCGACTACAAGATCGCCCTGCGGGTGGCGGAGCTGGGTGTCGACTGCCTGCGCATCAACCCCGGCAACATCGGTCGCGAGGACCGGGTCCGGGCGGTGGTCGATGCCGCGCGGGACAAGGGCATACCCATTCGCATCGGGGTGAATGCCGGGTCGCTGGAGAAGGACCTGCAAAAGAAATATGGCGAGCCGACGCCGGCAGCGTTGGTCGAATCGGCCATGCGTCATGTCGAGCACCTCGACCGGCTGAACTTTCCGGACTTCAAGGTCAGCGTCAAGGCGTCCGACGTGTTCATGGCCGTGGAAGCCTACCGCCTGCTGGCCACGCAGATCGAGCAGCCACTCCACCTCGGCATCACCGAGGCCGGGGGCTTGCGCTCGGGTACCGTGAAGTCCGCGGTGGGGCTGGGCATGCTGCTCGCCGAGGGTATCGGCGACACCATCCGCATCTCCCTGGCCGCCGATCCGGTGGAGGAGATCAAGGTCGGCTTCGACATCCTCAAATCACTGCGGCTGCGTTCGCGGGGCATCAATTTCATCGCCTGCCCGAGTTGCTCGCGGCAGAACTTCGATGTGGTCAAGACCATGAACGAGTTGGAGCAACGGGTCGAGGACCTGCTGGTGCCGCTCGACGTCGCCGTGATCGGCTGCGTGGTCAATGGCCCCGGCGAAGCCAAGGAGGCCCATATCGGCCTGACCGGCGGTACCCCGAGCAACCTGATCTATATCGACGGCAAGCCGGCGCAGAAACTGAATAACGACAATCTGGTGGACGAGCTGGAACAGCTCATTCGCCGCAAGGCAGCCGAAAAGGCCGAAGCCGATGCGGCGTTGATCGCCCGTGGCTGACACTGTTTTTAAGGACTATTCGTGAGCAAGTCCCTGCAAGCCATCCGTGGCATGAACGACATCCTGCCGGAGCAGACTCCGGCGTGGCGCTATCTGGAGACCACCTTCGCCCAGTTGGTCGACGGCTATGGCTACAAAGAAATCCGCGTGCCCATTCTCGAGTTCACCGAGCTGTTCGCCCGGGGTATCGGTGAAGGTACCGATGTGGTCGACAAGGAGATGTACACCTTTCTCGATCGTAACCAGGAGTCGCTGACCCTGCGCCCCGAAGGCACCGCCGGCACCGTGCGTGCCGTGCTGGAGCACGGCCTGACCGGTGGCGGCCAGGTGCAGAAGCTCTGGTACACCGGGCCGATGTTCCGCTACGAAAAACCGCAGAAGGGCCGCTACCGCCAGTTCCACCAGATCGGTGCGGAAGTCTTCAACCTGCCCGGGCCGGATGTCGACGCCGAGCTGATCGCGCTCACCTGGCGCCTGTGGAAACGTCTGGGCCTAGGCGATGCAGTCACCCTGCAGCTCAACAGCCTGGGCTCCAGCGAAGCACGTGCGGTCTATCGCGACGCGCTGGTGGCTTATCTCAAGGAGCGCTTCGACCAGCTCGACGAGGACAGCCAGCGCCGCCTGACCACCAACCCGCTGCGCATCCTCGACAGCAAGAACGCCCAGACGCAGGCCCTGCTGGCCGACGCGCCGACCCTGCACGACTACCTCGACGAGGAGTCGCGCATGCACTTCGAGGGCCTCAAGGCGCGCCTGGATGCCGTGGGCATTCGCTACGAAATCAATCCGAAGCTGGTGCGTGGCCTGGATTACTACGGCCGCACGGTATTCGAATGGGTCACCGACAAGCTCGGCTCCCAGGGCACGGTCTGCGCCGGTGGGCGTTACGACGGGCTGGTCGGCCAGTTCGGCGGCAAGCCCACCCCCGGTGTCGGATTCGCCATGGGGGTGGAGCGCCTGGTGCTGTTGCTGGAAACCCTGCAGCTGCTGCCGTCCGCGTTGAACCCAGCGCCGCATGCCTATATCTGCACCTTCGGCGAGGCGGCCGAGTTGGCGGCGCTGACGTTGGCGGAACGCTTGCGCGACGAGTTGCCGGGCCTGCGCCTGCTGGTCAATGCCGGAGGCGGCAGTTTCAAGAGCCAATTCAAGAAGGCCGACAAAAGCGGCGCCAGCTTCGCCCTCATCCTGGGTGAGGACGAACTGGCTGGTCGCGTGGTAGGTTGCAAGCCGCTGCGCGACGATGGCGAACAACAAAACATTGCCTGGGACGCTCTGGCAGAGCGCCTGGCGGCCTGCATTCAGGCTTGAGCATTCAGCGTAAAGGAGTATTGGGGTGGTTTCGCGTACTGAAGATGAAGAGCTGGCGCTGATCAAGGATTGGTGGAAGCGTAACGGCAAGCCCTTGCTGACTGGTGGCGCATTGGCGCTGGTGATCGTGTTCGGCTGGCAGGCTTGGCAGAAGTACCAGGCCAATCAGTCCCACGGTGCATCGATGGTCTACCAGCAATTGCTGGAGACGGCGTTGGTGCCGAACGGCAAGCCGGACGTGGCGAAGGTGGCGGAGCTGACCGACAAGCTCCAGCGCGAGTACAGCGGCACTCACTACGCCCAGTACGGCCGCTTGTTCGCCGCCAAGGTGGCGGTGGATGCCGGCCAGCTGGACGATGCCGCTGCCGAGCTGCGGGCCGTTCTGGACAAGCCGGCGGACGTCAATCTCGAGGAGTTGGCGCGCCAGCGCCTGGCCCGCGTGCTGGCGGCCCAGGGCAAGGCGGAGGAAGGGCTCACGCTGCTCGACGGCGAAGCGATGCCGGCCTACCAGGCGGCACGCGAAGAGCTCAAGGGCGACCTGCTGGTCCAGCTCGGTCGTGACGAGCAGGCGCACGAGGCCTACACCAAGGCCAAGGCCGCGCTGTCCGAAGAGGCAGCCATCGGCGGTCTGCAAATGAAGCTCGACGACCTGGCGAAAGGGGATGCGTGACGTGATGCGCTGGAAGAATGCCGCACTGCTGGCCCTGGCCGTTCTGGTCGTCGGTTGCAGCAGCAATAGCACCAAGGAATTGCCGCCTGCCGAGCTGAACAAGTTCGACCAGGAAGTGGAGCTGAAGACCGAGTGGAGCCGCTCCGTCGGCGACGGTCAGGGTGAAACCTTCAACATGCTGGTCCCGGCCGTCGACGGCGATACCATTTTCGTCGCCGACGTCGAGGGCCTGGTGCTGGCGCTGGACCGCTTCAGCGGCAAGGTGCAGTGGAAGCAGGACCTCGAGCTGCCGGTATCCGGCGCAGTGGGTGCCGGTTACGGACTGGTCCTGCTTGGCACCCTGAAGGGCGAAGTGATCGCGCTGGACACCGCGACCGGCGAGGAAAAATGGCGCGCCCGGGTGACCAGCGAGGTCCTTGCGCCGCCGGCGACCAATGGCGACGTGGTGGTGGTACAGACCCAGGACGACCGGCTGATTGCCCTCGACGCCGATACCGGCAACCAGCGCTGGATCTATGAAAATACCCCGGCGGTGCTGACCCTGCGTGGCACCGGTGGCCCGGTGGTCACCAATCGCCTGGCGATCGCCGGCCTGTCCAGTGGCAAGGTCATCGCGGTCGATACCCAGCGCGGCCTGCCGGTTTGGGAGCAGCGCGTCGCGGTGCCCTCCGGTCGTTCGGAGCTGGAGCGGGTGGTGGATATCGACGGAGGCCTGCTGCTCTCCGGCGGTACCCTCTATGTCGCCACCTACCAGGGGCGTGTCGCCGGTCTGGACCTGGAGAGCGGGCGTGTGCTGTG
Organism: Zestomonas ipomoeae; assembly: GCF_057128665.1. Classification (NCBI taxonomy): domain Bacteria; kingdom Pseudomonadati; phylum Pseudomonadota; class Gammaproteobacteria; order Pseudomonadales; family Pseudomonadaceae; genus Zestomonas; species Zestomonas ipomoeae. The sequence continues at coordinate 81,978 of NZ_JBSKHQ010000009.1, forward strand.
GCAGCGCCAGGCGTCCAGTTCCGTGGGCGTCGCCCAGGGCTTCGGCAGTGTCTACGTGAGCCAGGCCGACGGTACCGTCGAAGGCATCGACGAGCGTTCCGCTTCGGCGCTGTGGAGCAACGATGCGCTGGCCCGTCGCCAATTGTCCGCGCCGGAGGTGTACTCCAGCTATGTGGCGGTTGGCGACCTGGAAGGCTATCTGCACCTGCTCAGTCAGGTCGACGGTCGCTTCGTCGGGCGGACCCGCATCGACAGCGATGGCCTGCGGGCGCGCCCGCTGGTGATCGGCGACTGGCTGTATGCCTATGGCAACGGCGGCAAGCTGGTTGCGCTGACCATTCGCTAGAACGACAGGGCCGCGAGGCCCCTTCGCTCTGCGGACGAATGAGTTCGGCCGCTGCCGTTTACGGCAGCGGCTTTTTGTATTTTTGGATTTCTTGCTGGAGGAGCCAATGGTTCCGGTAATCGCCCTGGTGGGCCGTCCCAATGTGGGCAAGTCGACGCTATTCAACCGACTGACCAAGACTCGCGATGCCATCGTCGCGGAATATGCCGGCCTGACCCGTGATCGCCAGTACGGCGAGGCGAAATGGCAGGGACGTACCTATATCGTGGTCGACACCGGCGGCATCTCCGGCGACGAGGAAGGCATCGACGCGAAGATGGCCGAGCAGTCGCTGCAGGCGATCGAAGAGGCCGATGCGGTGCTGTTCCTGGTTGATTCGCGCGCCGGCATGACCGCCGCCGACCAGATGATTGCCGAGCATCTGCGCAAGCGTAACAAGCGCACCTTTCTGATCGCCAACAAGGTCGACAGCATCGACCCGGATCTTGCGCGCGCCGAGTTCAGCCCGCTGGCCCTGGGGGATGCGATCCCCATCGCTGCCGCCCACGGCCGCGGCATCACCCAGATGCTGGAGGCGGCGCTTGGCGTGTTCCCCAAGGATGACGACGGCGAGCCGGAGGGCGAAGGCGAGGAGGGGACCGACGAGGTCGCCGAAGGCGAAGAGGCCAAGCGTATTCCCGGTCCGAGCGAAAAGGATGGCATCAAGATCGCCATCATCGGCCGGCCCAACGTAGGCAAGTCGACCCTGGTCAACCGCATGCTCGGCGAGGAGCGGGTAATCGTCTACGACCAGGCCGGCACCACGCGCGACAGCATCTACATTCCCTTCGAGCGCGACGACGAGAAATACACCCTTATCGACACCGCCGGCGTGCGGCGCCGCGGCAAGATCTTCGAGGCGGTCGAGAAGTTCTCGGTGGTCAAGACGCTGCAGGCCATCCAGGATGCCAACGTCGTGATCTTCGTCATGGATGCCCGCGAAGGCGTGGTCGAGCATGACCTGAACCTGCTCGGCTTCGTGCTGGAAACCGGGCGGGCGTTGGTGATCGCGCTGAACAAGTGGGACGGCATGGAGCCCGGCGAGCGCGACTACGTGAAGACCGAACTGGAGCGTCGGCTGTTCTTCGTCGACTTTGCCGATATCCACTTCATTTCCGCCAAGCACGGCACCGGGGTCGGTCATCTGTACAAGTCGGTGCAGGCCTCCTTCAAGTCGGCCATCACCCGCTGGCCCACCAGCCGCCTGACGCAGATCCTCGAGGACGCGGTGCAGGAGCACCAGCCGCCGCTGGTGAACGGTCGCCGCATCAAGCTGCGTTACGCCCACCTGGGCGGGGCCAACCCGCCGTTGATCGTGATCCACGGCAACCAGGTCGAGGCGGTTCCCAAGTCCTACAGCCGCTATCTGGAAAACACCTACCGTCGCGTGCTCAAGCTGGTCGGCACGCCGATCCGCATCGAGTACAAGGGGGGTGACAACCCCTACGAGGGCAAGAAGAACACCCTTACCGATCGCCAGGTGAACAAGAAGCGCCGCTTGATGAGCCATCACAAGAAGGCCGAGAAGAAGCGCAGGGACAAGAAGAAGTAGTGGCCAATCCGGAGGTCGGAAGCGCAGGCTTCCAGCGCAGAACATGCTGACCAGCAAGTTGCCCAATATCGGCACCACCATTTTCACTCGCATGTCGCAGCTCGCCGTGGAAACCGGCGCGCTGAACCTGTCCCAGGGCTTTCCGGATTTCGACGGCCCGGCGGCATTGCGCGAGGCGGTGGGCCGGCATATCGCCGCCGGCCACAATCAGTACGCACCGATGACCGGCCTGCCGGCGTTGCGCGAGCAGGTGGCGGCAAAGATCGCTCGCTGCTACGGGCGCACGCTCGATCCGGATAGCGAACTGACCATCACTCCCGGCGCTACCCAGGCGATCTTCTGCGCGATCCAGGCGCTGATCCGCCCCGGCGATGAAGTGATCGTCTTCGACCCCTGCTACGACAGCTATGAGCCTGCGGTGGATCTGGCCGGCGGGCGCTGCGTGCATGTGCCGCTGGCGCTGCCCGATTTCGCCATCGACTGGCAGCGCCTGGAAGAGGCCATCGGTCCGCGCACCCGGCTGATCGTGCTGAACAGCCCGCACAATCCCAGTGGCACGCTGATGCCCCGCGAAGACCTGGATCGCCTGGCCGCCCTGATTCGCCAGCGCGATATCCACGTGCTCAGCGACGAGGTGTATGAGCACCTGGTGTTCGATGGCGAACGGCATGCCAGCGTGCTGGCCCATGACGAGCTGTACGCCCGGGCCTTCGTGGTCAGCTCGTTCGGCAAGACCTACCACGTCACCGGCTGGAAGACCGGCTACGTGGCGGCGCCGCCGGCATTGAGCGCGGAGCTGCGCAAGGTCCACCAATACGTCAGCTTCTGTGGCGTGACGCCGCTGCAGTGGGCATTGGCCGATTTCATGACCGAGTATCCCGAGCATGTCGATGAGCTGCCGGCGTTCTACCAGGCCAAGCGCGACCTGTTCTGCGACCTGCTGGCCGGCTCGCGTTTCCGCTTCGCCCGCACCGCCGGGACCTATTTCCAACTGGCCGACTATTCGGCGATCCGCCCCGAACTGAACGACGTGGAAATGGCCGAATGGCTGACCCGTGAGCATGGAGTGGCGGCGATCCCGATCTCGGTGTTCTACCAGCGACCGCCTGAGGATTTGCGCCTGGTGCGCTTCTGCTTCGCCAAGCGCGAGGACACCTTGCGGCAGGCCGCCGAGAAGCTGCGCTCCGTATAGGACGGATGAACCCGCGTCATTGCGCGCGGTGTGATCTGAGATGTGTAGGGCGGGTGCAACCGACCCCCAGAGCCTTGGCAGGTTGCACCGGTCCTACGGTTAGCGAGGCCTTCAGATGAGTGACAAACCCGATCTCGAACTGGCCCTGGTCCAGACCACCCTGGCCTGGCACGACCCGGCCGCCAACCGCACGCATTTCGAGCCCTTGCTCGAACAGGCGCGCGGCGCCGACCTGATCGTGCTACCGGAGATGTTCAGCACCGGCTTCAGCATGCAGTCCGAAGAGTTGGCCGAGCCGGAGAACGGCCCGAGCACGCTCTGGCTGCGCGAGCAGGCGGCGCGGCTGGAAGCGGTGGTGACCGGCAGCCTGATCATCCGCGCCGACGATGGCAGCCACCGCAACCGCCTGCTCTGGGCGCGCCCGGACGGCAGCCTGGCCCACTACGATAAGCGTCATCTCTTTCGCATGGCCGGTGAGCACAAGCACTACGCGGCCGGCACCGAACAGGTGGTGCTGACGCTCAAGGGCTGGCGCGTGCGTCCGCTGATCTGCTACGACCTGCGCTTCCCGGTCTGGAGTCGCGACCCGCAGGGCACCGACCTGCTGCTCTACACCGCCAACTGGCCGGCCGCCCGTCGCCAGCACTGGAATCGTCTGCTGCCGGCACGGGCCATCGAGAACCTCTGCTACGTGGCCGCGGTGAACCGCATCGGCGAGGACGGCAAGGGCCACGCCTATGCGGGCGACAGCCAGGTGCTCGACTTTCAGGGCGAGCCGCTGGTAAATGCCGGCGCCGCGCAGGGCGTGCAGCGGGTTTGCTTGTCCCTGGAGGCGCTGGAGGCCTATCGCGAGCGCTTTCCGGCCCACCTGGATGCGGATGCTTTCCAGCTTCGGTGAGACTCTCTTCACGGTTTCGGCATCCCTTCGCGCGCCGAGCCCTCGGGCCTCGCCCAGCCTCGGTAAACTGCGGGCCCGCTTGTTGCGGGTGCATTGAAACGACGAGGAGAACATCGAATGGATGCGAACGCCGAAAACCCCTTCCAGCCCCCGGTTGCCGATCTGGCCGAACCGATTGCGGCGACTGGCGAGCCGCTGTACCGCCTGGCCGCCGTAGGCCTGGCGACCTTCTTCGGCAGCCCCTTGGCCGGGGCCTGGGTGCTGGCGCATAACCTGCGCCAATTTCGTCTGGACAACGCCGCCACCAATGGCTGGGTGATTGCTGTCGTCCTGCTGGCGCTGACCCTGGGCCTGGGCTGGGTGCTGCCGGAAAACGTGCCTGGCATGCCATTCACCGTCGTCCAGATCGTGGTCATGCACCTGTACGCCAAAGGCCTGCTGGCAGAGCGGCTGGACGCCCACGCGGCCCGCCAAGGGCGCTTCTATTCGAACTGGCGTGCCGTGGGTATCGCTGTGCTCTTCTCGCTGGCGCTGCTCGCCGTGTTCGTGCCGGTGATTCTGCTGATCGCCGCGTGATCGATTCGACGACAAGCAGAAACCCGCCTGGTGGCGGGTTTCTTTTTGTCGCTGCGAATCAGGCGGCTTGGGCGGCGGCCTGGCCCAGCGCCCGGTTCAACGCGCTGAACAAGGCGCGGAAGCTCGCCGTGGTCAGGTTCTCGTCGATTCCCACGCCATGCAGGGCGCGCCCGCCGTCGAGACGAATCTCGATGTAGGCGGCGGCCTTGGCGTTGGTGCCGGCGCCGATGGCGTGCTCGCTGTAATCCATGATTTCCACCGCCAGCGGCAGCGCGGCCACCAGGGCTTCCAGCGGGCCCTTGCCGATGCCGCGCCAGTGCCGCGTTTCACCGGCGTCAAGCACTTCCACGTCGACGGCGCTGGTGCCGTTCTCCTCCTGCAAACGATGGCCCTTGAGGGCAAAAGGGGTGTTGGCCTGCAGGTATTCGCGCACCAGCAGGGCGTGAATCTGCTCCGCGCTCATTTCCAGGCCGAGGCGATCGGTCTCCTTCTGCACCACCTGGCTGAACTCGATCTGCAGGCGCCGCGGCAGGCTGATGCCGTACTCCTGCTCCAGCAGGTAGGCGATGCCGCCTTTGCCGGACTGGCTGTTGACGCGGATCACCGCTTCGTAGCTGCGACCGATGTCGGCCGGGTCGATCGGCAGGTAGGGTACTTCCCAGGGCGCATCGGGCCGTTGTTGGGCAAAGCCCTTGCGGATGGCGTCCTGGTGCGAACCGGAGAAGGCGGTGTGCACCAGGTCGCCGACATAGGGATGGCGCGGGTGTACCGGCAGTTGGTTGCAGTCCTCGACCACCTTGCGCACCGCATCGATGTCGGAGAAGTCCAGTCGGGGGTCGATGCCTTGGGTATAGAGGTTCAGCGCCAGGGTCACCAGGTCGACGTTGCCGGTGCGCTCGCCGTTGCCGAACAGGCAGCCTTCGACGCGGTCAGCACCGGCCAGCAGGCCCAGCTCGCTGGCCGCTACCCCGGTGCCGCGATCGTTGTGGGTATGCAGGCTGACGATCACCGAGTCGCGGCGGCTGATGTGGCGGCAGAACCATTCGATCTGGTCGGCGTAGACGTTCGGCGTCGCCACTTCCACGGTGGCCGGCAGGTTAAGGATCACCTTGTGCGCCGGCGTCGGTTGCCAGACATCGAGCACCGCATCGCAGACCTGCACGGCGAAGTCCAGTTCGGTGGCGCTGAAGGTTTCCGGCGAGTACTGGAAGGTCCACTGGGTATCCGGTTGCTCGGCGGCCAGCTCGACGAACAGCCTGGCGGCGTTCACCGCGATATCGATGACACCCTGCTTGTCTTGGTTGAAGACGATCTTGCGAAACGACGGCGAGGTGGCGTTGTACAGGTGCACGATGGCCTTCTTCGCGCCGCGCAGGGACTCGAAGGTGCGGCGGATCAGATCCTCGCGGGCCTGGGTCAGCACCTGGATGGTCACGTCATCGGGAATGTGGCCGTTCTCGATCAGGTTGCGCACGAAGTCGAAATCGGTCTGCGACGCGGAGGGAAAGGCCACCTCGATCTCCTTCAGGCCGACCTTCACCAGCGTGTCGAAGAAGCGCTGCTTCTTCGCCGCATCCATCGGCTCGATCAGCGACTGGTTGCCGTCGCGCAGATCGGAACTGGCCCAGGTCGGCGCCTTGTCGATCACGCGGGACGGCCATTGGCGATCCGGCAGATCGATGCGCGGGAAGGCGCGGTATTTCTTCGACGGGTGTTTCAACATGCTCATGGGGTAATCCTTGAATGCTTGGCCATGCTGGCCGGGCCAACGGGTGCGCGGAGGAAGGGGCTAGCCACGCAGTCGCGGGCTGACCAGGCGCAGGCAGATGTGTTGGCGCAGCAGGATGAGGGTGTGTGGGCTGTTCATGCTGTAAACCCTAAGAAGCTTGGTGTTTACTTGCAAGTATGTTTTTTAAAATGGCAGGAATAGCTAAATAAAAAGCTTGTGCGAGATTTTATTTCTCGCTGCGCGCTAAAGCGCAAGGCCGATTGCGTGAGCGGGAGGTGGGTTTTCCGCCCTCAGGAAGGGCTGTCGTTGCTTGGCCTCATTGCCATGCCGAGGCAGCGGCGTTGTTGAGTGCAGCGTGCCGGCAGGCAGGTCAGGGTTCGAAGGCGCCGATGAAGATCGCCGGGTCGACCCGTGCGTCGTTGAGGCTGACGTTCCAGTGCAGGTGCGGCCCGGTGGCGCGCCCGGTGCTGCCGACCTTGCCGAGCACACCGCCGCGGGGCAATTCGTCGCCGACCTTCACCGACACCTGCGACAGGTGGCAGAACATGCTGATCAACCCCTGGCCGTGGTCGACGAACACCGTGCGACCGTTGAAGAAGTAGTCACCAACGAGGATCACCTGGCCCGCTGCCGGGCTTTTCACCGCCGTCCCGGCGCTCGCCGCGAAGTCCAGCCCGGAATGCGGGTTGCGCTCCTGGTCATTGAAGAATCGGCGCAGGCCGAAGGGGCTGGAGAGCGGGCCGCCAACAGGCTTGTCGAGCAGCAGGTTGCTCGGTTGGCGGGGGCTGAAGGTGCGGTAGGCGCGGTTCTGCTCGGCGAGCTCACGTTCGATACGCTTCAGGTCCTCGGGCAGCGGGTCGACCTGGCGCTGGTTCTTCAGGGTGATGCGCTGTTCCCGATAGTGCTTGCTGCGTACCTGGAACGGCAGTGAACGGCCATCGGCCAGCTGCAATTGCTCGCGCCCCGGCTTGACCGTCAGCGGAATGCCGACGATGGCGATCCAGTGCCGGCCGTCTTCCTTGATCACCAGTACCGGGCGCTCCCGGTAGCTGGCCTTGGGCGCGGCCTCCCCGTTGCCGAGGTCGACTACTGCAACCCCGCCGGGTACCGGCTTGTCCAGCAGGCGAGTGATGAAGCCCTCGGCCTGGGCGGCGAAGGGCAGGGAAAGGGACAGCAGCAGGGCCAGCGTGCGCAGCATGATGGGTTCCAGGGTGGCGGGGCGCCCATGCTCGCTCAATCGGGGCGTCGGGAAAAGCGGTAAACGCCCGCCGAGCGCCGTGGTCTGCCAAGGGGATGACCCGCAACACGCCGGGAGGCCCCATGAAGCTCTACTACTACGAACACTGCCCCTTCAGCGCCAAGGTGCGTATGGTCCTCATTCTCAAGCGGATCGACGCCGAGCAGCAGGTGTTGCTTGCCGATGACGAGCGCACCGTCACCGAGCTGATCGGCAAGCACAGCGTCCCGGTCCTGGTAAAGGACGACGGCGAGCCGCTGGCCGAGAGCCTGGAAATCGTCGACCACCTCGATCATCTGGATGGAAAGCCGCAGATCGATCAATACAGCACCGCCGAGTTGAACGACTGGATCGATGCCGTATTACCCACCGTGCAGTACCTCGGCTATCCCCGCTGGACGCGCATAGGCCTGGCCGAATTCGCCACGCCCGCGGCCTACGAGCACTTCCGCAAGAAGAAGGCCACCACCATCGGCGACTTTGCCGAAGCGGTGGCCAATACCCCGGCCAAGGTCGGCGAGATCGATGAGCGGCTGCGGCGCCTGCCGGCGCTGGTGGATCTGGATGCCGGGCGCGAACGGCTGCGCCTGGACGACATCAACCTGTTTCCGGTGCTGCGCTGTCTGAGTGTGGTCAGGGACCTGGAGTGGCCTGCGCCGGTGCGGGCCTACGCCGATGGCATCGCGAAGCGATGCCATCTGGACACTTTCTTCGATCGCGCGCTATAGGCACTGGGCGAAAGATCCCGCGCCCGGCGCAGGCCGTATGCCCATCCATCGCGTGTAGAGGCTGGCCTGGGCGCTTACAGCAAGGGCAGGGTAGTCGGCGTCAGGTGGTTGTCTTCCACCCGCACTTCCAGTTCGCCCTCGCCGAGCTTGGCGCGCAGGCGCTGGCCTGGCTGGGTCTGGCTGGCGGCGCGAATCGCCTGGCCGCGTTGGTCGAGCAGAATGGCGTAGCCGCGACCGAGCGTGGCCAGCGGACTCACGGCGTTCAGCGTCTGCGCCAGGGCCTGCAGTTGCTGGCGGCGATCCTTGAGGGTTTCGCCCATGGCCCGTGGCAGGCGCGCGCTGAGGTGGTCGAGGCGCTCGCGCAGCAGCTTCAGGCCGCGTCCCGGGTGCTGAGTGGCCAGGCGGGTTGCCAGCTGTGCCAGCAGTTCCCGTTGCGCGCAGAGCTTGCGGTCGAGGGCGCGGGCCAGGCGCTGCTCCAGGTCGTCGATACGCTGCGCCTGCTGCAACAGGCGCTCGCCCGGATGGCGCAGCCGGCGTTGCAGCGCTTCCAGGCGCAACGCTTCGCGACGCAGGCGCTCTTGCATGCGCAGCAGCAGGCTGCGGCGCAGTCCGTCGAGGCGCAGTTGCAGGTCGCCGCTGTGGGGCGCCAGCAGCTCGGCGGCGGCGGAGGGCGTCGGTGCACGCACGTCGGCGACGAAGTCGGCAATCGACACATCGGTCTCATGGCCGACGGCGCTGACGATGGGAGTCACGCAGGCGTCCACAGCCCGTGCCACCGCTTCTTCATTGAAGCACCAGAGGTCTTCCAGCGAACCGCCGCCTCGGGCCAGGATCAGTGCATCGAAGCCCTGGGCGTCGGCCAGTTGCAGCGCTCGTACGATCTGCGCGGTCGCCTCGCGGCCCTGCACGGCGGTGGGGATCAGGGTCAGCTCGACCTGCGGCGCGCGGCGGCGGAACACGCTGATGATGTCGCGAATCACCGCGCCGGTGGGCGAGCTGACGATGCCGATGCGACGTGGGTGGGCAGGCAGCGCAGCCTTGCGTTCGACAGCGAACAGCCCCTCGGCGCCAAGCTTTTCCTTGAGCGCCTCGAAGGCCAGGCGCAAGGCGCCGTCACCGGCCGGTTCGAGGCTGTCGAGGATCAGCTGGTAGTCGCCGCGTCCCTCGAACAGCGAGACCTTGCCGCGCACCCGCACCGCCAGGCCGTCGCGTAGCGCCTGGCGTACGCGCAGGGCGTTCTGCCGGAACAGCGCGCAACGCACCTGGGCGTTGCTGTCTTTCAGGGTGAAGTAGATGTGGCCGGACGCCGGCTTGGCGAGATTGGAGATCTCGCCCTCGACCCAGACCTGGGCGAATACGTCCTCCAGCAGCACGCGGGCGCGGCCGTTGAGCTGGCTGACGGTGAGAACCTCGCGATCAAGACCGAGGCGTTCGAAGGGATCTTTGCGCATGGCGGCGATGATAAGGCAAAAGCCGCAGTCCATGGCGTTGTTGACTCATCGGTCAGAACGAGGCAGGTTGGCCGATGGCCTGAAGTCCGCATTGAGCGAAGGGCCCTGGCTGGGTATAATGGCGCGCTTCCAATTTTCCCGTCTGGGAGCCCCCGCCATGCTGCGTATCAGTCAAGAAGCCCTGACCTTCGACGACGTTCTTCTTATTCCTGGTTATTCCGAAGTCCTGCCCAAGGACGTCAGCCTCAAGACTCGCCTGACCCGTGGCATCGAGCTGAACATCCCGCTGCTGTCCGCCGCGATGGATACCGTCACTGAAGCGCGCCTGGCCATTGCCATGGCCCAGGAAGGCGGCATTGGCATCATTCACAAGAACATGACCATCGAGCAGCAGGCTGCCGAGGTGCGCAAGGTCAAGAAATTCGAGGCCGGCGTGGTCAAGGACCCGATCACCATCGATGCCGATGCCTCGGTCGGCGACCTGTTCGAGTTGACCCGGCAGAACAACATTTCCGGCGTGCCGGTACTGTCCAACGGCGACCTGGTGGGCATCGTCACCTCGCGGGACGTGCGCTTCGAGAACCGCATGGATGCCAAGGTGCGCGAGGTGATGACCCCGAAGGAGCGCCTGGTCACCGTGCAGGAAGGCGCCGACAAGGAAACCGTGCGCGAGCTGCTGCACCGGCACCGCATCGAGAAGGTGCTGATCGTCGACCCTGCCTTCAACCTCAAGGGCATGATGACCGTCAAGGACATCGAGAAGGCCAAGGCCTATCCGCTGGCCAGCAAGGACGACCAGGGCCGCCTGCGGGTCGGCGCGGCGGTCGGCACCGGCGCCGATACCGGTGACCGCGTGGCGGCGCTGGTGCATGCCGGCGTCGACGTGATCATCGTCGACACCGCCCACGGCCACTCCAAGGGCGTGATCGACCGCGTGCGCTGGGTCAAGCAGAACTTCCCCGAGGTACAGGTCATCGGCGGCAACATCGCCACCGGCGACGCTGCCAAGGCGCTGGTCGAGGCTGGCGCCGATGCCGTCAAGGTCGGTATCGGTCCGGGCTCCATCTGCACTACGCGCATCGTCGCCGGCGTCGGCGTACCGCAGATTTCCGCCGTGGCCAACGTCGCGGCCGCATTGGCCGGTACCGGCGTTCCGCTGATCGCCGATGGCGGCATCCGCTTCTCCGGCGACCTGTCCAAGGCCATCGTCGCCGGTGCCTCCGCCGTGATGATCGGTTCCATGCTGGCCGGTACCGAAGAGGCGCCGGGCGAGGTCGAGTTGTTCCAGGGCCGTTCCTACAAGGCTTACCGCGGTATGGGTTCGCTGGGTGCGATGGCGCAGAGCCAGGGCTCTTCCGACCGCTACTTCCAGGACTCTTCCGCCGGTGCCGAGAAACTGGTGCCCGAAGGCATCGAGGGCCGCGTGCCCTACAAGGGCGCCATGAGTGCCATCGTGCACCAGCTGATGGGCGGCCTGCGGGCGTCCATGGGCTATACCGGCTGCGCCACCGTCGACGAGATGCGCACCAAGCCGCAGTTCGTGCGCATCACCGGCGCCGGCATGGCCGAGTCCCATGTGCACGATGTGCAGATCACCAAGGAAGCGCCCAACTATCGTGTTGGTTGATTCCGGGTTGTAAATCCATCACGGGGCTGTTTCTTCAGCCCCGTGTCGTTTGTGAATTCCGCTACGAGAGACGGCCATGGCCCACCATGATATTCACGCCCACCGAGTCCTGATCCTCGACTTCGGCTCGCAATACACCCAGTTGATCGCCCGCCGCGTGCGCGAGATCGGCGTGTACTGCGAACTGCACCCGTTCGACATGAGCAACGAGGATATCCGCGCCTTCGCGCCGAAGGGCGTCATCCTCGCCGGCGGACCGGAATCCGTGCACGCCGCCGACAGCCCGCGCGCGCCGCAGGCGGTGTTCGATCTCGGCGTGCCGGTGCTCGGCATCTGCTACGGCATGCAGACCATGGCCGAGCAGCTCGGCGGCAAGGTCCAAGGCTCGGATGTGCGCGAGTTCGGCTATGCCCGCGTAGATGTGGTCGGCAAGGCGCGCCTGCTGGACGGCATCGAAGACCATGTGGACGACGATGGCGTATTCGGCCTCGACGTGTGGATGAGCCACGGCGACAAGGTCACCGAGATTCCCGAAGGCTTCCATATCCTCGCCAGCACGCCGAGCTGCCCGATTGCCGCCATGGCCGACGACAAGCGCGGCTACTACGGTGTGCAGTTCCACCCGGAGGTGACCCATACCAAGCAGGGCGGACGCATCCTCTCGCGCTTCCTGCTGGACATCTGCCGCTGCGAGGCGCTGTGGACGCCGTCCAACATCGTCGAAGACGCCATCGCCCAGGTGCGTGCCCAGGTCGGCAGCGCCAACGTGCTGCTCGGCCTGTCCGGCGGCGTCGACTCCTCGGTGGTTGCGGCGCTGCTGCACAAGGCCATCGGCGATCAACTGACCTGCGTGTTCGTCGACAACGGCCTGCTGCGCCTGCACGAGGGCGACCAGGTGATGGCCATGTTCGCCGAGAACATGGGCGTCAAGGTGATCCGCGCCGATGCCGAGGCGCAGTTCCTGGCCAACCTCGAAGGCGAGGCGGACCCGGAGAGGAAGCGCAAGATCATCGGTCGCACCTTCATCGACGTGTTCGATGCCCAGGCCTCCAAGCTGGAGAACATCAAGTTTCTCGCCCAGGGCACCATCTATCCCGACGTGATCGAGTCGGCCGGCGCCAAGACCGGCAAGGCCCATGTGATCAAGTCCCACCACAACGTCGGCGGCCTGCCGGAGGAAATGAACCTCAAGCTGGTCGAGCCGTTGCGCGAGCTGTTCAAGGACGAGGTGCGCAAGATCGGCCTGGAACTGGGCCTGCCCTACGACATGGTCTATCGCCACCCGTTCCCGGGCCCTGGCCTGGGCGTGCGCATCCTCGGCGAAGTGAAGAAGGAATATGCCGACCTGCTGCGCCGTGCCGACGACATCTTCATCAGCGAGTTGCGCAAGGCCGACTGGTACCACAAGGTCAGCCAGGCCTTCGTGGTGTTCCAGCCGGTGAAATCGGTCGGTGTGGTCGGTGACGGCCGCCGCTATGCCTGGGTTGTCGCCCTGCGCGCGGTGGAAACCATCGACTTCATGACCGCGCGCTGGGCGCACCTGCCCTACGAGCTGCTGGAGACCGTGTCGAACCGCATCATCAACGAGATCGAGGGTATCTCCCGCGTCACCTACGACGTATCGAGCAAGCCGCCGGCGACCATCGAGTGGGAATGAGATAACGCTTCAGTCGAGGCCGCCATCTTGGCGGCCTCGTGCTATTCGCTTCGCACTTCGCTGCGATTGCGGCCGGCGGCCTTGGCCCGATACAGCGCCTGGTCGGCGGCGTGCAGCAGGTGCTCCGCGCGGCTGTCGGCGCCGGGGATCTGGCCGGCGACGCCCAGGCTGAGGGTCACCCGTTCGGCGGTCGGCGATGCCGCATGTTCCAGGTTGAGGGCTTCCACGGCCTGGCGTATGGCCTCGGCGAGGGCGTGGGCGGCGATCACGGTGGTGTCTGGCAGGATGATGACGAATTCCTCGCCGCCGTAGCGGGCCACCAGATCGCTCGGTCGCTGCGCCTTGGACTGCAGCAGGGCGGCGACCCGGCGCAGGCAGTGGTCGCCGGCCTGGTGGCCATAGTGGTCGTTATAGGCCTTGAAGTGGTCGATGTCGGCCATGATCAGGCTGAGCGGTACGCCGCGCCGCTGTGCGCGCTTCCATTCCAGCGCCAGGGTGTGTTCGAAGCAGCGGCGGTTGGCGATCTGGGTCAGCGGGTCCTGCTGGGTCAGCAGTTGCAGGGCCTCGTTGGCGCTGCGCAGGTTGCGTTCGGCCTGCTGGCGGTCACTGATTTCCCGTTGCAGGGCGCGATTGATCAGCTCCATTTCCTGGCTCAGACATTGCGCTTCCTCGCGAGCGCGACGCAGGTGGTTTATCACCCGCGCAAGCAGGGCGCACAGCAGGATCAGGATGCCCAGGGTCGCGCCAGCCATCTTCAGCAGCAGCGGGCGGGTGTTGTTGGTCACCGCGGTGTCCAGCGGCTGGTCGATTTCCAGGATGCCGCGCAGGTCGCCGACCTGCCAGCCGCGACGGGGCGAGTCCGGATGGTTGTTGTGACATTCGACGCAGGCCGGGCGCATGCGGTCTGCGGTGGCGTAGCGCAGTACCAGCCCCTCCGGCTGGCGTTCGATCCGGTAGAACGGCGCATCCGGCGCTTCCTGCAACGCGGCCCAGGCCTGGCGGGCGAACTCGTCGCGCAAGCCGCTCTCCCCCCGGCGCCAGGGGAACGGATAGGGGCTGTAGAGGCGGGCGCGGATTCCGGTGCTCTGGTTGCCCAGGTGCTTGCCGAGCAGCATGGTCATGGTCGCCGGCAGCGGAATGGCGTCGGGATTTTGCTCATAGTCGTGGGTGACTGCCATGCCATAGTGGCGGGCCCGTGCCACCACTTCCGAGGTGTAGAGGCTGCGGAACTCGGTGAGAGTGGCGGTGTGCTGCTGGGCGTTGCGCAGCGCCGCGACCTGCATCTGCTGGTTGAACAATACCAGCAGGTAGCCGCTGAGCCCGCTCATGCACAGCAACAACACCAGGCTCATGCCGAGCACGGCATGGGTCTGGAACAGGGTGAGGGCGTGATTGAGCCAACGATAGGACGGCATCGTCCGGCGACCTCGAACGAGGCATGGTCGCTTCAGTATAGAAGCCGGCTGCAGCGCCCGCTGATCAGCCGTGGTCTCGGCGGGCTGCCAGCAGCGACCGACTGGGTTATACTCGCCGGCTTTTCAGAAAGTTTCGCTTGCGAGTACCGTCTGCCCATGGAAATCAACCCGATCCTCAACAGCATCAAGGACCTGTCCGAACGCTCCCAGACCATTCGGGGGTATCTTTGACTACGATCACAAGCGTGATCGCCTGATCGAAGTCAACCGCGAACTGGAAGACCCGAGCGTCTGGAACAATCCGGAGTACGCCCAGAACCTCGGCCGCGAGCGCGCCCAGTTGGCGCAGATCGTCGAAACCCTGGACGAGCTGAACAGCGGCCTGGCCGACTCCCGCGACCTGCTGGACATGGCTGCCGAAGAGAACGACGAGGGCGCGGTGAACGACGTCGCCGTCGAAGTCGAGCGTCTGCGGGGCATTCTCGAGCAGTTGGAATTCCGCCGCATGTTCAGCGGCGAGATGGACGCCAACAACGCCTACCTCGACATCCAGGCCGGCTCCGGCGGCACCGAGGCCCAGGACTGGGCCAACATGCTGCTGCGCATGTACCTGCGCTGGGCCGACAAGCGCGGCTTCGACACAGAGATCGTCGAACTCTCCGAAGGCGAGGTCGCCGGTATCAAGAGCGCCACCGTGCACATCAAGGGCGAATACGCCTTCGGTTGGCTGCGCACCGAGATTGGCGTGCACCGCCTGGTGCGCAAGAGCCCGTTCGACTCCGGCAACCGCCGCCATACCTCGTTCTCCGCGGTGTTCGCCTCGCCGGAGATCGACGACAACGTCGACATCGAGATCAATCCGGCCGACCTGCGCATCGATACTTATCGCTCCTCCGGCGCTGGTGGCCAGCACGTCAACACCACCGACTCGGCGGTGCGCATCACCCACGTGCCCACCAACACCGTGGTGCAGTGCCAGAACCAGCGCTCCCAGCACGCCAACAAGGACACCGCGATGAAGATGCTGCGGGCCAAGTTGTACGAACTGGAAATGATGAAGCGCAACGCCGCCGCCCAAGCGCTGGAGGACACCAAGTCGGATATCGGTTGGGGCCACCAGATCCGTTCCTACGTGCTCGACCAGTCGCGCATCAAGGACTTGCGTACGGGCATCGAGAACAGCAACTGCGATGCGGTGCTCGACGGCGACCTCGACGAGTTCATCGAAGCGAGCCTGAAGCAGGGGCTCTGACCCACATCGGTCGCGACGGGCCGCTCGCGACCTCATTCACCACGCAACAAGCGTTAGGCAAAAGACCACCATGAGCGAACAACCGCTGAACGAGCATGCACTGCAAGAGGAAGAAAACAGCCTGATCGCCCTGCGCAAGGAAAAACTTGCCGCCGAGCGGGCCAAGGGCAATGCCTTCCCCAACGACTTCCGCCGCGACAGCCTGTGCGGCGACCTGCAGAAGACCTATGCCGAGAAGAGCAAGGACGAGCTGGAGGCTGCAGGCATCAAGGTCAAGGTGGCAGGGCGCATCATGCTCAACCGTGGCGCGTTCATGGTGATCCAGGACACCAGCGGGCGCCTGCAGGTCTACGTCGACCGCAAGACGCTGCCGACCGAGACCCTGGAGGCCATCAAGCACTGGGACCTGGGTGACATCATCGCCGCCGAGGGCACCCTGGCCCGCTCCGGCAAGGGCGACCTGTACGTCTACATGACCGATGTGCGCCTGCTGACCAAGTCCCTGCGCCCGTTGCCGGACAAGTTCCACGGCCTGACCGACACCGAGCAGCGCTACCGCCAGCGCTACGTCGACCTGATCATGAACGAGGAAGTCCGCGAGACCTTCCGTGTGCGTTCGCAGGTAATCGCGCACATCCGTCGCTTCCTCGCCGAGCGCGGTTTCCTCGAGGTGGAAACGCCGATGCTGCAGACCATTCCCGGTGGCGCCGCGGCCAAGCCGTTCGAGACCCACCACAATGCGCTGGACATGCCGATGTTCCTGCGCATTGCGCCGGAGCTGTACCTCAAGCGCCTGGTGGTCGGCGGCTTCGAGAAGGTCTTCGAGATCAACCGCAACTTCCGCAACGAAGGCGTTTCGACCCGGCACAACCCCGAGTTCACCATGCTCGAGTTCTACCAGGCCTACGCCGACTACGAAGACAACATGGACCTCACCGAGGCGTTGTTCCGCGAGCTGGCCCAGGCGGTACTCGGCACCACCGACGTTCCCTACGGCGACAAGGTGTTCCGCTTCGGCGAGCCGTTCGCCCGCTTGTCGGTATTCGATTCCATCCTCAAGTACAACCCGGACATCAGCGCTGCCGACCTCAACGATATCGACAAGGCCCGCGAGATCGCCAAGAAGGCCGGCGCCAAGGTGCTCGGCTTCGAGGGCTTGGGCAAGCTGCAGGTAATGATTTTCGAAGAGCTGGTCGAGCACAAGCTGGAGCAGCCGCATTTCATCACCCGTTACCCGTTCGAGGTGTCCCCGCTGGCCCGGCGCAGCGACGACGACCCGAGCGTGACCGACCGCTTCGAGCTGTTCATCGGCGGCCGCGAGATCGCCAACGCCTATTCCGAGCTGAACGACGCGGAAGACCAGGCCGAGCGCTTCCTTCAGCAGGTGGCCGACAAGGATGCCGGCGATGACGAGGCCATGCACTTCGATGCCGACTTCGTGCGCGCCCTGGAATACGGCATGCCGCCGACCGCGGGGGAGGGCATCGGCATCGATCGCCTGGTGATGTTGCTGACCAACTCGCCGTCGATTCGCGACGTGATCCTGTTCCCGCATATGCGTCCGGAACTCTGAGCCAGCCAAAGCCGCCTCCGGGCGGCTTTTTCATGGCTGGCTGGCGCGCGCTCTTGGGCAAGTGGCCAGTACGCGACGGCGGGCGTCCAAGCAGTTCTGCCGCCGGTAACGCCGCGTCTAGGTCGCATTGCGCGAGGGTCTAAAACACCCAACAATGCGTTGAGTTCCACCACGCTCGAAGGAAGTCCTGTCGTGAATAGTTCGTCAGCCAGAGATGGTGCCGCCCAAGTGGCCAGCGCCGTCGCCGATAGTGTCCAGTACCAGGGTCGCAAGGCTAGCCGTCAAGGCAGCGAGCAACGCCGCCAGGCGATCCTCGACGCGGCGCTGCGCATCATCGTGCGCGAAGGCGTGCGCGCGGTGCGCCACCGCGCGGTGGCCGCCGAGGCCCAGGTGCCGCTGTCGGCGACCACCTACTACTTCAAGGACATCGACGACCTGATCACCGACACCTTCGCCCTGTTCGTCGAGCGCAGCGCGGCCTACATGGCGCATTTCTGGGACAGCACCGAGGGACTGCTGCTGGAGCAGGTGGGCAAGCTGGACGGCAGCGTCCAGGCGCGTCGCACCCTGGCCGACGAAATCGCCCGGCTGGCGGTGGAGTACGTGCGTAACCAGCTCTTGACTCGCCGCGACGAGCTGATGGCCGAGCGCGCCTTCCACCAGGAGGCCTTGCTCAACCCGTGCCTGCACGACCTGGTGCGGGCCCACCGGCGCATTCTTTTGCAGGGTGTCACCCATTTCTTCCAGGTGCTCGGTTCGCAGCAGCCCGAGCAGGATGCCAAGGTATTGACGGGTATCATCGAGCGGATGGAATATCAGGGTCTGCTCGATGGCGTCGAACACTTGGATAAAGAGGACATGTTGGCCAATCTCAAGCGTTATATGCACCTGGTGCTTGGCCTGTGAAAGTTCTACTGGCGAACCCCGCTCCGGCGGGGTTTGTCATATCAGGCCCGGGACCCCGGTATCGGATGCCTGGATGAGCATACATCGAGCACAACCCTGCCGCGAAAGCCTCACAAGGAGAGCGAAATGAAAGCCTGGCGTCTACTGGTCGCCTTGTCCTTCCTGCTGCTTGGCGGATGCCTGGTCAGCTTCAAGGATCCCATTCCGGCCAACGAGGCGGCCCCGATTCCCTTGCTGGGCGAGTGGACGCGCAAGAACGAATGGGGCGAGCAGCTCTACCTCGATATCAGTCGCGCTGGCACCAACGTCTACAAGGCCATGGCCTACGTCGAAGATCCCGACAACCTGGCCAGCGTCGAGGAGTACAGCTTCACGGTTGCCCATCACGGACGCCGCTGGTACCTGTCGGCCGGGCTGCCGCAGACCCTCGGCGGCAATTTCGCCATCGCCGGCTTCGAACTCACCGCCGACAACGAGCTGGTGATCTATAACCTGGATGTCGACCGCATTCTCCAGGAACTGGAGCAGGGCGAGCTGAAAGGCGAACTGGTGGAAACGACCCAGGGCGACGGTGCTCTGATCACCAGTCCGCTGGAGCAGGTATTCTCCTACCTGGACGATCCGGCCAACTCCGATGTCTTCATCGAGGTGGCGCGCTACGAACGGGCTGGTTTATGAGGAGCCGATGAGCAATCGCAAGAATCTGGACGAGTATCAGCAGACCATTCGCCTGCTCTCCGAGCGTATCGTCGAGGCGCAGACGCCGATCCGCGTGCTCGATGCGGTGAAATGGGACGAGAGCATTCGCCAGGGCTTCTTCGCCGCCAAGGGCAAGAAGCTGCCCGCCATCGACCGGGCCTATTACGAGAACCGTCCGCTGGCCTTCGATTCCAGCGCGAAGAAGCAGGAATTCCAGAACATCGAGCGGGACGTGACCCGCCAGCTCGGCCAATTCAACCCGGTCGGGCAGATCATGCGGCGCATGTGCAAGGAGTACCGCATGGTCATCCGCATGCTCGAGGCCCGCGGCACCGGCGATTTCGGGCTGATTTCCCAGGACCTCTACGGGGCCGCCTCCGACGCCTTCCATGCCGGCGACCCGACACTGGCCGATCTCGGGCTGATGCTGTCCGATTACCTGAACAACATTGCCAACCGCGGCGATCTCAAGGATGAACCCAAGACCCTCACCGCCAAGGAGGTGGTGGAGATGCTGCAGACCCGCCTGAACAAGGTATTCGGCGAGGGCGAGGGCACCATTCGCGTATTCGAGTCCGATGGCATCGTCGCCGACGCCGCGGCGGGCGCCGACTACATCAAGATCCGCACCGACGCGCTGTTCAACGAGCGTGACGTGCGCGCGCTGGAAGTGCACGAGGGGCTGGTGCATGTGGGCACCACGCTGAATGGCCTGAACCAGCCGGTCTGCACCTTCCTTTCCAAGGGACCGCCGTCGTCCACCGTGACCCAGGAAGGCTTGGCCATTCTCATGGAGGTCATCGCCTTCGCCTCTTACCCGAGCCGTCTGCGCAAGCTGACCAATCGCACCCGTGCCATCCACATGGCCGAGGAGGGGGCGGACTTCCTCGATATCTACCAGTTTTTCCGTTCCGAGGAATACAGCGAGGAAGACAGCTACGGCAACGCCAGCCGGGTATTCCGCGGTTCGACGCCGGACGGCCTGCCGTTCAGCAAGGACCTGTCCTACCTGAAGGGCTTCATCCTTATCTACAACTACATCCAGCTGGCCGTGCGCAAGGGCAAGCTGGAGCAGATACCACTGCTGTTCTGCGGCAAGGCCACCCTGGAGGACATGCGCACCCTGCGCCAGCTGGTGGACGAGGGCCTGGTGGTGCCGCCGAAGTACCTGCCGCCACAGTTCAGCGACCTGAATGCGCTGTCGGCCTGGATGTGTTTCTCCAACTTCCTCAACCATCTGAGCCTGGATCGCATCGAGGCGGACTACGCGAATATTCTCTAGCCGGCGGGCAGCGACGCGGTAAGCGCCGAGCGATCCGCGTAGACTGCCGGCTTCCTTTCCGCAGGCCTTTCGCAATTTGTGAGCCCCATGACCGAACGCAATCCCATTCCCTTGATTCTCACCGGAGTCGCCAGCATCGTCGGCACCGTCCTGGCGCTCTGGCACTACGGCTACCTGCACATCGCCAAGCCCGAAGATGCCCTGTTGCTCTCCGAGTTCACCATGCTCAAGACGGTGCCGGGCGAAGACTACAAGGTCTCCCTCAAGCCTGCAGCACAGGTGGCGCAGTGCATCGACGGCGTGCTGGTGCTGTTCGATACCGAGCAGAAGGGGCTCACTGGCGTGCTGGTGGACAACCGCAAACAGGCAGTGCGCTGCATGGGCCAGGAAACCCCGGCGGCGCCGTGAAGATCGAGGTCTGGCAGGGTGATATCACCCGTCTGGCGCTGGATGCCATCGTCAATGCGGCCAATTCCAGCCTGCTCGGCGGTGGCGGCGTGGACGGCGCGATCCACCGCGCCGCCGGACCGGAGCTGGCGCAGTACTGCCGCACGCTCGGCGGCTGCAAGACCGGTGAAGCCAAGCTGAGTCCTGGTTTTGGCCTGCCCGCCCGCTATGTCATCCACACCGTCGGGCCGGTTTGGCGCGGCGGCGGACATGGGGAGGCCGAGCTGCTGGCCGCCTGTTACCGCAACAGTCTGGCGCTTGCCGAACAGCATTGCTGCGCTCGCATCGCCTTCCCGGCGATCAGTTGCGGCATCTATGGTTACCCGCCGGAGCAGGCGGCTGCAGTGGCGGTCGATGCGTTGCGCAGCCTGCGCCCCGACAGCAGTTTGCAAAGCGTCGTGCTGGTGGCGTTCTCGGCGGAGATGGACGCGTGGTATCGACGTTCATTGAGTCAAGCCGGATAAAAGAAGCCCGAGCCGGGAGTGGCTCGGGCGTGCCGCTATTGCTCCACCTGGCCCTAGATCAGTAGGCCATCGAGGTACGTGGAGCGACTTCCTCGCCGTCCCTGGAAATGGTGACTTCCACCCGGCGATTCATGGCGCGGCCGGACGGCGAGTCGTTGCTGGCCACCGGATAGTTCTCGCCATAGCCCTGGGTGACGATGCGCTCGGGCTCGACGCCCATCTTGATCAGCGCCATGCGCACGGCGTCGGCACGCTGCCGGGACAGTTGCTGGTTGTAGCTGTCGGAGCCGGTGCTGTCGGTATAGCCCTCGACGATGACCTGGCGCTCCGGATGCTCCTGGAGAAATTCGGCCAGGGTCTGAACGCCTCTCACGCCATTGGGCTTGAGCTGGGCACTATCCAGGTTGAACAGCACGTCGCCGAACGTCACCAAGGTACCGCGCTTGGTCTGCTTGGCCTGCAGCTCCTGCTGCAGTTGGCGGATTTCCTGCTCGCGGGCCTGCAGGCGTGCCTCGGCACGCTTGGTCGAGGCGTTTTTCAGTTCCCTTTCCGCAGTGCGCAGCTGGATGGTCTGCTCGGCAACCTCTACGCCACGATTGGCCAGGTAGGAGAGGTGATCGACCCGCTCCTCGTCGGCGTCGTCGAGATAGGCCTTCTCCGCTTTATCGAGCAATTCTCCGGCCTTCTTGGTTTCCAGGGCAGCCATCTGCGTGGCACGGGGGTCGCTTTGCAGGGCGGAATAGTTGCTGCGGGCCCGTTCCAGGGATTGGTTCGGTTGGCTGGCACAGGCGACCAGACCCAGGCTCAGCAGTATTAGGGCAGGGGTTTTCAATGGAATCTGCATGGCTCTCATCCTTTCGTCATCAGTGGGGCGAAATAGCGCGTACTGCGCTGCTCACTGGGTGCTGGTCTTGCGCATGCTTTCTTCGCGCAAGTCCTGAATGCCCTGTTCGGCCTCCTTCACCGCCAGTTGCGCCTTGGCGGCCAGGGCCTTCTGCTCGGCGAGGCGGGCATCCCACTCGGCCTTCTCGGCCAGTCGCTTGGCTTTTTCGTATTCCTCCTTCTGCAAGGCCAGTTCGGCCTGCTGCAGGTTGTCGCGGGCGGATTTCATCGCCACCGCGGCATATTGAGTGGCACCTGCGCTCTCGGCATCCTGGACCAGGGTCTGGGTGACGGCCATCTGTTCGCTCGGCGGGTTGCCAGCGCAGCCGGCGAGCAGAAAGGCGCTGCTCAGGACCAGGGCTACGGCTTTCAAATAACGGGTCGGGACCTGCGAAAACGGAGCACGTTTCATCGGGTTCACCTCCAGTGACTCAGCTCGTTGGACTTCATCCAATGGGGTTGACGATCGATGCAACCGCAGCGGTAGAGCCTGCGGCCACCTATTTTTGTGACGTTGGCCAGCTTCAATTGTTCAGAAAAATTAGGTACTGGCGTGCCAGCGCTGCGTTGGCTAGGCGTGCGAACGCCTCACCCGGGCAGGCGATGCCCAGGTGGAGAGGCGGTCCGGGAGGGGAGTTTCAGTGGTTGGACGCGGTGTGCCGAGCGCTCAGTTCATGCAGATACTTGCGTGACAACGCGAGGAAACGCGGAGTGGGGCCGATGTCTTCATACAGTGGGTCGCCTTGCTCGTCGGTGGCGACCACCTGGCTGCCCTTGACGTAGGGCAGGCTGCCCTCCAGCTCCTCCAGCGCCGCGCCGATCAGCTCCCCGAGCAGCTCTTCGACGTTGCGCTTGGGGTACATCTCGGCCAGCGCCGCCAGTCGCGCGGCTGATTCAACGTCCAGATGAATGCTGTAGCTGCTGGCGGTCAGCCGGCCCTTGGCATTCTGTTCCCAATGGCGAATAAGTTCGCGAATCTTCATGTCACACCTCATCTGCCCATTTTGTGAGCGGCTGTTGAGCATCCTGGCTTCGGCAAGTCTTTTTGAGGCCCGCTGATAACAGCCTAGCGCGCCCATGACGACCTGGCGGCCGTTCGTCGCGCCCTTGTAAGAAGTCGGCGCGCTGGGCACTCTTAGCTGTGAACCTGGGACTCCAGGAATGGTTCAGAGCAGGGGAGGGACAACCATGGCGGAGATCGACGCACGTCTGCGCGAACATGTGCATCAGCTCGGCGAGTTGCTTGGCGATTGCATTCGCGAGCAGCGCGGCGAGGCATTTCTCGACAAGATCGAGCGCATTCGCAAAGGCGCCAAGACCGGCCGACGCGGCTCCTCGGAGGGGGCGCAGCAACTCACCGAAACCCTCGACGGGCTGGTCGACGACGAGCTGCTGCCGGTGGCCAGGGCCTTCAACCAGTTCCTCAACCTGGCCAACATCGCCGAGCAGTACCACCGCATCCGCCGCCGCGCTCCCGACGAGGCGGAGCCGTTCGAAGCGCGGGTGCTGCCTGAACTGCTCAATCGCCTGAAGAGCGCCGGCCATGGCGCCGACGCCCTGGCTCGCCAGCTCGGGCGGCTGGATATCGAACTGGTGCTGACCGCCCATCCGACCGAGGTCGCGCGGCGCACGCTGATCCAGAAATACGATGCGATTGCCGCCCAACTGGCGGCCCAGGACCACAGCGACCTGAGTGCTGCCGAGCAGGAGCGTATTCGCCAGCGCTTGCAGCGGTTGATCGCCGAGGCCTGGCATACCGAGGAAATCCGTCGCACCCGGCCGACGCCGGTGGACGAGGCCAAGTGGGGCTTCGCGGTCATCGAGCATTCGCTATGGCAGGCGGTACCGAATTTCCTGCGGGGCGTCGATGCCGCGCTGCATGAGGCGACCGGCCTGCGCCTGCCGCTGGAAGCCGCGCCGGTGCGGTTCGCTTCCTGGATGGGGGGTGATCGCGACGGCAATCCCAACGTCACCGCGGCAGTCACCCGCGAGGTGCTGCTGCTGGCGCGCTGGATGGCCGCCGACCTGTATCTGCGCGATGTCGACCAGCTGGCTTCCGAGCTGTCGATGCAGGACGCCAGCCCAGAGCTGCGGATGCGGGTCGGCGACAGCGCCGAACCTTACCGCGCGCTGCTCAAGCAACTGCGCGAGCGCCTGCGCGCCACCCGCACCTGGGCCGAGGCCGCGTTGCATGACGACTTGCCGCCGCCTGCTGCCGTGCTGCAGCACAACAGCGAGCTGTGCGGACCGCTGGAACTGTGCTTCCAGTCGTTGCATGCCTGTGGCATGGGCGTGATCGCCAACGGCGCGCTGCTCGATTGCCTGCGCCGCGCGGCCACCTTCGGGCTGTTCCTGGTGCGTCTCGATGTGCGCCAGGATGCCGCCCGGCATGCCGCCGCGCTCAGCGAGATCACCGACTACCTCGGGCTCGGCCGCTATGCCGAGTGGGACGAGGAGGCCCGCGTCGCTTTCCTGCTGCGGGAGCTGGACAATCGCCGACCGCTGCTGCCGAGCCACTGCAAGCCTTCGGCGGAAACCGCCGAAGTGCTGGCCACCTGCCGCGAGGTCGCGGCTGCACCGGCGGCCTCGCTGGGCTCCTACGTGATTTCCATGGCCGGTGCGCCTTCCGACGTACTGGCGGTGCAGTTGCTGCTCAAGGAGTGCGGCCTGCAGCGGCCGATGCGCGTGGTGCCGCTGTTCGAAACCCTGGCGGACCTGGACAACGCCGGGCCGGCGATCGATCGGCTGCTCGGCCTGCCGGGCTACCGTGCCCGCCTGCACGGCCCGCAGGAGGTGATGATCGGCTATTCCGACTCGGCCAAGGACGCCGGCACCACCGCCGCCGCCTGGGCGCAGTACCGCGCCCAGGAAGCCTTGGTGGAAACCTGTCGCAACCATGGCGTCGAGCTACTTCTATTTCACGGTCGTGGCGGTACCGTCGGCCGCGGCGGCGGCCCGGCCCACGCGGCGATTCTCTCGCAGCCCCCGGGTTCGGTGGCCGGGCGTTTCCGCACCACCGAGCAGGGCGAGATGATCCGCTTCAAGTTCGGCCTGCCAGGCATTGCCGAACAGAACCTCAACCTTTACCTGGCGGCCGTCCTGGAAGCCACCCTGTTGCCGCCGCCGGCCCCCGAACCGGCCTGGCGCGCGCTGATGGATCGCCTGGCCAGCGATGGCGTGGCGGCTTATCGCGCGGTGGTGCGCGAGCATCCGCAGTTCGTCGCCTACTTCCGCCAGGCCACGCCGGAGCAGGAACTCGGTCGCCTGCCGCTGGGCAGCCGTCCCGCCAAGCGTCGCGAGGGCGGGGTGGAGAGCCTGCGGGCGATTCCCTGGATCTTCGCCTGGACCCAGACCCGGCTGATGCTGCCGGCCTGGCTCGGATGGGAAACGGCGCTGGCCAATGCCTTGCAGCGGGGCGAAGGAGAGCTGCTGTCCCGCATGCGCGAGCAGTGGCCATTCTTCCGCACGCGCATCGACATGCTGGAAATGGTCCTGACCAAGGCCGACGAAAGCATTGCCCGGCTCTATGACGAACGTCTGGTCGAGCCGGCATTGCGTCCGCTGGGCGAGCATCTGCGCGACCTATTGTCGCAGGCGATCCAGGCCGTGCTGGGCCTGACCGGACAGTCGCAGCTTTTCAGCCATAGCCCGGAGATCCTCGAGTCGATCAGTGTGCGCAACGCCTACCTGGACCCGCTGCACCTGCTGCAAGTCGAACTCCTGGCCCGTTCCAGGCAGCGCGAAAGCCAGATGGACAGCCCTCTCGAACAGGCTTTACTGGTGAGCGTGGCGGGTATCGCGGCGGGCTTGCGCAATACCGGTTGAGGCGGGTTTTTCTCAGACTTTCGGTGGCTTGTGCGCTACCGGTGCGCTGTGTATCGTGGTCACCCTTTCGGTCGGGCCCGGTGGCCCGCCCCCTGTAGGCCGCACAGCGCCGCCGACAACCGAATTCCGAGATGAGCCCCATGAGGCGAATCCAACGATTTTCTAGTCATTTTTGAGGAGCACATCGATGCGCGTGATTCTGCTGGGGGCGCCCGGAGCCGGCAAAGGAACTCAGGCCCGCTTCATCACCGAGAAATTCGGCATTCCGCAAATCTCCACCGGCGACATGCTGCGCGCGGCCGTCAAGGCCGGCACCGAGTTGGGCCTCAAGGCCAAGAGCGTCATGGATAGCGGTGGCCTGGTGTCCGACGACCTGATCATCAACCTGGTCAAGGAGCGCATCGCCCAGCCCGACTGTGCCAAGGGTTTTCTGTTCGACGGTTTCCCGCGCACCATTCCCCAGGCTGAAGCCCTGCGCGATGCCGGCGTCGAGATCGACAACGTGGTGGAAATCGCCGTGGACGACGAAGAGATCGTTGGCCGTCTTTCCGGCCGCCGGGTGCATCCGGGCTCGGGGCGCGTCTACCATACCGAGCACAATCCGCCGAAAGTCGCCGGCAAGGACGATGTGACCGGTGAGGAGCTGATCCAGCGCGACGACGACAAGGAAGAAACCGTGCGTCATCGCCTGTCGGTCTATCACTCGCAGACCAAGCCGCTGGTGGACTTCTACCAGAAGCTGGCCGCCGAGGCGGGCAAGCCGAAATACAGCAGCATCGCCGGCGTCGGCTCGGTGGAAGAGATCACCGGCAAGGTGCTGGCTGCACTGAGCTGACCCGCGCTCGACGAAACAACGGCCCGCCTGCGGGCCGTTGTTGTTTCTGCCCGGCCAACCGGGCGTGTCTGCGCGTATAATGCCCGCCCTTTGTTCCGGATCGTGCCCGATGACCACACTGCTGGCCCTGGATACCGCCACCGAAGCCTGCTCCGTTGCCTTGCTGCATGAGGGGCGGGTACTCAGCCACTACGAGGTGATCCCGCGGCTGCATGCCCAGCGTTTGCTGCCCATGGTGCGGGACCTGCTGGCCGACGCCGGGGTTGCCCTGTCTGCGGTGGATGCCATCGCCTTCGGCCGCGGTCCGGGCGCCTTCACCGGCGTGCGCATTGCCATCGGCGTCGTGCAAGGGCTGGCGTTCGCGCTGGATCGTCCGGTGCTGCCGGTATCGAGCCTGGCGGTACTGGCCCAGCGGGCCTACCGTGAGCAGGCGGTGCAGCAGGTGGCGTCGGCCATCGACGCGCGCATGGACGAGGTCTACTGGGGCTGCTACGCCCTTGAGCAGGGCGAGATGCGCCTTCTCGGCAGCGAGGCCGTGTTGCCGCCGGAGCAGGTAAGCCTGCCTCGCGGTGCCGGCGGCGAGTGGTTCGGCGCCGGCACGGGCTGGGGCTACGGAGCGCGTCTTGCGGTTGCGGTGAGCCGCCAGGACGCCAGCCTGCTGCCCCATGCCGAAGATCTGCTCGCCCTGGCCAATTTTGCCTGGACGCGCGGCGAAGGCGTGCCGGCCGACCAGGCACAGCCGGTCTACCTGCGCGACAAGGTGGCAACGCCGAAAGCCCCGATCTGAAGCCCCGATAGACCGCCTTGATGGCAGGGATAACCTTCCGTCCACTAATTGACGTCAGAGGCGGTGGCACAATTGCCAAGCCCATGGGCCGCCGCTAGAGTTTCCGACACCAACCCTGGATTTTGCCCCGCCGATGCGCATCGATGGATTCGCTTCCTCCCTTCCGCTGGACCGCAGCCCCCGCCCGGGCACTGCGGTAACGCCCTATCGCGAGGTCCAGCGCGAGGCTGAGCAGCGCCGCGACCAGCCGGCCACCCCGTCCAGCACGCAGGGATTCGAACAGGCACCGCAACTGCGCAGGGTGCAAGCCGGCAACGCCAGCAGCGAAACCCGTGGCGACCGCTTGCCGGTGCGCGCCCAGGATTTCACCGAACAGCGTGCCCTGAGCAAGCAGGTGGCCCAGGCCCTGGCCAGCTACAGCAGCACTGCGAGTTTCGCCGGCGAGGCGGACGCTTCGGAAGTGCTCGGCCTCGATCTCTACGCCTAGTGAGTTTGCCCTACTACCTCGGTTGTCCCTCCTGGAACGAACCGGCTTGGCGCGCTGCCCTCTACCCGCCCGACGCCCGTAGCGGCGACTTCCTGCCGCTGTATAGCCAAGTGCTGAATGCGGTCGAGGGCAACACCACCTTCTACGCTCGACCGTCTGCACAGACCGTGCAGCGCTGGGCCGAGCTGATGCCGGGGTCATTCCGTTTCTGCGCCAAGTTGCCGCGTGATATCAGTCATGAAGGCGACCTGCGCGAGCAACTGCCTGCCGTCGAGTCCTTCCGGCAACTGCTCGCGCCCCTGGGGGCCAGGGTTTCGCCCTACTGGCTGCAGTTACCGGCCAGCTTCGGCCCGCCGCGCCTGGCGGAGTTGGCGGCGTTCCTGCAGTCGGTGTCGATGCCGATTGCCGTGGAGGTGCGGAACCCGGCCTTCTTCGCCAAGGGCGACGAAGAGCGTGCCCTGAATCGTCTGCTGCGGGACCTGGGCGTCGAGCGCATCTGCCTCGATTCACGCGCGCTGTTCAGTTGCCGGTCCGACGACCCGGCGGTGTGCCATGCGCAATCGAAGAAGCCGCGCTTGCCGCCTCGTCCTGCGGCGTTCACTCGGCATCCGCAACTACGGTTCATCGGTCATCCCGAACTGGCGGCCAACGATGCGTTCATGGCGCCCTGGCTGGACAAGGTGGCGACCTGGATCGAGGAGGGGCTGCAGCCCTATGCATTCCTGCACACGCCGGACAATCACCTGGCTCCTCAATTGGCACAGCGCTTTCATGCGCAACTGAGCGAGCGCTTGCCCGGCTTGCCGCCTCTGCCGACGGCGAAACTGGTGGGAAGCGAGCAACTCGGGTTGCTCTAGGCGCCGGGTAGTGGATCGGGGCGCTGGGATGTTCGCCTTTCCTCTCAACGGTGCGCCAGCAACAGGTCGGCGGCCTGCCCGGGGCGCCCGTCGCTGAACTCGAAGGTTCCCAGCTGGGCGATTTCGTCGTAGGCGCCGAGCGCCTGCTTGACCTGCTGCGCCTGCAAGTGGATGACGCCGACCCCGGCCTCCGCCAGGCCCTGGGTGTATTGCCGACCCTGTCGATCGAAGCGCAGCAGCAGCAGTTGATTGAAGACGCTGTCCTGGCGGTCGATGCGCCCGTCGCCGTTATCGTCGAAGCGGGCCAGTTCGGCGAAACCGTTGGCCGCGCCGTGCTGGTCGCCGAACAGTTCGCGGCCGTCGTCGATGCGCCCGTTGCCGTTGCGATCCAGTGCCAACAGAGCATCGTCGCCGGCCGGCGCGCTGATGCGGTCCTGGCGACCGTCGGCATTCAGGTCGAACAGCAACGGATCGCCAAGGCCGCGCGTGGCGAAGCCGTTGCCGGCCAGGTCGAGGACCAGCGGATCGCTCTTCTGCGGCGGTGCCTCGGCGTTCAAGTTGACGTCCAGCCTGCGTTGCTCCACCAGCACCTGCTCGAAGCGCCTGGCTTCGCTGGCGGCCTGGATGGCCTGGCTGTCGGCGGCAGCCGTTTCGTTCGCTGCGGTACTGACCGGGGCCGAAGGTTCCTCTTGTTCGATCCGCAGGGTGCGGCGCAGGATCTGGTAGTCGAGGGAATCGCGCAGCCCGGCTTCCAGGTCTTCGCTTGGCGAGCGATGTGTCGTCGGTGGGGCGTGGGGTGCAGAGATTGCGTCGAACATGGCTAACTCGTTGCGGCTCGGTGGCGCCGGCTCTGGCAGAATGCCGCTTTAGCCCGGTTATCGGCTGGCTATTGGCCATATTGAATACTTTTTGAGCACATTTCCCGATGAGTACTGAACGGCTTATGCCGAAAATCCGGGCCGAGCCCCTGGGGGCTGCCTACGCCGAGCCGGCTGCCCACTGGGCCGAGCGTCTCGCGTTGCCTGTGGGCGGCGAGGCGGACTTCGCCATGCAGGTCGGCGAGAGCGGCCTGCAGTTGGTGGAGCTGGGGCCGCAGGCGCCAGGGCCGGTGCGGGTGGACTTCGTCGAGGGGGCAGCGGCCCATCGCCGGCTGTTCGGTGGCGGCAGCGGGCAGATGATCGCCAAGGCGGTGGGAGTTCAAAGTGGCGTTCGCCCGAGTGTGCTGGACGCCACGGCTGGCCTCGGACGCGACGCCTTCGTGCTGGCCTCGTTGGGCTGCGAGGTGCGCCTGATCGAACGCCAGCCGCTGATTGCCGCCCTGCTGGAAGATGGCCTGTCCCGCGCCGCGGCGGACGCCGAGGTGGCGCCTATTGTCGCGCACATGCAACTGCTGACGGGCAACGCCATCGAGCTGATGGCCCGTTGGCAGGGCGAGGTGCCGCAGGTGATCTACCTCGACCCTATGTTTCCCCATCGGGACAAAAGCGCGCTGGTGAAGAAGGAGATGCGCCTGTTCCGCCCCTTCGTCGGTGACGATGCGGACGCACCGGCGCTGCTCGAAGCGGCCCTGGTGCTGGCCAGTCATCGGGTGGTGGTCAAGCGCCCGCGCAAGGCGCCGATCATCGACGGGCCGAAGCCGGGCTACTGCCTGGAAGGCAAGTCGAGCCGCTACGACATCTATCCGAAGAAGAAGCTGAGCGCCTGACGTCGGGCGCCGCGCTCAGTCGATGGACTCCGCCCGATAGGCCCGCAGGAACAGTTCCACCACGTCGCGCACATGCCGTTCGGCATCGTCTCCCACCTGCGGCCCGCAGCAGCCGATCAGCAACCGGAAGTGAGCACCGCCCTTGACCAGGCTGAAGAAGTGCTCAGCCGCCGCGTTGGGGTCTGGCACCCGCAGCTTGCCGCTCTGATCGGCCTTGCGCAGCAGGCTTTCCATCTCGTTGAGCACCCGTTGCGGGCCGGCCTCGAAGAACATCTGCGACAGCTTCGGATTCTGGGTGGCCTGGGTCACCATCACGCGGTGCAGCTCCACCGATTCGTGGCTGTTGATCAGCGCATTGAACCCGCGGGCGATATTCAGCAGCACCTTCTCGATGGGAGCGTCCTCCGGCAGGGCGAACACCGGCTCGGGCAGCTGCTCCACGCACTTGGCCTCTACCGCCGCGGAGAACAGCGTCTCCTTGTCGGTGAAGTGGCTGTAAACGGTGAGCTTGGAGACCCCGGCTTCCGTGGCGATGGCATCCATGCTGCAGCCGTCGTAACCGTTGCGCAGGAACAGGATTTTCGCGGCCTCGAGTATGGCCTCGCGCTTGGCGGGGTCCTTCGGACGGCCAGGGCCGCTGGGCGGCAATGTTTTGTTAGACATCTGCGTAGTTTTAATACTGGACTGGTGAGTTTGCTAATTTTACTATACCGCTCAGTATAAATATTCAAAAACCTTCTCCGCGAAAGGTCATTCATCATGTTCCGCCATGTCCTGCCCCTCGCTGTGCCCGTTAGCTTTGCCGTTCTGCTCGCCGCCTGTGGCAATGGCGAGACCGTTCAACAGCCGGTACGCCCGGCAATGGTGGTGCACCCGCAGCCGGCGGGGGTGATGATGGATGCCTTTCCCGGCGAGGTACACGCGCGCTTCGAGCCGGAGTTGGCGTTCCGCATCGGCGGCAAGGTGAGCAAGCGGTTGGTGGACGTCGGTGCCCGGGTCAAGAAGGACCAGGCACTGGCCGAGCTGGACCCGCAGGACGTGCGCCTGCAACTGGAGGCGGCGCGGGCGCAGATGGCTGCCGCCGAGGCCGACCTGCAGCTGGCGCGCGCCGAGCGCGATCGCTACAAGACGCTGCTCGAGCGGCAGTTGGTCAGCCGCTCGCAGTTCGACAATGCAGAAAACCGCTTCCGCTCCGCGGAGGCCCAGCTCAAGCAGGTTCGCGCCCAGTTCAACGTCGCCGACAACCAGGCCGGCTATGCCGTCTTGCGGGCCCCCCAGGACGGTGTGATTTCCCGCCGCATGCTGGAGGTGGGGCAGGTGGTGGCCGCCGGGCAGACGGTCTTCGTACTGGCCGCCGATGGCGAGCGCGAGGTGTCGATCAGCCTGCCCGAGCAGGGCATCGAGCGCGTCAAGGTCGGCCAGGAGGTCTTCGTCGAACTCTGGTCGCAGCCCGACCAACGCTTCACCGGCCGCATTCGCGAACTGTCGCCGGCCGCCGATCAGCAGTCGCGCACCTTCGCCGCCCGCGTGGCCTTTACCGAGGGCGATGTACCGGCCGAGCTGGGACAGAGCGCGCGGGTATTCATCAGTGCCGATGGCCAGGTACCGCTGTCGGTACCGCTCTCGGCGCTGACCGCAGAGGCCGGCGCGCCCTATGTCTGGGTGGTCGATCCACAGAGCTCCACCCTCAAGCGGACCCCGGTGCGCATCGGCGCCTACGGCGAGAAGAGCGTGCCGGTCCTCGAGGGCTTGAAGGCGGATGACTGGGTGGTCGCCGCCGGTGTGCAGGTGTTGCGCGAGGGCCAGCCGGTGCGTCCGGTGGACCGCGACAATCGGGCGGTTGAACTGGCGGCCAAGGAGTAACCCCGATGGGCTTCAACCTTTCCGCCTGGGCGTTGCGCAATCGCCAGATCGTGCTCTACATCATGCTGCTGATGGGTATCGTCGGCGCACTGTCCTACTCCAAGCTGGGCCAGAGCGAAGACCCGCCGTTCACCTTCAAGGCCATGGTGGTACGGACCGTGTGGCCGGGCGCCAGCGCCGAGGAGGTGTCCCGCCAGGTCACCGAGCGCATCGAGAAGAAGCTCATGGAAACCGGCCAGTACGAGAAGATCTTCTCGTTCTCCCGGCCGGGCGAGTCCCAGGTCACCTTCATGGCCCGCGATTCCATGCACTCCAAGGATATCCCCGAGCTCTGGTACCAGATCCGCAAGAAGGTCAGCGACATTCGCTACACCCTGCCGCAGGGTGTGCAGGGGCCGTTCTTCAATGACGAATTCGGCACCACCTTCGGCAACATCTATGCCCTGACCGGCGACGGATTCGACTATGCCGTGCTCAAGGACTATGCCGATCGCCTGCAACTGCAACTGCAGCGGGTCAAGGACGTCGGCAAGGTCGAGCTGCTCGGCCTGCAGGACGAGAAGATCTGGATCGAGCTGTCCAACGTCAAGCTGGCCACCCTCGGACTGCCGTTGCAAGCCGTGCAGCAGGCCCTTGAGGAGCAGAACGCGGTGGCTGCCGCCGGTTTCTTCGAGACGCCCAGCGAGCGCGTGCAGTTGCGCGTCAGCGGTCGCTTCGAGTCGGTGGAAGAAATCCGCAACTTCCCGATTCGCGTGGGCGACCGCACCTTCCGCATCGGTGACGTTGCCGAGGTCAATCGCGGCTTCAACGACCCGCCCGCCCCGCGCATGCGCTTCATGGGCGAGGATGCCATCGGCCTGGCGGTGTCGATGAAGAGCGGCGGCGACATCCTGGTGCTGGGCAAGGCGCTGGAGCACGAGTTCGCTCGCCTGCAGGAAACCCTGCCGGCCGGCATGCAGCTGCGCAAGGTCTCCGACCAGCCGGCCGCGGTGAAGGCTGGCGTCGGCGAGTTCGTCCAGGTTCTGATGGAGGCGCTGGCCATCGTGCTGCTGGTGAGCTTCTTCTCCCTGGGTGTGCGCACCGGCCTGGTGGTGGCGCTATCCATCCCGCTGGTGCTGGCAATGACGTTCGCCACCATGTACTACCTGGACATCGGCCTGCACAAGATTTCCCTCGGCGCCCTGGTGCTGGCGCTCGGCCTGCTGGTGGACGATGCGATCATCGCCGTGGAGATGATGGCGATCAAAATGGAGCAGGGCTTCGACCGCTTGAAAGCGGCCAGCTATGCCTGGACCAGTACCGCCTTCCCGATGCTCACCGGCACCCTGATCACCGCCGCCGGTTTCCTGCCGATCGCCACCGCGCAGTCCGGTACCGGCGAATACACGCGATCGATCTTCCAGGTGGTGACCATTGCGCTGCTGGCATCCTGGGTCGCCGCGGTGGTGTTCGTGCCTTATCTCGGCGCCATGTTGCTGCCGGACCTGGCCAAGTTGCACGCGGCCAAGCATGGCGGCAGCGAACAGGGCTTCGATCCCTACGCCACGCCGTTCTACCAGCGGGTCCGACGTGTGGTCGAGTGGTGCGTCAAGCGGCGCAAGACCGTGATCCTGCTGACCATCGGTGCCTTCGTCGCGTCGGTGGTGCTGTTCCGTTTCGTACCCCAGCAGTTCTTCCCGGCGTCCGGGCGCCTCGAGCTGATGATCGATCTCAAGCTCGCCGAGGGCGCCTCGCTGCGCGCCACCGAAGAGCAGGTCAAACGCCTGGAGGCAATGCTCAAGGACCATCCCGGCATCGACAATACCGTGGCCTACGTCGGCACCGGTTCGCCGCGCTTCTACCTGCCGCTGGACCAGCAGTTGCCGGCCGCGAGCTTTGCCCAGTTCGTGGTGCTGGCCAAGTCCATCGAGGACCGCGAGAACATCCGGAACTGGCTGATCGAGCGCCTGGAGAAGGACTTCCCCAGCCTGCGCAGCCGGGTCACCCGCCTGGAGAATGGTCCGCCGGTGGGTTACCCGATCCAGTTCCGCGTCTCCGGCGAGCACATCGAGGAGGTCCGTGCGCTGGCCCGCAAGGTGGCCGACAAGGTGCGCGAGAACCCCCACGTGGTGAACGTGCACCTGAACTGGGAAGAGCCGAGCAAGGTGGTGAAGCTGAAGATCGATCAGGACCGTGCCCGCGCGCTGGGCGTGAGCACCGCCGACGTGTCGCGCTTCCTGCAGAGTTCGCTGTCCGGTTCCAGTGTCAGCCAGTACCGCGAAGGCAACGAGCTGATCGAGATCCTGCTGCGCGGCACGCCCCGCGAGCGTCAGGACCTGTCGCTGCTGCCGAGCCTGGCGGTGCCCACCGATAGCGGCAAGAGCGTCGCGTTGTCGCAGATCGCCAACTTCGACTACGGCTTCGAGGAAGGCATCATCTGGCACTACAACCGCCTGCCCAGCGTGACGGTGCGTGCCGACATCTATGGCAAGGAGCAGCCGGCCAGCCTGGTCAAGCAGATCCTGCCGAGCCTCGAACCGATCCGCGCCGAGTTGCCGGATGGCTACCTGCTCGAGGTGGGCGGTACCGTGGAGGATTCGCAGCGCGGCCAATCCTCGGTGAATGCCGGCGTGCCGCTGTTCATCGTGGTGGTGCTGACGCTGCTGATGGCCCAGTTGAAGAACTTCTCGCGCACGGCCATGGTGTTCCTGACCGCGCCGCTGGGCCTGATCGGCGTGACGCTGTTCCTGCTGGTGTTCCGCCAGCCGTTCGGCTTCGTCGCCATGCTCGGCACCATCGCCCTGGCGGGCATGATCATGCGTAACTCGGTGATCCTAGTGGACCAGATCGAGCAGGACATCGAGGCCGGGCTGGATCGCTGGCATGCCATCATCGAAGCCACGGTGCGCCGCTTCCGGCCCATCGTGCTGACCGCGCTGGCCTCGGTGCTGGCGATGATCCCGCTGTCGCGCAGCATCTTCTTCGGGCCGATGGCAGTGGCGATCATGGGCGGCCTGGTGGTTGCCACCGCACTGACCCTGCTGTTCCTGCCGGCGCTCTACGCCGCCTGGTTCAGGGTGAAGAAGCCTGCCGCAAGCTGAAACGCAAAAAGCCCGGTCAATCGACCGGGCTTTTCATTTCCGCAGGAGCTTCCCGTCAGAGCGCGCCGAATACTTTCTTCGCCAGGCTGGTGGCGGCGCCGGCCGGATTTTGCCGAATGCTCGCTTCTTGCTTGGCAATGACCTCGAACAGGCCATCGAGCGCCTGCTCGGTCACATAGCCTTCGACATTCGCGCTCTTCGTGTCGATCACGCCGAATGTGGCGGCTTGGCCGGCGAAGGCGTTGTACTGCTGGGCCAGGCCGACCTGGTCGGTGGCGCGTTTGACGATGGGCAAAAACTGGCTGCGCAACTGCTCGCGGCTGGAGCGGTCGAGGTAGCGGGTGGCCGAGTCCTGGCCGCCGGCAAGAATGGCCTTGGCGTCCTGCACGGTCATCTTCTTCACCGCGTTCAGCAGCAGCGCCTGGGCCTGCGGTACGGCGGCTTCCGCGGCCTGGTTCATGCTGGCTTCGAGCTGCTCGACCTGGGCGCCCATGCCGAATTGCTTCATTTTCTTCGCCACCTTGCCGAGCTGGCCGGGCAGTTCGATGCGCACTTCCGGATTGGCGCTGAAGCCGCCCGGCCGGCCAAGTTGCTGCACGGCGATTTTCGCCCCCTGCGCCAGGGCATCGCGCAGACCGCCGGTGGCGTCCTGCTGGGTGAGATCGGCGAGGGAGAGGGCAAAGGCGCTGACCGAGAGGGTCAGGCCGGCGAGCAGGGCGGTGAGGCGCAACATGGCGGGCATCTTCCAGAGGGGACAGGTGTTGCGAGCTTAGCGGAGAGCCGGATCAAGGCAAAGGCATGGTGGCGATTGCCGCGGATTCCCGGCTCGCAAGCGGTGCGAACGCTCCGTTCTTTGGCGGGTGCCGTGTCGTTTCACAGGCGTGCCGCTGCCACGCCCGCGAGTTTGCCCTCCGGTGCCAGGCACTGGCTGAACAAATCGAGTGCTGGCCGATAGGCCGACGTCTGCACCTCCATCAGGCCAAGCACCGAATGGAACAGGTTGTCGTGCGACCAAGGTTTGTCTCGCAGACCCTCCAGGCAACGCGCCGGGAGGTTGGCATGTTGCTGGAGGTCCTGGGACAACCAGAGGATCATTGGAATATGCGTCTGTTCGCTGGGCGCCATGGCATATGGCAGGCCGTGCAGGTAGATGCCGCTCTCGCCCAGCGATTCGCCATGGTCGGACATGTACAGCATGGCGGTGTCAAACCGTCGGGCATTGGCCTTGAGCAGTTCGATGGTCTGCGCCAGAACGTGATCGGTATAGGCCAGGCTGTTGTCGTAGGCATTGACGATGCTGGCGATGGTGCATTGGTCCAGTTCGTTCTTGTCACATACGGGGGAGAACCTGGTGAAGTCGGTGGGATAGCGTTTGAAGTAGGCCGGCCCATGGCTGCCTTTCATGTGCAGCACGATCACCGCATCGTCGTCGAGAGTGTCCAGGTAGGCCTGGAGACCGTCGAGCAGGATCCCGTCATGGCATTCGCCGTCCTGGCACAGGGTGGGGACGTTTCCGTGCGAGAGGTCTTCGCTCGGCACCCGGTCGCACGCTCCCTTGCAGCCGGAATTGTTGTCCCGCCAGAGCACCTTGATGCCGGCGCGTTGCAGCACATCCAGCAGCCCCTCCCGGTTGCGCGCCAGCGACTCCTTGTAATCGCTACGGTCGACGTCGAGAAACATGCACGGGACCGAAATGGCAGTGGCGGTGCCGCAAGAGCTGGCATGGGTGAAGCTGATGACGCCTTCCTTGCTCAGCTCGGGGTTGGTATCGCGGGCATAGCCGTTGAGCGAAAAGTTCGCGGCTCGTGCCGTTTCGCCGACCACTACCACCGCCAGTCTTGGTTTGTCCCGGGTGGCCGTTTCACTGCGCCGCCGGGCATCGGCGCCAGTGACCTGCAAGGTGTCTGGCGTCTGGAGCTTTCGGCGTACATAGCCATGCATGGCAGACAGCAGGTTGGAGGGTGTCAGCAGCAGGCGGATCTCCCGGTGGTTGCGCACCAGCGAGGCATAGGACTGGTATTGCGTCAGGACGATGCCCAGCAGGCAGGCCAGCGCCAGCAGCATGCTGGCCAGCTTGGCGGTTAGCTCGCGCCGCCATCCGCGCCGCGAGACCCGCAACCGACTCAATACCACCAGTGGGGCTACCCCCGCGCACAACAGCCAGGCCAGCAGGTGCCAGCTCGTCAGCTCCAGCACTTCGCTGCGGTCGGTTTGCAGCACGTTCTCCAGCATGTCGTAGTCGATCACGATGCCGTAGCTGTTCATGAAGTAGCTGGCCGCCGCGCAGACCAGCAGCGACAGGCCCAGCACCCACTTGGTCGCACGTCCCCAGGCCAGCGCACTGAGCAGCAGATAGATCCAGAGCAAGGCGAACAACGGCAGGCTGAGCAGGAACAGCCAATTGTCGTTCTGCCAACCGTCGACCCCGTTCCAGACCACGCGCCAGAACGGTAGGTTGTCCCAGAGCAGCAGCCAGAGTGCGGTCAGCAGGATCAGCATCGAGCGGTTCAGATGAGACGTGCCCGGCGTCCGGGCGTTGGCATCGTCATGTTTCGAGTGGTCTGTTTGCACGGTATCTCTCAGCCGAGGCGAAGCAGGAGCGCCGGCTTGGCGGCGCGCGGAGCGGGTTGGAAACGTGTGGCGGGTCAGGTGCCGACCGTCATCGAGTTTGCTCAGGCCATGCTGGCAGCGGGTCTGGAATGGCCGCGCATCGCCCAGGCCACCAGCGCGACCAGCACTGCGGCGAGAACCGCCGAAGAGCCGATGGTGCCGAATCCGAGCCCGCCCTGTTCATGGGTCTTGCTGAGGAAATCGCCCAGCGTCGCGCCAAACGGTCGGGTCAGCACGAAGGCCAGCCAGAACAGCGCCACGGGCGGCATCAGGCGGCGCCAGTGCAGGACTGCAATCAGTGCCAGCAAGCTGCCGATGAGCGCCGCGCCACCTGCGAAGCCCAGGCCGGAATCGTCCGCGAGGTAATCGCCCAGCGCGGTGCCGAGGGTGTTGGAGAGCAGGATGGTCGCCCAGTAGAACAATTCCCCTTTGCGGCTAGCGATCCGATCGACCGACAAGGACTTCTCGCTCAGGCGCCAGACCAGCAGCGTCGTCAGCAACAGGCCGAGCAGAATGGCCGAGCCGCTGGCGTAGCCGAGGCCCAGGGTGCGGTCCATGAAGTCCGACAGCGTGGTGCCCGCGGTACTGGTGGCCAGGATCACGCTCCAGTAGAGCGCGGGGTGGTAACGGCGCGTCGCCAGCTGGCCCATCAGCGTGGCGAAAAATACGCTGAGCAATAGCAGTGTGCTCAGGGCATAGCCTATGTTCAGGGTCATCGACAGCAAATCGCCGGCGGTTTCACCCAGCGTGGTGGCGCAGATTTTCATGACCCAGAAAGCCAGGGTTATTTCAGGCAGTTTGTTCATCCGAAAGTGCTCGTAGGGGGAGGGACGAGTCGGCCCGGAGGCCGGTGTGACAGTGCGAGCACGGTAGAAGGCAGGGGGTGAAAAATCCGTCAAGGATTCATCAAGAACAGGTTGGTTTTCGGCGGCAGGGCAACCGTCTGCCGGATGGCACATCGAAGGGTATCGTGAGGCGGTCGGCGTGAGCCCGCGCCGGCCGCAGCTCGGTCAGGGAGCCGGGCCGGCGTCGGTGATAGCGCGCAGGCGGTAGGGGCCGTCTGCCAGGGCTGCCAGCTTGAACAGCCGATGTCGGCTCCGGTCGGCCGAGCCAGACCTGCAGCGCGTTGGGGTTGGTGCTGTTACCGCGCCCTTCGATCAGCTTGCTGTCGTGCACCGCCTGCCGGGTATGGAAGCCATCGTCCCTGTGGCTGAACGTCCACCGGTTCTCGGGCGACCT
Source organism: Zestomonas ipomoeae (assembly GCF_057128665.1). Lineage (NCBI taxonomy): Bacteria > Pseudomonadati > Pseudomonadota > Gammaproteobacteria > Pseudomonadales > Pseudomonadaceae > Zestomonas > Zestomonas ipomoeae. The sequence continues at coordinate 121,218 of NZ_JBSKHQ010000009.1, forward strand.
ATCGCTTTGCAGTGAAAGAGGACATCGAGGGTCGCAAAGACCAGAACGGCAGGCCCGTAAGAACATGAATCCCGAGGGGCTGGCTAGAAAAGAATGCCGCCTGCACTAATGGCGATACCATTTCCTGGCACTAATCCCGGGTTGAACGACCCAGGCCGCAAACGCGGCCTGGGTTGTTTTTGCGGTGGGTATCAGACTGCCTCTGCCGTCTCTTCCGCCTGGTCCATTGCCACCTGGCGAATCGACAGGCGAATCTCCGCCGGCAGTACGCGCTTGGCGGCGCCTTCGGCCAGTTCGCTGAGCAGCGGATGGTGGCTGAGCTTGCCGGCTTCGTCCTGGCGCAGGACGCGCTGGTCGAGCAGGGTCTGGATGAAGTGGCGGAACAGGCTCTTGTCGAAGAATTCCGGGGCGTTGAGGCCGTGCAGGATCGACAGGCGCTGGGCCATCACGGTGCAGAGGTTCTCCAGTTCTTCGGCGGAGAGCACGTTCTGCCCGGCGTTGAGCAGCAGGGCGGTGGCCATGTAGAAGCGCTGCAGGGTCTGCACGATGGTGCGGGCCAGCAGGGTGAGCAGGACGAATTGCCGCGAGCTGGGTGCCGGGCGCACGTAGACGTCGTTCTCGAACTTCAGCAGGCCCTGTTCGATGAAGGCTTCCAGCCACTGGTCCACCACGGCGTCCAGCTCATCCACCTCGTAGCGGATGAACAGTTCGGCCTGCAGGTAGGGGTAGAGCGCCCTGGTATAGCGCAGGATCTGTTCGCGGCTCATGCGTGCACTGCTCTGGAAGAAGCAGGCCAGCAGCGCCGGCAGGGCGAAGATGTGCAGCACGTTGTTGCGGTAATAGGTCATCAGGACGGCGTTCTGCTCGTCCAGGTAGAGAATCTTGCCCAGGGCGTCCTTCTGCTCGGCGAGCAGGTCCATGCTCATCACGTAATCGATCAGGCTGCGGCCGTCGCCTTCGGGCAGCGTGGTGTGCTCGGAGTAGGGCACGCGGCGCAGCAGTGTCAGGTACAGGTCGAGGATGCGCGCCAGGGCGTTCTCGTCCAGTGCCAGCTTGCTGGTGGAGAGCAGGGCCAGGGCCACCAGGTTGACCGGGTTGATCGCCGCCGCCTCGTTCAGGTGCTGGGCCACGCGTTCGGCCAGGCGATTGGTGGTGTCGTTGAGCCAGGCAGGGCGGTACTGCGGCCCCAGGTCTTCCTGGCGCCAGCCCGGTTGTTCGTGGTCGAGGAATTCGTTGAGCTTGATCGGCTCGCCGAAATTGACCCAGACATGGCCGAAGCGCTGCTTGAGCGCGCCGATGACCTTGAAGATGTCGAAGATCGATTCCTTCTTCTTCGCCGCACCGCGCAGCTCGCCCAGGTAGGTGCGGCCCTCCAGCACGCGCTCGTAGCCGATGTACACCGGCACGAAAACGATCGGCAGGCGCGAGGAGCGCAGGAAACTGCGCAGGGTGATGGCCAGCATGCCGGTCTTCGGCTGCAGCATACGCCCGGTGCGCGAGCGCCCGCCCTCGACGAAGTACTCCACCGGGAAGCCCTTGCTGAACAGGCTGTGCAGGTATTCGTTGAACACCGCGGTGTAAAGCGGGTTGCCCTTGAAGGTGCGGCGCATGAAGAAGGCGCCGCCGCGGCGCAGCAGACCGCCGATCACCGGCATGTTGAGGTTGATGCCGGCGGCGATGTGCGGAGGGGTCAGGCCGTTGCGGAACAGCAGGTAGGACAGCAGCAGGTAATCGATGTGGCTGCGGTGGCAGGGCACATAGATCACCTCGTGGCCATGCACCACGTCCTGCACGCGCTCGATATGGTGAACCTTGATGCCGTCATAGATCTTGTTCCAGAACCACGACAGCACCACTTCGAGGAAGCGAATGGCGGTATAGGCGAAGTCCGAGGCGATCTCGTTACCGTATTTCAGTGCCTGGGCCTCGGCCTTTTCCGGGGAGATCTTCTCCCGTTCGACCTCCTCGGCAATCGCCTGGCGCACCAGCGGGCCGCGTACCAGGCCCTTCACCAGGTTGCGTCGATGCGACAGGTCCGGACCGATGACCGCCGCCTTCTGGTTGCGGAAGTGCACGCGCAGGATGCGGTTGACCATGCGCAGGGTGCGTTCCTCGCCCTTGCCTTGGTCGACCAGCTCGCGCAGATGGATCGGTGCGGAGAACTGCACGCGGGTCTTGCGGCCGAGGATCAGGATGCTGACCAGGCGCCGCAAACGCCCGGTAACCGCCCAGCTGTCGGCGAACAGCAGCTTCCACGGGCTGGTCTCGCGATCCGGCGACTGGCCCCAGAACACGCTGACCGGCACGATCTGCGCATCCTCGGCTGCGTCCTTGCCGATGGCGTCGAGCAGGCGCACCAGGGTCGGCGACACGCCGCGCTTGTCCTGCCGGCGCCCGAACCAGTCGGCTTCCGGCGCCAGGTAGAAGAACGCCGCCGGCTCGTCCAGCCCGGCGGTCACCACCGGCAGCACCGGCCGCGCCAGCCCGGCCTTGGTGCACTCGGTATCCACCACCGCCAGGTCGCTCATCGATGGTTGCTGCAGCACGTAGAACACCGGCTTGCCGGGGTCGAGCCGGAGGCTGAAGGCCGATTGATTGATGGTCTCCGAGCGAACCCAGAGGTACAGCAGGCGGCGCAGACTGCCGAAGGCGAGGCGGCGGAACGGGGAGCGGGTCATACGAATTCTGTGACTGAAAAAACGAGCATTTGCTCGGGGGCGCTAGTGTGCCGCATCCGTCGACATCCGGCAAAACCCCAGCGCCCGGCCGACAGGGCCTGGCAAGGGCTCGGCGTGGAAATGCGTTGCAACTGCAATGCCTTGCAATGGCTTCGGCCATCCCCATATAGTCCGGCGTCGTTGCAGAAGGCCCGGCCCGGTGCCGCCCTGGCGAACGGGTGGGCTTTTACCGTAATGGTGAGAGGCCATGATCGAAATAAAAAACCTGACCAAGCGTTTTGCACAACACACCGCCGTGGACGGGCTGTCCTTCAGCGTTCGCGAGGGGGAAGTGCTGGGATTTCTCGGCCCCAACGGCGCCGGCAAGTCCACCACCATGAAGATGCTCACCGGTTTCCTGGCGCCGACCTCCGGCACGGCGAGCATTCTCGGTTGCGATATCCAGACCGACACGCTCAAGGCTCAACGGCAGATCGGCTACCTGCCCGAAGGCGCGCCCTGCTATGGCGACATGCGTGTGCGCGGCTTTCTTGAGTTCATCGCCGAGGTGCGCGGTTATCGTGGTGCCGAGAAGCGCCAGCGGGTGGACCGGGCCGTCGCCCAGGTGGAACTGGAGAAGGTGCTCGACCAGTCCATCGAGACCCTGTCCAAAGGCTTCAAGCGCCGGGTCGGCCTGGCCCAGGCGATCCTGCACGATCCCAAGGTGCTGATCCTCGACGAGCCCACCGACGGCCTCGACCCCAACCAGAAGCATCAGGTCCGCGGGCTGATCCAGAGCCTGGCCAAGGACAAGATCGTCATCATTTCCACCCATATCCTCGAAGAAGTCACTGCGGTCTGCACCCGCGCGGTGGTGATCGCCAATGGCAAGCTGGTGGCCGACGGCACGCCGCTGGAGCTGGAGAGCCGCTCGCGCTATCACCAGGCGGTGACCCTGGTGGCGGAGGGCGAGCTGGACCAGGCCGCCCTGAGCGCCCTGCCGGGTGTCGCGGGGGTCGAGGAAAACCCCATCGACCATAGCCTGACCCTGCTGGCGCAGCCCGGCCAGGTGATCTTCCCGCAGGTCAATGCCCTGATTCATCAACGCGGTTGGAAAGTGAAGGAGCTGGACGTGGAGCGCGGCCGACTGGACGAAGTGTTCCGTAACCTGACCCGGGGGGTGGCGCTATGAAGCAGCTGTCGGTGATCTTCAAGCGCGAGCTGGCCAGCTACTTCGCCACGCCGCTGGCCTATGTGTTCATCCTCATCTTCCTGGTGCTGTCCGGGGTCTTCACTTTCTACCTCGGCGGCTTCTACGAGCGTGGCCAGGCCGATCTGGCGCCGTTCTTCAACTTTCACCCGTGGCTCTACCTGTTCCTGGTGCCGGCTATCGCCATGCGCCTGTGGGCGGAGGAGCGCAAGGCCGGCACCATCGAGCTGCTGATGACCCTGCCGATCACCCGCGCCGAAGCGGTGCTGGGCAAGTTCCTCGCGGCCTGGGCTTTCGCCGGCATCGCCTTGTTGCTGACCTTCCCGATGGTGTTCACCGTCAACTACCTGGGCGAGCCGGACAACGGCGCAATCTTCACCGCCTACCTCGGTAGCTGGCTGCTGGCCGGCTCCTACCTGGCCATCGGCTCGTGCATGTCGGCGCTGGCGAAGAACCAGGTGATCGCCTTCATCCTCACCGTCAGCGTGTGCTTCCTGTTCATCGTCAGCGGCTTCCCGCTGGTGCTGGATGCGTTCAATGCCTGGGCGCCGCAATGGCTGATCGACGCGGTGGCCTCGCTGAGCTTCCTGATTCGCTTCGATGCCATCAGCAAGGGCGTGATCGACCTGCGCGACCTGCTCTATTTCGTCACCCTGATCGCCGCCTGGCTGGCCGCCACCGCCGTGGTGGTCGACTTGAAAAAGGCTGACTGACCTATGAAAAAACTCATGTACTCCGGCGCCGGGCTGCTGTTGATCGCCCTGGCGTTCCTTGCCTTCAACATGGTGTCCAGCCTGGCCTTCACCGATGCCCGCCTGGACCTGACCGAGCAGAAGCTCTACACCATTTCCGACGGCACCAAGCGCATCCTCAACGAGCTGGACGAGCCGATCAACCTGTACTTCTTCTACTCCGACAAGACCGCCAAGGACCTGGTGGTGCTGCGCAACTACGCCAAGCGCGTGGAGGAAATGCTCAAAGCCTACGAGCGCGCGGCGGACGGCAAGATCAAGCTGCACATCGTCGATCCGGAACCGTTCTCCGAGGACGAGGACAAGGCCGCCGAGTTCGGCCTGCAGGCGGTACCGCTGAACCAGGGCGGCGACCAGGTCTATTTCGGCCTGGCCGGAACCAACAGTCTGGACAATACGCAGATCATTCCGTTCTTCCCGATGGATCAGGAAGAGTTCCTCGAATACGAAATCAGCCGCCTGGTGCAGAGCCTGGCCAAGCCCGAGAGGCCGGTGGTCGGTGTTCTGTCCGGCCTGCAGCTCAACGGCGGCTTCGATATGGCCGCCCGCCAGCCGACCCCGCCGTGGATGGTGATGGAAGAGATTCGCCAGTTGTTCACCATAGAGAGCCTGAAGAGCGGCGTCGACCAGATCCCCGAGAAGGTGTCGGTGCTGATGCTGGTGCATCCCAAGCAGTTGCCCGAGCAGACGCTCTACGCCATCGACCAGTTCGTGCTGCGTGGCGGCAAGCTGCTGGTGTTCGTCGATCCGTTCAGCGAGGCCGACAATGGCATGGACATGCCCGGCGAGCCGGCCGGCGCGCGGTCTTCCGATCTTGAGCCGCTGTTCAAGGCCTGGGGTGTGCGCCTGCTCCCCGCCAAGGTGCTTGGCGACGGGTCCTATGCCATGGCCGTGAGCATGGGCCAGGGCCAGCGCCCGGTACGTCATGCCGCCTGGTTGAGCCTGCCGCAGCGCGCGCTGGATCAACAGGACGTGACTACCGCCGGCCTGGAGAGCGTGACGGTCGCCACCGCCGGTATCCTCGAACCCATCGAGGGCGCCAAGACCACCTTCCACCCGCTGCTGCAAAGCTCCGAATACGCCATGCCGTTCGACGCCCAGCGGCTGGCCATGCTGAGTAACCCGGAAGAGCTGATCCGCGACCTCGATCCGACCGGCGAGCGCTACGCGATTGCCGCGCGCCTCAGCGGCCCGGCCAAGTCGGCGTTCCCCGAGGGCATCGAAGGACGCAAGGACGGCCTGAAGGAAGCCGAGCAGATCAACGTGATCGCCGTGGCCGACACCGACCTGCTCACCGACCGCATGTGGGTGCGCGTGCAGGACTTCTTCGGCCAGCGCATTCCGCAGCCGTTCGCCGACAACGCCGGCTTCGCCATCAATGCGCTGGATAACCTGGCTGGTTCCGATGCATTGATCAGCATTCGCTCCCGCGGTCGCTTCAGCCGCCCGTTCGACGTGGTCGAGGAGCTGCAGCGCGAAGCCGAGGTGCGCTTCCGCGAGAAGGAGCAGGCCCTGCAGCAGCGCCTGGCCGACACCGAGCAGAAGCTTGCCGCCCTGCAGCAGAGCGACGACCCGACCAAGGCCCTGGAACTCACTCCGGAACAGCAGGCCGCGGTGCAGCAGTTCATCCAGGAGAAGCTGAAGATCCGCAAGGAGCTGCGCGAAGTGCGCTACCAGCTCAACGCCGATATCGAGGCGCTGGGGCGCACGCTGAAGTTCGTCAACATCGCCCTGGTGCCGTTGTTGCTGACATTCCTCGTGCTGGCGCTGTGGCTGTGGCGCCGGCGTCGCGGTTGAGAAGGAGAGCGAAATGGGACGCAAGAGTCTGATATGGCTGGCGCTGGCCGCCGTGGTGCTGATCGTGACCTTTGCCTGGCTGCAGCGTGAGCGGCAGCCCGACGCGGCTGCCAGCGCGCCGCTGCTGCCCGGCCTGCAGGGCCAACTGGGCGAGGTCAGCGCCGTTGACGTGCAGCGCCCAGGACAGCCGGCGGTGCGCCTCGAGCGCCGGGGCGACGCCTGGGTGGTACCGGCCAAGGCCGGCTATCCGGCGGATGGCGAGCCGCTGGTGGCGCTGTTGCGTGGTCTGGCCGAGGCGAAGAAGGTCGAGGCTAAGACCTCAAACCCGCTGTACCACGGCCGCCTTGGCCTGGCCGAAACCGGCGACGACGGCGAGCGGGCCACGTTGGTCGGCATCGAGCGGGACGATGCTGCGCCGCTGCGCGTCTATCTGGGCAACCCGGCACAGCAGGGCAGCGGCCAACTGGTGCGGCTGGCGGGCGAGAACCAGGTCTGGCTGATCGACCGCACGCTGGACGTGCCGGAGAACGAGCTGGCCTGGCTCGACCGGCGCGTCGCCGCCATTCCCTTTGCCAGCGTCAAGGCGCTCGACGTGCGCTATGCCGATGGCGAGCGCCTGACGCTCTATCGCGACAGCGAGGACGAGCCCAACCTCAAGGTCAAACAACTGCCCAAGGGCAAGAGCCTGGCCTACGAGGCGGCGGCTAACGGCATGGCCACGCTGTTCGCCCGGTTGGAGTTCGCCGATGCCGCGCCGCTGGCGCAGGTGCGCTTCGAAGGCAAACCGAAGTTGCAGTTCAGCCTGCGGACGTTCTCCGGCGGTGAGCTCGACGGAGCGCTGCATCAACAGGGCGAACAGTACTGGTTGGTTGTCGACAAGCGCCACGACATACCTGCCGAACAGTTGCCCGGTAAAGCGGATTGGGCCTATCGCCTGGAGACTTATCAATACCAGGCATTAGCCAAGAAGTTGCGCGACCTGCTTGCCAAAGAAGCCCCGGAAAACGGCTGAACCCCTTGCGGCACTAAGCGTGCGGGCTTTCGGAAAAAAGTGCTTTTCAGTCGGAGTGCTTGCTTTATACTGCCGAAGCGGTCGAATTTGAGAACGCGATTCCTATACCCGCTCCAAGTTAGCTTCGGCCGGGGTTGGATATAAATAAGAAGAACGTTTTTGCCGAACCGTCGAGGCCCTTCCGGGGGCAATAAAAACAATGCGAGTTGGAGAGAGTGGTAATGGCTGATCGTGAGATCGGAACCGTCAAGTGGTTCAATGATTCCAAGGGCTATGGCTTCATTCAGCGCGAAAGCGGCCCGGACGTGTTCGTCCACTACCGTGCTATCCGCGGCGAGGGGCACCGCTCCCTGGTCGAAGGCCAGCAAGTGGAGTTTTCGGTGATTCAAGGTCAGAAGGGCTTGCAGGCGGAAGACGTCGCCAGAGTCTAAGACCCCCGGCAAAAGGCCCGTCACTGACGGGCCTTTCGCTTTCTGCGGTTGATGCCTGGCGGTCAGTCGGTGCGCCAGGTGATTTCCTCTTCACCATCTGCGCTGACGCGCATCCAGCGGTCGGCCTGCTCCACACCTTCATCTTCCTGCCAGCCACCCGGCGCGCAGCGGACTTCCACGTTCAGAGCGGCATGGGCCGCACGGGCACAGGCAAGGTCGTCGGCCCAGGGTGTGGCATCGCTTTCCAGCAGCAGGCTATGCCACTTACCCACGGCCTTCGGCAGCCAGGTGACGGGTATGTCGCCGGCCATGCACTTGTAGGTCTGGCCTTTCTGTCGCCAGTCCGAGCAGGGGCCAAGGGCTTCGCTCAACCAGCCGGTGATGGCTTGGTGGTCGGCATCCTTCAGGTAGATCTCGATATCCGGTTGGCGCATGGCAATTCCCGTGAAATGTCGGTCGGCCGGTGATGGCCTGGTGAAGCATTCTGTACCTGGTTGTCGGCCGGGAAAATCCCGGCTCACGGCATTCTTTCGATCCAGTCGTAGCGAATCGCTACAGTGACCTCGAAGGCTTCGGAGGTGACTGCCGCACGACGTTCAGCGCTGGCCCGCCAGCCATGCGGGGTCATCGCCAGCAGATCGGCACGGGCCTCGGCACTGGCCAGTTGCAGCTTGAAGCTCAGGGTTTCGCTATGGGCCAGGCGCATGCCGTCGGGGATCAGCGTCAGATGCTTGCGGTCGTCGTAGGGCCGCACCTCGTCGTACAGGCGGGCACGCAGTTCCAGCAGGTGCTCCTGGGTCGGTCCCATGCGCAGCAGGCCGCCGCCAGGGGCGAGCAGGCGTTCGGCTTCCTGCCAGTCGAGCGGACTGAACACGCTGGCCAGCAGTTGGCAACTGGCGTCGGCCAGTGGCACGCGGGCCATGCTCGCGACCAACCAGTTCAATCGCGGGGCACGGCGGCAGGCACGCTTGATGGCCTCGCGGGAGATGTCCAGGGCATAGCCGTCGGCCTGGGGTAGGGCGTCGGCCAGTTGTGCGGTGTAGTAGCCCTCGCCGCAGCCGATATCCAGCCAGCGCGCCGGGCTGCGTTCGGCGGCCAGTTCGGCGAGACGCCGCGCCAGCGGCGCATAGTGGCCGCCTTCTAGAAAGCTCCTGCGGGCTTCGACCATGGCCGCGTTGTCGCCAGGATCGCGGCTGTTCTTGTGCTGCACCGGCAGCAGGTTCAGGTAACCCTGGCGTGCGCGGTCGAAACGGTGGTTGGCTGGGCAGGCGACGCCATTGTCGACCGCCTGCAGCGGCGCCTGGCAGAGCGGGCAGATCAGCATCAGGCGAGCAGCTTCACGAGGGTCTGGTAGTAGATGTCGGTCAGCAGGTCTAGATCGCTGGCCAGCACCCGCTCGTTGATCTGGTGGATGGTGGCATTGACCGGACCGAGCTCGACCACTTGGCTGCCCAGGGTGGCGATGAAGCGGCCATCGGAGGTGCCGCCGGAGGTGGAGGGCGTGGTATCGCGGCCGGTGACCGTCTTGATGCTGGCGGCCACCGCGTCGAGCAGCGCACCGGGTTCGGTGAGGAACGGCAGGCCGGACAACGCCCACTCAACGTGCCAGTCCAGGCCATGTTTATCGAGAATCGCGGCAACCCGTTGCTGCAAGCCTTCGACCGTGGACTCGGTGGAGAAGCGGAAGTTGAAGATGGCGGTCAGTTCGCCAGGAATCACGTTGGTGGCGCCGGTACCGGAGAGAATGTTGGAAACCTGGAAACTGGTCGGCGGGAAGAACGCGTTGCCGTCGTCCCAGTGCTCCGCGGCCAGCTCGGCCAGGGCCGGGGCGGCCAGGTGGATCGGGTTCTTCGCCAGGTGCGGGTAGGCCACATGGCCTTGCACGCCGCGCACCATGAGCTTGGCGCCGAGCGAGCCGCGACGGCCGTTCTTCACCACATCGCCGACCAGCGATGTGCTCGACGGCTCGCCGACGATGCACCAGTCCAGCCGCTCGTTGCGTGCGGCGAGGCGCTCGACCACCGCCTTGGTGCCATGGTGGGCCGGACCTTCCTCGTCGCTGGTGATGAGGAAGGCGATGGCGCCCCGGTGGTTAGGATGATCGCCGACGAAGCGTTCGACCGCCACCAGCATCGCCGCCAGGCTGCCCTTCATGTCCGCCGCGCCGCGGCCGCAGAGCATGCCCTGCTCGTCGATCAGCGCATCGAAGGGCTGGTGCTGCCAGGCCTGTTCCGGACCGGTCGGCACCACGTCGGTATGCCCGGCGAAGCACAGGACCGGGCCCTCTGCACCGCCACGGCGGGCCCAGAAATTGTCCACGTCCTCGATACGCATCGGCTCCACCGCGAAGCCCAGCTCGGCCAGCCGGCGCATCATCAACTCCTGGCAGCCCTCGTCCAGGGGGGTGACGGAGGGGCGGCGGATCAGCTCGCAAGCGAGTTCCAAGGTGGGGGAGAGGGCGGCGGTGGTCATTACGGCTCCGAAAGCGGCTGGCGGAAAGCTCGCCATGTTAAAGCAAAATGGCGCCTTTCAGGCTGCGTGCAAACGGCAGCGCTCGGTTATTCGACGGTTCGCAATGCGCGTAGGCAGTGCGCAAACGCTGCTGCTTCGCCTGCGCCCCCGCGCGGGCCAGTATCGTCCCGGCCCGTGCTGCTTGTTCACCGTCTGTGCGGGCGATGGGGCGCGCGACCTGCGCGCTGGGCGGGGTCGCGCCGGCTCGGGTGTCAGGCGGTTGCCGGCTGCGTTTGCTCCGCTGCCCTGGGCAATGAAGACAGCAGAGCCATGGCCAGGGCGGCGGCATAAGGCAGCGACTGCACCAGCAACACCGCCACCCAGCAGATCACGTCGAGACCGGGGAATCCCTCGACCAGGGTGATGCCCGCCGCCGCGCCCCACAGCAGCAGCATCACGAACAGCTCCTCGCGGGCTTCCGCCATGGCCACTGCCAGGCCGCTGTTGCTGCGCATCTTCGGTGTGCGGAAGAACGGGATGCCGCGGGTGAAGAATCCGTAGAGCACTGCCTTGGCAATGGTGTGGGACAACGCCAGGCCGGCCAGGGCCGCGCTGGCGGCGTCCTTCATGCTCACCCCGACGCTGCGCTGGTAGAGGAACAGGATCTTGCCCAGCTTGAAGAAGAACAGCGCCAGCGGCGGAATGGCAAAGATCATCAGCGGCGGGTCGACCCGCTGCGGCACGATGATCATCGCCGCCGACCAGAGCAAGGCGCCGATGGTGAAGAAAATGTTCAGGCCGTCGGCGATCCACGGCAGCCAGCCGGCGAGGAAGTGGTAGCGCTGGCCGCGGGTCAGCTGGCTGCCCTTGCCCAGCAGCAGGCTACGGCCATGGCTCTTCATGATCTGGATGGCGCCATAGGCCCAGCGAAAGCGCTGTTTCTTGAAGTCGATGAAGGTGTCCGGCATCAGACCTTTGCCGAAGCTCTGCGAGGAGTAGGCAGCCGAGTAGCCGCGCTCGAAGATGCGCAGGCCCAGCTCGGCGTCTTCGGTAATGCAGTCACCTGACCAACGCAGCTCATCGAGCACCTTCTTGCGGGTCATGGTCATGGTGCCGTGCTGGATGATCGCGTCGCGGTCGTTGCGGGTCACCATGCCGATATGGAAGAAGCCGCGGTATTCGGCGTAGCAGAGCTTCTTGAACAGCGATTCGCGGTCGTCGCGGTAGTCCTGGGGCGATTGCACGATGGCGATTCGCGGGTCGGCGAAGTGCGGCACCATGTGCTTCAGCCAGTCGGTATTCACGCAGTAGTCTGAGTCGATCACCGCCACCACCTCGGCATCCGGCGCGGTTCGCTCCAGCACGTAGTTCAGCGCGCCGCCCTTGAAGCCGGCCAAGGGCGCGACATGGAAGAAGCGAAAGCGCGGGCCGAGGGCCTCGCAGTAGTCGCGCACCGGCTCCCAGACCGCCGGGTCCTTGGTGTTGTTGTCGATCACCAGCACTTCGAAGTCCGGGTAATCCAGCCGGGCCAGGGCGTTGAGGGTCTGTTTCACCATTTCCGGCGGCTCGTTGTAGCAGGGCACGTGGATCGAGACCTTGGGTCGGTAGGCGTCGCTGCCGGTGACGGGATGGAACGGCCGTCGGCGGCTGCGTGTCCAGACCGCCTCGGCCAGCTCATGGGCTTCGGTCAGCAGCACGATGCTCACGCCCAGCGCGCCGAGTGCCAGCAGCAGCCCGACGGTCAGGCTGAACCAGGTGCTGTATTGCTGGCTGTAGTCATAGCCGATCCACACCAGTACCGAGCCGCAAGCGAACGCCACCACGGTGAGGAAGGTGCGGCCGCGCTGGCGCAGTGCGCTGCTGTCGATCAGCAGCAGGGCCAGGGCGAGCAGCGCCAGCACCCCGGCGCCCACGGCCAGCACGCGCCACTGCGGCACCGCCACCACCGGGCCTTCGAAGGCGAACTTGGGCTGACGCTCGGCGTTGTACACGCCCCAGTAGGCACCGACCGAGCCCTCGTCGCTGGCCTTCCACGGCTGATCGAAGGCTTCGATGATGAAGTAGTTGTAGCCCTTGGCATTGAGTTTGTTGACCAGCTTGCGCAGGTAGATGGCCTGGTCCGCCTGGGAGGCATCGGCGCCGCCGCGCATGCGGCCGTTGCTCGGCCAGCCGACCTCGGCGAGCAGCAGGGGTTTGCGTGGGAAGGTCTGCTTGAGTTCCTTGGCGCGCTCCAGCACGAAGTCCAGCGAGTCTTCCATCGGCACGAACTCCCAGTAAGGCAGGACGTGCGCGGCGATCAGGTCGACATGCTTGGCCAGTTGCGGATACTGGTTCCAGATATGCCATTGCTCGGCGGTCGTCACCGGGACTTTCACCGCGGCGCGCACCCGGTCGAGGTAGCCGATCAGTTCCGTGGGGGTGACCTCTTCGCGATACAGCGCCTCGTTGCCGACCACCACGCGCACCACGCTGCGTGATTCGTTGGCCAACTCGATGCCTTTGGCGATCTCCCGCTCGTTGCGTTCCTTGTCCGGGCTGATCCAGATGCCCAGGGTGACGCGCATGCCGAGCTCCTCGGCCAGTCGGGGAATGGCCGCCAGGCTGCCCTCCACCGAATAGGTGCGCACGTTGTCGGTCTGCGTGCTGAGCAGCTCCAGGTCCTCGAGCATCTGCTCTTCGGTCGGATAGCGGTTCTGCTGAGGATTCTGGTCCAGCCGGAACGGGGAGAAGGAATAGCCGGCGATCTGTTCCGGCCAGTCCGGTACCGGTACCGGGCGGTTGTAGAGCGCCCACAGGCCAGTGAACAAGGCGGCCACGGCAAGGACCACCACCAGGTTGATTCCGAATTTATGTGCAGGCATCTGGATTTCAGGTTCCAAGGACGGAACGGAATAAGGAACGGCGAGCGCCGCTGGCGCGCATCCTACTCTTGCTCTTGAAACCTGCCTAGCTCCCTTCCAGCGAGCGCCAAGGCAGGGTCGCTTGCCGAGGTTGGGCAGCCATGGGCGGGGTAAGTTTCATGCCAGGCGCAGGGCGGCGACCCCTGCGCGAGGTTCGGGGCGATGCCGCTTGGGAGGCGCCGCCGGGGTTCCTATAATGCGCGCCTGATCGCGAGGTAATGAGCATGAACACTGACGAACGATTCGGCGGTATCGCCCGGCTGTACGGCCAGGCGGGACTGGCGCGCCTGGCTGCGGCCCATGTGGCGGTGGTCGGCATTGGCGGCGTAGGGTCCTGGGCCGCCGAGGCGCTGGCCCGTTCCGGCGTCGGCGAGATTTCGCTGTTCGACCTCGACGATGTCTGCGTGACCAACACCAACCGGCAGATCCACGCGCTGGAAGGCGCCGTCGGCAAGGCCAAGGTCGAGGTGATGGCTGAGCGCATCCGGGCCATCAACCCCGCCTGTGTGGTCCACGCGGTCGCCGACTTCGTTACTCGCGAGACCATGGCCGAGTACATCACCGAACAGCTCGATGCGGTGATCGACTGCATCGATAGCGTTCCGGCCAAGGCCGCGCTGATCGCCTGGTGCAAGCGGCGCAAGATCCAGATCGTCACCACGGGCGGTGCAGGCGGACAGATCGATCCCACGCAGATCCAGGTTGCCGACCTGAACAAGACCTTCAACGACCCGCTGGCCGCCAAGGTGCGCTCGACGCTGCGCCGCGACTATGGCTTTTCCCGCACGCCGGGTCGCCACTACAGCGTGCCCTGTGTGTTCTCCAGCGAGCAGTTGCGCTATCCCAAGCCGGACGGTGGCGTCTGCCAGGCCAAGAGCTTCGTCGGCGAAGGGGTGAAGCTGGACTGCGCCGGCGGCTTCGGCGCCGCCATGATGGTCACCGCCAGCTTCGGCATGGTTGCCGCCGCCAGGGCGGTGGACAAGCTGGTGGCGGGTGCGCGGCGGCCAGCGGAGCGTCTATCGACCGGCTGACTCGGTCAGTCGGCGCCGGCGTCGCTCGGGTGACTGGCGGCGCGCGCCAAAGCCGCGATACTGATAGGCAAAACCTACGGCGCAGCCGGGTTCCGGCGGAGGTGGCGGTTGAGACCAGGTCGCTTGATCGGCAGCATTTTCGTGTCGTTGCTCCTGTCGGTCCAGCTTGTCGAGGCGGCCGAGGATCGGCTGGTACGCATTGGGACGGGCGAATGGACACCCTATGTCGAGTCGCAACGCGAGGATGCCGGCCCCATGGGAAGGCTGATTCGCGCCGCGTTCGCTCGGGCCGGTTACCAGGTGCAGTTCCACTTCTACCCCTGGGAACGGGATGCGCATTTGCTGCAGAGGGGCGAGCTGGACGGCATCATGCCGTACATCTGCACCGCCGAGCGCAGCCGGTTCAGCCTATGCGCCAAGCCACTGGCGATCTCCCAGGCAGTGCTGTTCCACCGGCGCGACCTGGACTTCGATTGGCAGGGCATCGCCGACCTGGAGCGCTACCGGATCGCCGTGACCCAGGGCTATTCCTACGGCTTTGCGTTCGACGACGCCCGTGCCGCCGGGCGTCTGACGCTGTTGCAGAACAGCCGCGAGGATCTCGGGCTGCGTTTGCTGCTCGCCGGTCGCGCAGATCTGCATCCTCAGGACCGAGCGGTGGGCTACAGCATGTTGCAGCGGCAGTTCGACGAGGCGGAACGCCTGCGGCTGGTACACCACCCACGCCTGCTCGGACAGAACGAGCTGACCCTGCTGTTGCGCAAGGACGCTCGTGGCCAGGCACTGCTGCAGGCCTTCGAGCAGGCGCTGCAACCCCTGCGCGAGAACGGTCGGTTGCAGGCGTTGCAGCGTGCCCTTGACGAGGGGCGCGCCGCCTACTGGCAGCCTTAGAGCGGCTGGGCTCAGGGGCTGAGCGCCAGTTCGCGCATGCGCACCAGCACGGCGTTCAATCCATTGCTGCGCGACGGCGAAAGCTGCCGGGCCAGGCCGAGCCGGGCGAACCAGTCGGGCAGGTTCACTGCTTCGAGTTCTTCTGCGCTCAATCCATTGACCCGCGCCAGCAGCGCCGCGAGCAGGCCGCGCAACAGTCGCGCATCGCTATCGGCGCGAAAGTGCCAGTGCCCGTCCTGCACCTGGCCCACCAGCCAGACCTGGCTTTCGCAGCCGTGCACACGGTGGATGGCCTGCTTTTCCTCGTCGCGCAGCGGTTCCAGTCGCTCGCCCCATTGCATCAGCAGACGGGCCCGTTGTTCCCAGCCGGCGCAACCGGCGAAGGCCTTCAGCGCTTCCTGGGCGGCGCAGGGCAGGCTCATCGCAGCAACTCCAGGGCCTTGTCGAGGGCGGCGAAGAAGCGCTCGAGGTCGTGGAAATCGTTGTATAGCGCCAGCGACACCCTGAGCGTACCGGCCAGGCCGAGGCGCTCGAGCAGCGGCATCGCGCAATGGTGGCCGGCCCTGACGGCGATGCCCTGGTCGGTCAGCAGGTGGGCAAGGTCGGCATGGTGAATGCCGTCGGCGACGAAGCTGGCCAGCGCGACCTGCGGCTCGCCGAGCAGGCGAATGCCGTCGCGCGCCGCCAGGCCGGCGAGCAGTTTCAAATGCAGGGCGGCCTCGTGCCCGGCCACCTCGGCTTCGTTCAGGCCGGCCAGGTAATCCAGGCTGGCCCCTAGGCCGATCACCGCGGAAATCGGCGGGGTGCCGGCTTCGAAACCGAGGGGCGCGCCGCGGAACTCTGCGCTCTGGTAGTGGGCGAGGCGCACCATCTCGCCGCCGAATTGCCAGTGGGCGAGGCGTTCCAGGGCCTGGCTGCGACCGTAGAGCACGCCGAGGCCGTCGGGGCCGTAGAGCTTGTGGCTGGACAGCACGTAGAAGTCGCAACCGAGCGCCTGCATGTCGTGCCGTCCATGCACCGCGCCCTGGGCACCGTCTACCACGGTCAGCGCGCCCTGGGCCCTGGCCAGCGCCAGCAACTCGGTCAGCGGTTGCCAGCGGCCGAGCACGTTGGACAGTTGGCTGACCGCCAGCAGCCGGGTCCTGTCGCCGATCAGCTCGCGGGCGGCATCCAGGTCGACCAGGCCGGCGGCAGTCAGCGGCAGCACCACCAGCTTGAGGTTGCGACGCCGTGCCAGTTGCTGCCAGGGCAACAGGTTGGCGTGGTGCTCCAGCGCACTGACGACGATCTGGTCGCCGGGCCGGAACTGCTTCTCCAGCCCGTAGGCCAGCAGGTTGAAGGCTTCGGTGGCGCCGTGGGTGAAGACGATTTCTGCCGGCGCGACCGCGTTCAGCCAGCACGCGAGCTTGCTGCGGGTCGTCTCGAAGGCACGGGTGGCGCGTTCGCCTGGCAGATGCTGGGCGCGATGCACGTTGGCGGCGCCGCCAGCGTAATAGCCATGCAGTGCGTCCAGCAGGGCCTGGGGTTTCTGCGCCGTGGCGGCGCTGTCCAGGTAGGTCTGGCCATCGCCTTCGAGGGCCAGGATGCCGGGGAAGTCGCTACGCCAGGGCGAGTCGAGAGCCATAAGCTTCTTCAAGCCACAAGCCGCAAGCCGACTGCAAACAACATGCAGCTCGTCGCCTGCAGCTTGCCGCCGCTCCTCTTAGTTGTGTGCGTGCAGGGCCTCGTTGAGTTCGATGGCCGACTTGTGGGTTTTGCATTCCACGGCGCCGGTCTGCGAGTTGCGGCGGAACAGCAGGTCCGGCTGGCCGGCCAGTTCGCGCGCCTTGACCACCCGCACCAGGTTGTTCTGCTCGTCGAGCAGCGCCACCTTGGTGCCAGCGGTGACGTACAGGCCGGACTCCACGGTGTTGCGGTCGCCCAGCGGAATGCCGATGCCGGCGTTGGCGCCGATCAGGCAGCCTTCGCCGACGGAGATGACGATGTTGCCGCCGCCGGACAGGGTACCCATGGTCGAGCAGCCGCCGCCAAGGTCCGAGCCCTTGCCGACGAACACGCCTGCGGAGACGCGGCCTTCGATCATGCCCGGGCCGGCGGTGCCGGCGTTGAAGTTGACGAAGCCCTCATGCATCACCGTGGTGCCTTCGCCGATGTAGGCACCCAGGCGCACGCGGGCGCTGTCGGCGATGCGCACGCCGGCCGGCACCACGTAGTCGGTCATTTTCGGGAACTTGTCCACCGAGAACACCTCCAGCAGCTCGCCCTTCAGGCGCGCTTCCAGCTGGCGCTCGGCCAGTTCGGCCAGGTCCACCGCGCCCTGGCTGGTCCAGGCGACGTTCGGCAGCAGCGGGAAGATGCCGCCGAGGTTCAGGCCATGGGGCTTGACCAGGCGGTGGGAGAGCAGGTGCAGCTTGAGGTAGGCCTCTGGCGTGGAGGTCGGTGCGGCATCCTCGGCCAGCAGCGTGGCGACCAGCGGCCGATGGCTTTCGGCCAGGCGGGTGAGCAGCGCGCCCTGCGCGGCATCGATGCCCTTGAGTGCATTGGCCAGGTCGGACGCCTGGGTGGTGCTGAAGGCGATGGCCTGGTTGCCGCCGGCATAGGCGAGCAGCGGTGCGATGGCGGCGACCAGTTCGGCGCTCGGATTCAGCAGCGGCTGTGCGTAGAACACTTCCAGCCAGGCGCCCTGGCGGTTCTGGGTGCCGACACCGAAGGCCAGGCTGTAGAGGGACTGTGACATGGTGGATTCCTATGCAAAAGATCGGAAGAGGTACCGGTCGCGCGCGGTGCGCCGGAAGACGCAGTCAGGCAGTGACGATCGTTGTCGCGCGCCAGGCACCCGCCTGCGGCAGAACCGCGAGTACGGGCAGGGCATGGCCGCGAGGTTCATGGGTCAGTTCAGGTTGGCGGCGTACAGGTCCGGCTTGAAGCCGACCAGGGTACGGTCGCCGAGGTCGAGCACCGGGCGCTTGATCATCGACGGCTGGGCGAGCATCAAGTCGATGGCCTTGGCCTGGTCGAGATCGGCCTTCTGCGCTTCGTCCAGTTTGCGAAACGTGGTGCCGGCGCGATTCAACACGGTTTCCCAACCATGCTCGGTGCACCAGCGGGTGAGGCTGGCGCGGTCGATGCCGGCGGTTTTGTAATCGTGGAATTCGTAGTCCAGGCCCTGGGCTTCGAGCCAGGTCCGGGCTTTCTTCATGGTGTCGCACGCTTTGATGCCGAAAAGTCGTAGCGCTTTACCGTTCACGGTCATTGGGCCCTTGAGCTTATTTCTTGCAAAGAACGAATTATGCCACGACATCGCCGAGTGGTTGCGTGCGCTTGCTCGTCGCGTCGCCGAGCCGGTCGGAGTGGCCAGGCTACGGCGCGCATGGGGGTGTTTTGATGGCGAAATGGTGGGATTTTGATGGCAAATTTCATGATTATGGCGACAAGCAGGGGTGCAGTTGACGAGCGGTAGGACCGTTTGTCTTTGCATGGTTTTTTGACGTCAAAAAATAATTATTCTCCGCCGGCGCCCAGAGCGTAGCGGCGGTCGAGAGTGATCGTCTTTACCCATTGCTCGCACCTCGTAGTCGGACGCCGGTTCGTGCGGGCATCCATCGAAGCAAGCCAGATGATCGACCTCAGCCACTGGAATCTGACGATTCCCGAGCAAGAACCTGCCCGTGTCATTGAAACCAAAGTCGTCAAGGCGGGATACCAGGACAAGTACTTCTATCGGACCAACTCCGGCGTCATCTTCTGGGCGCCGGTCACCGGGACCTCGACCGAGGGCAGCAACTATCCGCGCAGCGAACTGCGCGAGACCTACAGCGACGGCACGCTGCGCAACTGGTACTACAGCGAAGGCACCCACAGGTTGCGGGCGTCGGTGATGGTCAAGCAGGTGCCTTCGACGGGCCGCATCGTCATCGGTCAGGTCCATAGCAAGGACAGCCCGGCCCCGTTGCTGAAGGTGATCTACCAGGTGGCCCGCGGTACCGGCTACGTCACAGTCGAGCTGCGCAACAAGCCCGGCGATGCGGTCAGTCCGGCCATCCTGACCTATCAGGGCATGCCGCTGGATACGCGCTTCACCTATGCCATCGAGATCGTCAAGAGCGGGGGCCTGCGAGTGGCCGTCAATAGCCTGGTGCAGGAAGCCAGGATCGATTCCACCTGGGCCAAGCAGCGTCTCTACTTCAAGGCGGGGGTATACACCCTCGACAACCAGGGTACGACGAAAGAGGGCGGGCGTGCAGAGTTCCAGGAGTTGGGGGTATCCCATAAATAGCGGTGTCCAGGGGGGGGGCTCCCGGACGAGTGGCGTGTCACTCGTCGGGCATGGGGTCATGAAATTGGCGTCAAAGTCGTTACGCTTTGAGCGGCGGAGACCGTGAGGGCGATCAGGTGATCGCCTTTCCTCGAATGGCTTGCACGTAGTAGCCGGACGCGCTGTGCAGGCATGTATGACGGATATCGACAATGATCGATTTGAGCGTGTGGAACCTCACCATTCCCGAACAGGTGCCTTCCCAAACCATCGAAACCCGCGTGATCAAGGCTGGTTATCTCGATCAGTATTTCTATCGTTCCGGTTCGGACATCGTGTTCTGGGCCCCGGTCAGCGGCACCACCACCAAGGGGAGTGCCTATCCGCGCAGCGAGCTGCGCGAGACATTCAGCAATGGCAAGCAGCGCAACTGGTATTACCGCGAGGGTCTGCACCAGCTGCGCGCCGCAGTGACCGTCACGCAGGTGCCGTCCAGCGAGCGCATCGTCATTGGCCAGATTCACAACAAGGACAACCCGACGCCGTTCGTGAAGGTGATCTATCGGCAGGTGCGCGGTACCGGGTATGTCACCGTGGAGTTGCGCAGGAAGCCGGATGATCTGAAAAGTCCGGAGGTCATGTCCTACAAGGGCATGCCGCTGGATACCCGCTTCAGCTACGGCTTCGACGTCGCCAAGAACGGCGACTTGCGCATCGGCATCAACGATGTGGTCTACAAGGACAAGATCGATCCTGCCTGGGCCGATAAGCGGTTCTACTTCAAGGCCGGCGTTTACACCCTGGATAACGAGGGGCCGCGCGACGAGGGCGGGCGGGTGGTGTTCCACGACCTGCGGGTCAAGCACAGCCAGTGACCCTTTTGCTGGGAACGACGAGGCCCGCCTCGCTCGCTGCGAAGCGGGCCTCGTGTCGTCGGGGCTTGTCGTCAGTGGCGTTCGACGAAAGCGCGGATGCGTTCGGCTGCCGCCGCGCATTCGGCCAGCGGTGCGACCAGCGCCATGCGTACGCGTCCCGCGCCGGGATTGAAACCGTCGACTTCCCGCGACAGGTAGGAGCCCGGCACTACGGTTACGTGCTCCTGGGCGAACAGATCGCGGGTGAAGATGGCGTCATCCGTCGGCGTCTTCGGCCACAGGTAGAAGCCGCCATCTGGACGCTGTACCTCCAGAACCGGTGACAGTATTTCCAGTACGGCATCGAACTTCTCGCGATACAGCGTGCGGTTGGCCTGAACGTGTGCTTCGTCGTTCCAGGCGGCGATGCTGGCCAGCTGGGTTTGCACTGGCATGGCGCAGCCATGGTAAGTGCGATAGAGCAGGAAGCGCTTGAGGATCTCCGCGTCGCCGGCGACGAAGCCGGAACGCAGCCCTGGTAGGTTGGAGCGTTTGGACAGGCTGTGGAAGACCACACAGCGCTTGAAATCGCTGCGGCCGAGTTCGGCGCAGGCGCTCAGCAGGCCCGGTGGCGGGCTTTGCTCGTCGAAATACAGCTCGCTGTAGCATTCGTCGGCGGCGATCACGAAATCGTGCTCGTCGGCCAGGGCGATCAGCTGCTTCAGGGTATCCAGCGGAACCAGCGCGCCGGTGGGATTGCCCGGCGAGCAAAGGAACAGGATCTGGCAGCGCTGCCAGATCTTCGTCGGCACCGCCGCGAAGTCCGGATTGAAACCATTTTCCGCCAGGCACGGCAGGTAGTGCGGTTGAGCGCCAGCGAGCAGGGCGGCACCTTCGTAGATCTGGTAGAACGGGTTGGGGCTGACCACCAGGCCGTTGCGCTCGCGGTCGATCATCGCTTGGGTAAAGGCGAACAAGGCCTCGCGGGTGCCGTTCACCGGCAGCACGTGGCGCGCTGCATCCAGCCAGCCACTCGGCATGGCGAAGCGCCGCTCGCACCAGGCGGCGATGGCTTGGCGCAGTTCGGGCAGGCCGAGGGTGCTCGGATAGACCGCCAGCTTGTCCAGGTTGGCCGCCAGCGCCTCGGCGACGAACGCCGGCGAGCGGTGCTTGGGTTCGCCGATGGACAGTGCAATGGGCTGCTTGTCCGCGGGCGGCTGGCAGTGGGCGAGTAAGGCGCGCAGCTTTTCGAAGGGGTAGGGCTGTAGCTGGTCGAGTGCAGGGTTCATCGGTTTCAAACTCCAGGCTGCGAGTCCTCGGCGGCAAATCCGGCTAGCCAGTCGCTGGCTGCTCGGAGCTTGCCGCAGGGGGCTGCTTCAGATGTCGATCTGTTTCGGTTCGCCGCCGCCGTTGGCCTGGGATAGCTGGGTGACTATCGCATCCTGCAGGCGGGCGCAGAGTTCCGGGTCGGATAGCGGCTGGTTGTTGGCGTCGGTGACGAAGAACACGTCCTCTACGCGCTCGCCGAGGGTGGCGATCTTGGCGTTCTGCAGCGACAGGTCGAACTCGAGGAAGATCAGCCCGATGCGTGCCAGCAGGCCGGGGCGGTCCGGTGCGATCAGCTCAAGCACGGTCACTGGGCGCTGCGCGTCGTTGTGGATGGTGACCTGCGGAGCGAAGGCGAAATGCTTGAGCTGGCGCGGCACCCGGCGCTGGATGATGGTCGGGTAGTCGTCGGGGTTCTTCAGGGCGCTGACCAGTCCCTCGCGGATTTCCTTGATGCGCGCCGGGTTATCGCCGATCGGGCCGTTGTCGGCATCCAGCACGATGTAGGTGTCGAGGGTGAACTGGCTGGTCGAAGTGATGATGCGCGCATCGTGGATATTCAGGTTCAACTGCGACATGGCTGCCACGGTCACGGCAAAGAAGTCGTGCTGGTCCTGGGCGTAGATGAAGATCTGCGTGCCACCCTCGAATTCGCGCTGGGTGGTTTCCTTGATCAGCACCAGCGGGTCGTGGGTAGCTGGATGCTGAAGGATCGCCTCGGTGTGCCAGACCACGTCGTTGGCGGTGTGGCGCAGAAAGTAGTCGTCACCCAGCTGGCTCCACAGCTGCTCGGCGTCGTCCTGGTCGATGCCGCTGCGCACCAGGATGTCGATGGCGGCGCTCTGGGTCTGGCGGATCTGCTCCTCGCGGTCCAGCGGGTTCTCCAGGCCGCGACGCAGGGCGCGCTTGGTCTCGGTGTAGAGCTGGCGCAACAGGCTGGCACGCCAGGAGTTCCACAGGCTGGGGTTGGTGGCGTTGATGTCGGCCACGGTCAGCACGTAAAGGTAGTCCAGGCGGGTCTGGTCGCCGACCTGTTGGGCGAAATCGAAGATCACCTGCGGATCGGACAGGTCCTTGCGCTGGGCTGTGGTGGACATCACCAGGTGGTTCTGCACCAGCCAGGCCACCAGACGGCTATCCCAGTTCGGCAGTTGGTGGCGTTGGCAGAAGGCTTCGGCGTCCACGGCGCCGAGTTCCGAGTGGTCGCCGCCGCGGCCCTTGCCGATGTCGTGGTACAGCCCGGCGAGGTAGATCAGCTCCGGCTTGGGCAGCTTGGCGATGAGCTTGCTGGCCAGCGGGAACTTCTCGCCGACGCCGGGCTTGCCCAGCTTGCGCAGGTGCTTGATCACATTGAGGGTATGCGCGTCCACGGTATAGATGTGGAACAGGTCGTGCTGCATCTGCCCGACGATGTCGCCGAACTCCGGCAGGTAGCGGCCGAGAATGCCATAACGGTTCATGCGCCGCAGATTGCGGTGGATGCCTTCCTGGCACTTGAACAGTTCGATGAACAGGCTGGTGTTGCGGATATCGCGGCGGAACTCGTCGTCGATCAGGTGCCG
Source organism: Zestomonas ipomoeae (assembly GCF_057128665.1). Lineage (NCBI taxonomy): Bacteria > Pseudomonadati > Pseudomonadota > Gammaproteobacteria > Pseudomonadales > Pseudomonadaceae > Zestomonas > Zestomonas ipomoeae. The sequence goes on from NZ_JBSKHQ010000009.1 coordinate 144,347, forward strand.
GTGGTCGCGCAGCAGACGGATGGTGTCGGCGCGCACGCCCTTGATCTCGGGGTGCTGGGCGAGCAGCACGAAGATTTCCAGGATGGCGAACGGGGTGCGCTTGAATACGTTCGGGTGGGTGACCTCGATATAGCCGTCGTGCAACTGGAAGCGGCTGTTCAGCGGCTGGGTCGGCCCGCTGTCGGCGCTACGCAGGATGACTTCCTCGAAGTGCTGGTTAATCAGGTCGTTGAGCTCGGCAATGCTCATCACCACCCGGTAGTACTTCTGCATGAACTCTTCGATGGCCTGCTTGGCATCGCTGCCTTGGTAGCCGAGCAGGCTGGCGATCTTGCGCTGGTGGTCGAACAGCAGGCGATCCTCGGCGCGACCGGCGAGCATGTGCAGGGCATAGCGCACCTTCCAGAGGAACTCCTGGGCGGAGGAGAGCAGGGCATATTCGCTCTCGGTGAGAAAGCCTTGGCCGACCATCGCGTGCAAATTGAGGGTGCCGAAGTGGCGGCGGGCGATCCACAGGATGGTCTGGATGTCGCGCAGGCCGCCGGGCGAGCCCTTGACGTTGGGTTCCAGGTTGTACTCGGTGTCGTTGTACTTGGCATGGCGGGCGCGCTGCTCGTCGCGCTTGGCCAGGAAGAAGTGCTTGCTCGGCCACATCTGGTCGGTGCCGGTGACCTCCAGCATACGTGTACGCAGGCGCTCGGGGCCGGCGATGGTGCGGCTTTCCATCAGGTTGGTGATCACCGTCAGGTCGGCGCGGGCTTCCTCGGCGCATTCGCTCACCGAGCGCACACTCTGGCCGACTTCCAGGCCGATATCCCAGAGCAGGGTAAGGAAACCTTCGATGGATTCGCGAAAGGTCTCGTGATCCTCGTTGTCGAGCAGGATCAGCAGGTCGATATCCGAGTACGGATGCAGCTCGCCCCGGCCGTAGCCGCCGACCGCCACCAGGGCGATGTCGGCGTCTTCGCTCCAGTCGAAGTGGTTCCACGCCTCGCGCAAGATCTGGTCGACCACCCAGGCGCGATCTTCCACCAGGCGGCGAATGTCCCGCCCGGCGGCAAAGCGTCCGTCGAGCACTTCATGGGCGCGGCGAATGGCCTTCTTGAAGGCGGCAATCGGGCTCGCCTTCAGGGCAAGCTCCGCCTGGAACTGCCCGCGGTCGAACAGCTCGGGATCCACCTGCGGCATGGTGCGGCCTTCCTTCTATAAGGTTGAGCGAACGATCTTCAGCGAATCGGCGTACTCGTTCCCTTGGTCGATCAGGCCGACGTGCGCGGCAGGGTGTCGTCGCTGCGCAGGGTGAGTATTTCGTAGCCGTCGGCGGTGACCAGGATCGTATGTTCCCATTGTGCGGAAAGCTTGCGGTCCTTGGTAATGGCGGTCCAGCCGTCGCCGAGCACCTTGGTTTCCGGCCTGCCCTGGTTGATCATCGGCTCGATGGTGAAGGTCATGCCTTCCTTGAGTTCCACGCCGGTACCGGCGCGGCCATAGTGCAGCACCTGCGGTTCCTCATGAAAGACCTTACCGATGCCGTGGCCGCAGAATTCGCGCACCACGGAAAAGCCGTTCTTCTCCGCGTGCTTCTGGATCACCTCGCCGATATCCCCCAGGCGGGCGCCCGGGCGCACCAGCTGGATGCCCTTGTACATGCACTCTTGGGTGATCCTGGCTAGGCGCTCGGCCCATTCCGGCACGGTGCCGACCATGAACATCTTGCTGGTATCGCCGTGGTAGCCATCCTTGATCACGGTCACGTCGATGTTGAGGATGTCGCCGTTCTTGAGCGGCTTCTCGTTCGGAATGCCGTGGCAGACCACATGGTTGATCGAAGTGCAGATCGACTTGGGAAAGCCGGGGCGCCCAGGGGCGGCGCCATAGTTCAGCGGGGCGGGGATGGCCTTCTGTACATCGACGATATAGTCATGACAGATGCGGTCCAGTTCCTCGGTGGTCACCCCGGGCTTGACGTGTTCGCCGATCATCTCCAGCACTTCGGCGGCCAGGCGGCCGGCCACGCGCATTTTTTCGATTTCCTCGGGCGTCTTGATGTTGACGGTCATATGGGCTCTCAGGCGCAGGCGGAAAAGGGGTTATGGTAACAGCTTAGAGCGCCAAGCTAACAAGCGGCGAGCGGCCCTGGCCGGTGGCGAGGTGTGCGGCTTGTAGCGCGTGGTGGTCTTTTATGGTATAAAACGCGCCGCTCGAACGGGCCCCACCCGTCGAGCCTTAATCCGCACACGCATCGACACGGTATTCTGGGTGCCCGAAAGGGTTGAATATCGGGATGCGTGGAGGCCTAACCCGACTTATCGAGGAATGACCATGTCCCAAGTCAACATGCGCGATATGCTGAAGGCCGGTGTGCACTTCGGCCACCAGACCCGCTACTGGAACCCGAAAATGGGCAAGTACATTTTCGGCGCGCGCAACAAGATCCACATCATCAACCTGGAAAAGACCCTGCCGATGTTCAACGAAGCCCTGAGCTTCGTCGAGAAGCTGGCTTCCGGGAAGAACAAGATCCTCTTCGTCGGCACCAAGCGCTCCGCTGGCAAGATCGTTCGCGAAGAAGCCACCCGCTGCGGTATGCCCTACGTCGATCACCGCTGGCTCGGCGGCATGCTGACCAACTACAAGACCATCCGTGCGTCCATCAAGCGTCTGCGTGACCTGGAAACCCAATCCCAGGACGGCACCTTCGCCAAGCTGACCAAGAAAGAAGCCCTGATGCGCACCCGCGACCTGGAAAAACTGGATCGCAGCCTGGGCGGCATCAAGGACATGGGCGGCCTGCCGGATGCCATGTTCGTCGTCGACGTCGACCACGAGCGCATTGCCATCACCGAAGCCAACAAGCTGGGCATTCCGGTCATCGGTATCGTCGATACCAACAGCAGCCCGGAAGGCGTTGACTACATCATCCCGGGTAACGACGACGCCATTCGCGCCGTCCAGCTGTACCTGACCGCCATGGCCGATGCCGTGCTGTCCGGTCGCCAGAACGCTGCCGGCGGTCCTGACGAGTTCGTCGAGGAAGCCGCTTCCGAGGCCGCCGAAGGCTGAGGTCGAGTCATCTAGCGATACCCGGTGCGCAAGAAGGGGGCTAGGCCCCCTTTTTGCCACCTTTCGAATTGAAAGCGCCCGGCACGCCGGGTGGAATGGTTGAAGACCTATCCAAGAGGATTGCGAACATGGCAGAGATTACTGCAGCCCTGGTTAAAGAACTGCGCGAGCGTACCGGCCTGGGCATGATGGATTGCAAGAAGGCGCTGACCGCCGCCGGTGGCGACATCGAGAAGGCTATCGACGACATGCGTGCCGCCGGTGCCATCAAGGCCGCCAAGAAGGCCGGCAACATCGCCGCCGAAGGCGCCATCGCCGTCAAGGTGGCCGACGACAACAAGGCCGCCGTGATCATTGAAGTCAACTCGCAGACCGACTTCCTGGCCCTGCAGGACGACTTCAAGGCGTTCGTCGCCGGCAGCCTGGATCAGGCCTTCAGCGAGAAGCTGACCGACGCCGCTCCGCTGGTCGAGTCCCGCGAAGAAGCCCGCCTGGCGCTGGTTGCCAAGTGTGGTGAGAACGTCAACATCCGTCGCCTGACCCGCGTCGAGGGCGATGTGGTTGGTGCTTACCTGCACGGCCATCGCATCGGCGTCGTGGTTGCCCTCAAAGGCGGCAACCCGGACCTGGCGAAGGATATCGCCATGCACGTGGCTGCCAGCAACCCGCAGTTCCTCGACCCGTCCCAGGTTTCCGAAGAGGCCGTGGCCAAGGAGAAGGAAATCTTCCTGGCGCTGAACGCCGAGAAGATCGCCGGCAAGCCGGAAAACATCGTCGAGAACATGGTCAAGGGTCGCATCAGCAAGTTCCTCGCCGAGGCTAGCCTGGTCGAGCAGCCCTTCGTCAAGGACCCGGAAGTCAAGGTTGGCGATCTGGCCAAGAAAGCCGGTGCCGAGATCGTTTCCTTCGTGCGCTACGAAGTGGGCGAGGGTATCGAGAAGGTCGAGGTCGACTTTGCTGCCGAAGTTGCTGCCCAGGTCGCCGCGACCAAGCAGTAAGGCGCTTACGACTGTCGTTTCGAAGAGGCTGCCCGCTCACGCGTGCGGCCTTTTCGTCAAACTGGGAAGGTGTTTTTGGGGCGCTTCCCGGTGCGTGCACCCAGCCCCGTCGACACCGTGCGTGTCACTCGAACAAAGCGCGGGCGCCACAAGCCCGTACAGAATCTGAACGCCGCAGGAGAGACTGGTAATGGCTCAGCAGGTGAGTGGTCGTCAACCTCGCTATAAACGCATTCTTCTCAAACTCAGCGGCGAGGCCCTGATGGGCTCCGAAGACTTCGGCATCGATCCCAAGGTGCTCGACCGCATGGCGCTTGAGGTCGGCCAGTTGGTCGGCATCGGCGTGCAGGTCGGCCTGGTGATCGGTGGCGGCAACCTGTTCCGCGGTGCCGCGTTGTCCGCCGCCGGCATGGATCGGGTCACCGGCGACCACATGGGTATGCTCGCCACGGTGATGAACGCCCTGGCCATGCGCGATGCCCTGGAGCGCTCGAATATTCCAGCGCTGGTGATGTCGGCGATCTCCATGGTCGGGGTGACCGACCACTATGATCGGCGCAAGGCCATGCGCCACCTAAAAAGCGGCGAAGTGGTGATCTTCTCCGCCGGCACCGGCAATCCCTTCTTTACTACCGATTCGGCCGCCTGCCTGCGCGCCATCGAAATCGATGCGGATGTGGTACTCAAGGCGACCAAGGTCGATGGCGTGTACACTGCTGATCCTTTCAAAGACCCCAACGCCGAGAAGTTCGAGCGTCTGACCTACGACGGCGTGCTCGACCGCAAGCTCGGCGTGATGGATTTGACAGCCATCTGCCTGTGCCGCGACCACAAGATGCCGTTGCGGGTCTTCAATATGAACAAACCGGGCGCCCTGCTGAACATTGTCTTGGGTGGCGCCGAAGGAACCCTGATCGAGGAGTCGAACGAATGATCAACGAGATCAAGAAAGACGCGCAGGAGCGCATGAAGAAGAGCCTGGAATCGCTGGACCATGCTTTTGCCAAGATCCGTACCGGGCGTGCCCATCCCAGCATCCTGGACAGCGTGATGGTGTCCTACTACGGCAGCGACACGCCGCTGCGCCAGGTGGCTAACGTGGTGGCGGAAGATTCCCGCACCCTGGCCTTGACCGTGTTCGACAAGAGCATGATCCAGGCGGTGGAAAAGGCCATCATGACTTCCGATCTGGGGCTGAATCCGGCCACCGCTGGCACCACCATTCGCGTGCCGATGCCGGCGCTTACCGAGGAAACCCGCAAGGGCTACACCAAGCAGGCGCGCCAGGAAGCGGAAAACGCCCGGGTTGCCGTGCGCAATATCCGTCGCGATGCGCTGGCCCAGCTCAAGGATCTGGTGAAGGAGAAGGAGATCAGCGAAGACGAAGAGCGCCGTGCCGCCGATGAGGTGCAGAAGCTCACCGACAAGTACGTCAGCGACATCGACAAGGCGCTCGAGAACAAGGAAACCGATCTGATGGCTGTCTGACGGCCGCGGGGACCTTTTCCATGGATAAGACGAAACAGCCCGCCAAGGCGATTGTGCCGCGCCATGTGGCAATCATCATGGATGGCAACAATCGCTGGGCTCGCAAGCGCCTGCTGCCCGGTGTCGCCGGGCACAAGGCGGGCGTGGATGCCGTGCGCGCGGTGATCGAAGTCTGTGCGGAGGCCGGTGTCGAGGTGCTGACCCTGTTCGCCTTCTCCAGCGAAAACTGGCAGCGCCCGGCCGAAGAGGTGGGCGCGCTGATGGAGCTGTTTCTTGGCGCGTTGCGCCGGGAAGCGCGCAAGCTGAACGAAAACGATATCCGCCTGCGCATCATCGGTGATCGCACGCGCTTCCACCCGGAGCTGCAGGCGGCGATGGCGGAGGCCGAGGCGTTGACGGCGGGCCATCAGCGCTTCGTTTTGCAGATCGCTGCCAACTATGGCGGCCAGTGGGATATCGCCCAGTCCGCGCAGCAATTGGCGCGCGAAGTCCAGGCCGGCCGGCTGCAGCCGGAGCAGATCACGCCTGAACTGCTGCAGAGCCGCTTGGTCACAGGAGATCTACCGCTGCCGGATTTGTGCATTCGCACGGGGGGAGAACACCGCATCAGCAATTTCCTGCTCTGGCAATTGGCTTATGCCGAGCTGTATTTCTCCGAGCTGTACTGGCCGGACTTCAAACACGACGCCATGCGCAAGGCGCTGGCCAATTTCGCTACCCGCCAGCGCCGCTTCGGCAAGACCAGCGAGCAGGTGGAAGCCGAGGCTCGGGCTCAATGCTGAAGCAACGAATCATTACCGCACTCCTGCTGCTGCCCATCGCGCTGGGTGGCTTCTTCTTCCTGCAGGGGCTGTATTTCGCGTTGTTCATTGCTGCCGTGGTGGTCCTGGCCGCCTGGGAGTGGGCGCGTCTTGCTGGCGTCGAGGGGCAGGCGTCGCGTGTGGCCTACGCTGTGCTGGTTGGCGCCTTGCTGGGCGTGCTCTACGTCTTGCCGGGATTGGCGCCTTTCGTGCTGGGCGTGGGCATGCTCTGGTGGCTGGCAGCGATTCCCCTGGTGCTTGGTTACCCGGACAGCAGTCGCTACTGGGATGGTGCGCCGGGTCGCCTGGCCATCGGTCTGCTGATCCTGCTGCCGGCCTGGCAGGGCCTGGTGCTGCTCAAGCAGTGGCCCCTGGGTAACTGGCTGATCCTGGCGGTCATGGTGCTGGTGTGGGGTGCCGACATCGGCGCCTATTTCGCCGGCAAGACGTTCGGCAAGCGTAAGCTGGCGCCGCGCGTCAGTCCGGGGAAAAGCTGGGAAGGATTGGTCGGCGGCCTGTTGGCCAGCCTGCTGATCACCTTGGGCGTCGGCCTCTATCGCCAGTGGGCAGTGGGTGAGCTGGTGCTGGCGCTCGGCGGTGCAGCCTTGGTGGTGCTGGTCTCGGTGATCGGCGATCTCACCGAGAGCATGTTCAAGCGCCAGTCCGGGATGAAGGATAGCAGCAGCCTGTTGCCCGGTCATGGCGGCGTGCTCGATCGCATCGATAGCCTGACCGCCGCGGTACCGTTGTTTGCCGTCCTGCTCTGGGCGGCCGGCTGGGCGACGCTGTGAGCCAGCCGCAGCAGATAACGGTGCTGGGGGCGACGGGCTCCATCGGCCTCAGCACCCTGGATGTGATTTCTCGTCACCCCGAGCGCTACCGAGTATTCGCCCTCAGTGCCTTCAGTCGCCTGGCTGAGCTGGAGGCGCTGTGCTTGCTATACCGACCGCGCTACGCGGTGGTTGCCGACGAAGCAGCGGCTCGCCACCTGCAAGGCGGCCTGCTTGCGGCTGGTCTGAATACCCGTGTGCTTGCTGGCGAGGGTGGGCTTTGCGAAGTGGCGGCCCATCCCGAGGTGGATGCGGTGATGGCGGCCATTGTCGGCGCTGCCGGGCTCAAGCCTACCTTGGCGGCGGTGGAGGCCGGCAAGAAGGTGTTGCTGGCCAACAAGGAAGCGCTGGTAATGTCCGGTGCCCTGTTCATGCAGGCGGTCAAGCGCAGCGGCGCGATCCTGCTGCCGATCGATAGCGAGCACAACGCCATCTTCCAGTGCCTGCCCTCCAATCACGGCGATGGCCTGGCCGCCATCGGCGTAAGGCGGATACTGCTCACCGCCTCCGGCGGGCCGTTCCGCGAAACCCCATTGGCCGAGCTGGCCGAGGTTTCTCCCGAGCAGGCCTGCGCCCATCCGAACTGGGCGATGGGGCGAAAAATTTCGGTGGATTCAGCGAGCATGATGAACAAGGGCCTGGAGCTGATCGAAGCCTGTTGGCTGTTCGATGCTCGCCCCGCGCAGGTGGAAGTGGTCATCCATCCGCAGAGCGTGATCCATTCGCTGGTCGACTATGTCGACGGTTCGGTGCTGGCGCAGTTGGGCAACCCGGACATGCGCACTCCGATCAGTCATGCCCTGGCCTGGCCCGAGCGCATCGACTCCGGCGTCGCGCCCCTGGATTTGTTCGCGGTCGCCCGACTGGATTTCCAGGCGCCCGACGAGCAGCGTTTCCCTTGCCTGCGTCTTGCCCGGCAAGCCGCCGACGCGGGCGGTACCGCGCCGGCGTTGCTGAACGCAGCCAACGAAGTGGCGGTCGCGGCCTTTCTCGAACGGCGTATTCGCTTCCCCGAGATCGCGAGTATCATCGCGGAAGTACTGAATCTTCAGTCTGCCGCTGCGGTCGAAGGCCTCGATGTGGTGCTGGCGGCCGACAGCCAAGCGCGAGCCCTTGCCAGGCAATGGCTGGAACGCCACGGGCGCTGAGTCCGGAGGAAATCGATGAATCTGCTTTATATGTTCATGGGTACCCTGGTGGCACTGGGTGTCCTGGTTACCTTTCACGAGTTCGGCCACTTTTGGGTGGCGCGGCGTTGTGGCGTGAAGGTGCTGCGTTTTTCCGTGGGGTTCGGCTCGCCCCTGCTGCGTTGGCATGATCGCCGCGGTACCGAATTCGTCATTGCAGCCATTCCCCTCGGGGGCTACGTGAAAATGCTGGACGAGCGCGAGGGTGACGTGCCTGTCGAGCAGCTTGACCAAGCATTCAACCGCAAGCCTGTGGGGCAGCGCATCGCCATCGTTTCGGCGGGGCCGATTGCCAATTTCCTGCTTGCCATATTGTTCTTCTGGATTCTCGCCATGCTGGGTAGCCAGCAGGTGCGGCCGGTCATCGGCTCGGTCGAGCCGGGCAGCCTGGCGGCTCAGGGTGGCTTGGCGCCGGGCCAGGAGATCGTGTCGGTCGATGGCGAGCCGACCAGTGGCTGGGCGGCGGTGAATCTGCAACTGGTCCGGCGATTGGGTGAAAGCGGCACGCTCGACCTGAGCGTGCGCGAGCCGGGCAGCACGTTGGAAAGCCCTCGTCGCCTGGCGCTGAACGAATGGATGCGCGGTGCAACGGAGCCCGACCCGATCGCCGGGCTGGGTATCAAGCCATGGCGCCCGGCGGTTCCGCCGTTGCTGGCAAGCTTCGACGAAGAGGGTCCGGCGCACGCCGCCGGGCTGCGCAACGGCGACCGGTTGCTGAGCCTGGACGGCGAGGCACTGGACGATTGGCAGCAGTTCGTCGATCGCATCCAGGGCAATCCGGGCAAGCGGGTGGTCTTCAAGGTCGAACGCAGCGGGCAGGTTATCGAGGTGCCGTTGACGCTCGCTGCGCGGGGCGAGGGCGAGGCCCTTCGAGGCTACCTCGGGGCGGGTGTGCAGGGTGTCGACTGGCCTGACGAAATGCTGCGCGATGTGCGCTTCGGCCCCCTGGAAGCCCTGGGGGAGGGACTCAAGCGTACCTGGAGCATGAGCCTGCTGACCCTGGACTCGCTGAAGAAAATGCTCTTCGGCGAGCTCTCGGTAAAAAACTTGAGCGGGCCGATAACCATTGCTAAAGTGGCGGGCGCTTCTGCCCAGTCCGGAGTGGGGAACTTTTTGAATTTCCTCGCCTATCTGAGCATAAGCCTGGGGGTTCTCAATCTGTTGCCTATCCCTGTTCTCGATGGGGGGCATCTGCTGTTTTATCTGATCGAGTGGGCGCGTGGTCGCCCCTTGTCGGAGCGGGTGCAGGCTTGGGGGGTACAGATCGGCATCAGCTTGGTCCTCGGAGTGATGTTGCTCGCTCTGGTCAACGATTTAAGCCGTCTGTAACGCATCGCTGAGTTCCGAATCTGCCGCTTCTGCGGCAGATTTTATTATCAGTTGGAATAAGAAAGGACTTCATGAAACGTCTGCTGCTACCTGTGGCGCTCGCCGCATTGATGATCGCCGAAGTTCACGCCGAGTCCTTCACCATCTCCGATATTCGCGTCAACGGCTTGCAGCGGGTTTCCGCCGGTAGCGTATTCGGGGCGCTGCCCCTGAACGTCGGCGAGCAGATCGACGACCGCCAGTTGGTGGAAGCGACCCGCGAGCTATTCAAGACCGGCTTCTTCCAGGATATCCAGCTGGGCCGCGACGGCGACGTGCTGGTGATCAACGTGGTCGAGCGTCCGTCGATTTCCGGCATCGAGATCGAGGGCAACAAGGCGATCAGCACAGAAGACCTGCTCAAGGGCCTGAACCAGTCCGGCCTCTCCGAAGGCGAGATCTTCCAGCGCGCGACCCTCGAGGGCGTGCGTAACGAACTGCAGCGCCAGTATGTAGCCCAGGGCCGCTATTCGGCGGAGATTGAGGCCGAAGTGATCCCGCAGCCGCGCAACCGCGTAGCGTTGAAGATCAATATCAACGAAGGCACGGTCGCTGCGATCCAGCACATCAACGTGGTCGGCAACTCGGTATTCCCTGACGAAGACCTGCTGTCGCTGTTCGAGTTGAAAACCACCAACTGGCTGTCCTTCTTCAAGAACGACGACAAGTACGCCCGCGAGAAACTGTCCGGTGACCTGGAGCGCCTGCGCTCCTATTACCTGGATCGCGGCTACATCAATATGGATATCTCCTCCACCCAGGTATCCATCACGCCAGACAAGAAGCACGTCTACATCACCGTCAACGTCGACGAGGGCGAGAAATTTACCGTCAGCGACGTCAAGCTGTCCGGTGACCTCAAGGTTCCGGAAGAAGACGTTCGCGCCTTGCTGCTGGTGCAGCCCGGTCAGGTGTTCTCGCGCAAGGTGATGACCACCACCTCCGAGCTGATCACCCGGCGCCTGGGCAACGAGGGTTATACCTTCGCCAACGTCAACGGCGTGCCTGAAGCCAACGACGAAGACAATACCGTCGCCATCACCTTCGTGGTCGATCCGGGCAAGCGCGCTTACGTCAATCGCATCAACTTCCGCGGCAATACCAAGACCGAAGACGAGGTGCTGCGCCGTGAAATGCGTCAGATGGAAGGTGGCTGGGCGTCGACCTACCTGATCGATCAATCCAAGGCCCGCCTGGAGCGCCTGGGCTACTTCAAGGAAGTCAACGTCGAAACGCCGCAGGTGCCGGGCACCGACGACCAGATCGACGTCAACTACAGCGTCGAGGAGCAGCCCTCCGGCTCGATCACTGCGAGCATCGGCTTCGCGCAGAATGCCGGTCTGATCCTTGGCGGCTCGATCAGCCAGAACAATTTCCTCGGTACCGGTAACAAGGTCAGCGTCGGCCTGACCCGTAGCGAGTACCAGACCCGCTACAACTTCGGCTTCGTCGATCCCTACTGGACGGTCGATGGTGTCAGCCTCGGCTACAACGCCTTCTACCGCAGCACCGACTACGACGAACTTGATGTCGACGTATCCAGCTACGCGGTCGACAGCTACGGCGGTGGCCTGAGCATCGGTTATCCGATCAGCGAGACATCGCGCCTGACCTTTGGCCTGACGGTGCAGAACGACTCGATCAACACCGGTCGCTATACCGTCGACGAGATTTTCGATTTCCTCGAGCAGGAAGGGGACAGCTACCTCAACCTGAAGGCCTCTGCTGGCTGGTCCGAGTCGACCCTCAACCGCGGTGTGCTGGCCAACCGTGGCCATTCGCAGAGCCTGGTATTCGAAACCACCGTGCCGGGTAGCGACCTGTCGTTCTACAAACTCGATTACCGTGGCCAGCTGTTCAAGCCACTGAGCGACAACTACACGCTGCGCCTGCACACCGAGTTGGGCTATGGCGACAGCTACGGCTCGACCTCCGATCTGCCGTTCTACGAGCACTACTACGCGGGCGGTTTCAACTCCGTGCGTGGCTTCAAGGACAGCACCCTCGGCCCTCGCAGCACGCCGAGCGACGGCAGCAACCCCGGCACGCTCAGCGATCCGGACCAGGACCCGCGGCCGTTCGGTGGCAATGTTCTGGTGCAGGGCGGGGTCGAACTGTTGTTCCCGATGCCGTTCGTCAAGGACCAGCGTTCCCTGCGTACCGCATTCTTCTGGGATGTGGGTAACGTGTTCGATACCAATTGTGGTTCGCGCAACGACTGCAATGGCATCGATGCTGGCGAGCTGGCCAGTTCCGTCGGCCTTGGCTTGACCTGGATCACCGCGCTCGGCCCGTTGAGCTTCAGCCTGGCCATGCCGATCGTCAAACCGGACGATGCCGAAACCCAGGTGTTTCAATTCTCCCTCGGCCAGACCTTCTAAGGTCGGCCAATACTTGCTTCTTGCAGGAGTGTAGCGTGCGTAAGTTGACTCGATTGGCTCTGTTCAGCCTGGCTCTGGTAGTGACTCCGGCATTTGCCGAGATGAAGATCGCGGTGCTGAATTACCAGATGGCATTGCTGGAATCCGATGCGGCCAAGAAGTATGCGGTGGATGCGGAGAAGAAGTTTGGTTCGCAGCTGAACAAGCTGAAGACTCTCGAGAGCGATGCCAAGCGCATTCAGGATCGCCTGGTCAAGGACGGGGAGAAGATGCAGCAGGCCGAGCGCGAGCGTCTCGAACTCGAATTCAAGCAAAAGGCCCGTGACTTCCAGTTCCAGTCCAAGGAACTCAACGAAGCCAAGGCCATCGCCGACCGCGACATGCTCAAGCAACTGAAGCCGAAGCTCGACCAGTCGGTCGAGGAAGTGATCAAGAAGGGCGGATACGACCTGGTGCTCGAGCGCGGTGCGGTGATCGATGTCAAACCCCAGTTCGACATCACCCGTCAGGTCATCGAGCGCATGAATCAGCTGCGCTGATCATGGCCGCGACAGTCTTTACCCTCGGCCAGCTGGCCGAGCGCCTGGGCGCCACCCTGCGGGGCAGTGCGGAGAGGGCGATCAGCGGGCTGGCTACCTTGCAGGAAGCCGGCCCCGATCAGCTGACTTTCCTGGCGAATCCCCAGTATCGCAAGTACCTGGCCGACAGCCGTGCCGGTGCGGTCCTGCTGAAGGCCGCGGATGCAGGGGCGTATGCCGGCGACGCGCTGCTGGTGGCTGACCCCTATCTGGCCTATGCCGAACTGTCCCACCTGTTCGATCGCAAACCGCAGGCCACTGCTGGTGTGCACGCGACGGCGCTGGTGGCGGCCGATGCACAGATCGATGCCAGTGCCAGTATCGGGCCCTATGCTGTGATCGAATCGGGTGCATGCATCGAAGCCGGTGTCACCATCGGTGCTCATTGCGTCGTCGGTGCGCGCAGTCGGATTGGCGAGGGTGGCTGGTTGGCCCCGCGGGTCACCGTCTACCACGACGTGCGAATCGGCAAGCGAGTGGTCATCCAGTCCGGCGCTGTGATTGGCGGCGAAGGTTTCGGGTTCGCCAACGACCGCGGCACTTGGCGCAAGATTGCCCAGATCGGTGGTGTCTGCATTGGCGACGACGTCGAGATCGGTGCCAACACCACCATCGATCGTGGTGCCCTGGCCGATACCCTGATCGGCAACGGCGTGAAGCTGGACAACCAGATCATGATCGCGCACAACGTGCAGGTCGGCGATCACACCGCGATGGCGGGCTGTGTCGGCATTTCCGGCAGCACCAGGATCGGCAAGCACTGCATGATTGCCGGCGGCGTCGGCATGGTTGGCCATATCGAGGTCTGCGATAACGTCTTCGTCACCGGCATGACCATGGTGACCCGCTCGATCAGCGAGCCGGGGGCGTACTCGTCGGGTACCGCCATGCAGCCTGCCGGAGAGTGGAAGAAGAGCGCGGCGCGCATTCGCCAGCTCGACGATATGGCGCGTCGCCTGCAAGCCCTGGAAAAACGCCTGCCGGCCGTGACCTCCGACCAGGATGCTTCATCTGATGCGTGACCCGCGCTTGTCGCGTGTCTCCATTCTTAATCACAGGCTTCCCCGGACATGATGGACATTAACGAGATTCGCGAATACCTGCCGCATCGCTACCCTTTCCTCTTGGTGGATCGTGTGGCGGAACTGGATGTTGAAGGCAAGCGCATTCGCGCCTACAAGAATGTCAGCATCAATGAGCCGTTTTTCAATGGGCACTTTCCGCAGCACCCGATCATGCCGGGCGTGCTGATCATCGAAGCGATGGCCCAGGCCGCCGGCATCCTCGGTTTCAAGATGATGGGTGTGAAGCCCTCGGACGGCACCCTCTACTATTTTGTCGGTTCGGACAAGCTGCGCTTCCGTTCTCCGGTACTGCCGGGGGATCAGTTGGTCCTTGAGGCCCGCTACCTGAGCAACAAGCGCAGCATCTGGAAGTTCGAATGTGTCGCCAGCGTAGACGGCAAGGAAGTCTGTTCCGCTGAAATCATCTGTGCGGAACGCAAGCTATGAGTTTGATCGACCCTCGCGCGATCATCGACCCGACGGCCAAGCTGGCAGACGACGTTCAAGTCGGGCCCTGGTCCATCGTCGGGCCCGATGTGGAAATCGGCGAGGGTACTGTCATCGGCCCCCATGTGATCCTCAAGGGGCCGACGCGCATCGGTAAGCACAATCGCATCTACCAGTTTTCCTCGGTTGGCGAAGACACTCCGGACCTCAAATACCAAGGCGAGCCGACCCGGCTGGTGATTGGCGACCACAACGTGATCCGCGAGGGTGTGACCATCCATCGCGGCACCGTGCAGGATCGCTCGGAAACCACCCTGGGCAATCACAACCTGATCATGGCCTATGCCCACATCGGCCACGACAGCGTGATCGGCAACCATTGCATCCTGGTCAACAACACCGCATTGGCCGGGCACGTGCACATCGATGACTGGGCGATTCTCTCCGGCTATACGCTGGTGCACCAATTCTGCCGTATCGGCGCCCACAGCTTTTCCGGCATGGGAACAGCCATCGGCAAGGACGTGCCGGCGTACGTCACGGTATTCGGCAACCCGGCCGAGGCACGCAGCATGAACTTCGAAGGCATGCGCCGGCGCGGCTTCAGTGCCGATGCCATCGCTGCCTTGCGTCGCGCCTACAAGGTGGTCTACCGCCAGGGCCTGACGGTCGAGCAGGCGCTGGTCGAACTGGCCGATGCCGCCGCACAGTTCCCGGAAGTCGCTATCTTCCGCGACTCCGTGCAGGCGTCGACCCGCGGCATAACCCGCTGATCATGGCTGGTAGACTGCGCGTCGCACTCGTCGCAGGCGAGGCGTCCGGGGATGTGCTCGGCGCCGGCCTGATGCAAGCCCTCAAGGCCAAGCATGCCGAAGTCGAATTCATCGGCGTCGGCGGTCCGCTCATGCAGGCCGAGGGGCTGCAGTCCTATTTTCCGATGGAGCGCCTGGCGGTCATGGGGCTGGTGGAGGTGCTGGGTCGCCTGCCCGAGCTGCTGTCCCGCCGCAAGCGCCTGTTCAAATCCCTGGTCGAGGCCAGGCCCGATGTCTTCGTCGGCATCGATGCACCCGACTTCAATCTGGATCTGGAGCTCAAGCTGCGCCGTGCCGGCATCAAGACCGTGCACTACGTCAGCCCGTCGGTCTGGGCCTGGCGGCAGAAGCGCGTATTGAAGATCCGTGAAGCCTGCGACCTGATGCTCACCCTGTTCCCGTTCGAGGCGCAGTTCTACGACGCCCAGAACGTGCCGGTGCGCTTTGTCGGTCACCCGCTGGCCGATGCCATTCCGGTGCAGGCCGATCGGGCTGCCGCACGGGAGCGCCTGGATCTGCCGCAGGACAACTATGTTCTGGCGCTGATGCCGGGCAGTCGCGGCGGTGAGGTGGCGCGCCTGGGCGAGCTGTTCCTCGACGCCGCCGAGCGGCTGCGCAGCCTGCGGCCCGGCGTGCAGTTCGTCGTGCCTTGTGCCACTCCGGAGCGGCGCGCGCAGTTGGAGCGCATGCTGGCCGACCGCGACCTGCCGCTTCGCCTGCTCAACGGCAAGTCCCACGAGGCGCTGGCCGCCTGCGATGCAGTGTTGATCGCGTCGGGTACCGCGACCCTCGAGGCATTGCTGTTCAAGCGGCCGATGGTGGTGGCCTACCGCGTTGCACCGCTGACCTATCGCATCCTGCAGCGGCTGGTGAAGAGCCCCTATGTTTCCCTGCCCAACCTGCTTGCCGAGCGATTGCTGGTACCGGAGCTATTGCAGGATGCCGCGACGCCCGAGGCCCTGGCGCAGTTGCTGGCGCCGCTCCTGGGCGGTGGGGAAGTGCAGACCCACGGCTTCGACGTGATCCATCGCGCACTGCGTCGCGACGCATCCAGCCAGGCCGCCGAGGCGGTGCTGGACGTGGCGGGGCGACCCTGATGCAGCTGGGTCTGGATTTCAGCCTGGTCGAGGAGCTGGTCGCCGGCGTCGACGAAGTCGGGCGCGGTCCGCTGTGCGGGCCGGTGGTGACTGCGGCAGTGATCCTCGATCCGGCGCGGCCGATTGTCGGCCTCAACGATTCGAAGAAGCTCACCGAAGCGCGGCGCGAGCTGCTGTTCGATGAAATCCGCGAGAAGGCCCTGGCCTGGTGCATTGCCCGTGCCGAAGTGGAAGAAATCGATCGGCTGAACATCCTGCACGCCACCATGCTGGCCATGCAGCGCGCCGTCGAGGGTCTGAGCGTGGCGCCCAGGCTGGCGCTGATCGACGGCAATCGCTGTCCGAAGCTCTCCGTGCCCTCGGCGCCCGTGGTACAGGGCGACGCCCGGGTGCCGGCCATCGCCGCCGCCTCGATCCTGGCCAAGGTCAGCCGCGACCGCGAGATGCGCGAGCTCGACCAGCTGTACCCGGGCTATGGCATGGCTGGGCACAAGGGCTATCCCACCGCAGAGCATCTTGCCGCCTTGCAGCGCCTGGGGCCGACCGCGATCCATCGGCGTTCGTTCGCTCCCGTGCGCAATCTGCTCGAGATGGTCGAACAGAGCGTCTCCCTCGCAGTTGTGGTCGATAGCGCCGCGGTCTGAGCCACCCGGCCGGCGTGTCGGCCGGGCTGCCGCTGAACGCTTCAAGCTTGCCGCTCACCCCAGTACAATCCGCCCTCGCTTCCCGTTTTGGACCAGCCGATGCCTGTCTCCTTCGTTCATCTGCGTTTGCATACCGAATACTCCCTGGTCGATGGCCTGGTGCGCGTCAAGGCACTGGTCAAGGCGACCGCGGCGGCGGGCATGCCGGCGGTGGCGGTCACCGACCAGAGCAACATGTGTGCGCTGGTGAAGTTCTACAAGGCGGCCATGGGGGCCGGCATCAAGCCGATCTGCGGCGCCGATATCTGGTTGGCGAGCCCGGACGAGGACGGCCCGCTGAGCCGCATGACGCTGCTGGCGATGGATGCCAAGGGTTATCGCAACCTGACCGAGCTGGTCTCCCGTGGCTGGACCGAAGGCCAGCACAACGACCAGGTGATCATCCAGCGCGACTGGGTCAAGGAAGCGGCCGAAGGCTTGATCGCCCTGTCCGGCTCGAAGGAGGGCGAGATCGGTCGCGCGCTGCTCAACGACGACCAGGCCGGCGCCGAGGCGTTGTTGCGCGAGTGGCTGGTGGTCTTCCCGGATCGCCTCTATCTCGAAGTGCAACGCACCAACCGGGTCAATGACGAAGAGCATCTGCACGCAGCCGTGGCCCTGGCGGATAGGGTCGGCGCGCCGCTGGTGGCGACCAATGACGTGCGTTTCATCAAGCAGGACGACTTCGCGGCCCACGAAACCCGTGTATGCATCGGCGAAGGCCGTTCCCTCGATGATCCGCGACGCCTACGCCTCTACTCGGACCAGCAATACCTGAAGAGCCCCGAGGAAATGTGGGAGCTGTTCAGCGACCTTCCCGAGGCGCTGGAAAACACCGTCGAGATTGCCAAGCGTTGCAACATCGAGGTGCAACTGGGCAAGTACTTCCTGCCCGACTTCCCGGTGCCCGCCGGCATGACCATGGACGAGTACTTTCGAAAGGTCTCCTTCGACGGGCTGGAGGAGCGCCTGCAAGTCCTGCTGCCCCCGGATACGCCCGACTACGCGGCGAAGAAACAGGTCTACATCGACCGGCTGAATTTCGAGCTGGATATCATTATCCAGATGGGCTTTCCCGGTTACTTCCTGATCGTGATGGACTTCATCCAGTGGGCCAAGAACAACGGCGTGCCGGTTGGACCGGGCCGGGGCTCGGGGGCCGGCTCGCTGGTGGCCTACGTGCAGAAGATCACCGACCTCGACCCGCTGGCCTATGACCTGCTGTTCGAACGCTTCCTTAACCCCGAACGGGTCTCCATGCCCGACTTCGACGTCGACTTCTGCATGGACGGCCGCGACCGGGTGATCGACTACGTGGCCGAAAAGTACGGCCGCAACGCGGTAAGCCAGATCATCACCTTCGGCACCATGGCGGCCAAGGCGGTGGTGCGCGACGTGGCCCGCGCCCAGGGCAAGTCCTATGGGCTGGCCGATCGCCTGTCGAAGATGATCCCCTTCGAAGTCGGCATGACCCTGGAAAAAGCCTACGAGCAGGAAGAGGTGCTGCGGGACTTCCTCAAAACCGACGAGGAAGCGGCGGAAATCTGGGAAATGTCCCTCAAGCTGGAGGGCATCACCCGTGGCACCGGCAAGCACGCCGGCGGCGTGGTGATCGCGCCGACCAAGCTCACCGACTTCTCGCCGATCGCCTGTGACGAGGAGGGCGGCGGCCTGGTGACCCAGTTCGACAAGGACGACGTCGAGCAGGCCGGCCTGGTGAAGTTCGACTTCCTCGGCCTGCGCACCCTGACCATCATCAAGTGGGCGATGGAGACGATCAACCGCGAACAGGCCAAGAAGGGCCTGGAGCCGGTCAACATCGACTTCATTCCGCTGGACGACAAGCCGACCTTCGCCATGTTGCAGAAGGCCGAGACCACTGCGGTGTTCCAGCTCGAATCCCGTGGCATGAAGGAGCTGATCAAGAAGCTCAAGCCGGACTGCCTGGAAGACATGATCGCTCTGGTGGCGCTGTTCCGCCCCGGCCCGCTGCAGTCGGGCATGGTGGACGACTTCATCAACCGAAAGCATGGTCGCGAGCCGATTTCCTATCCGCATCAGGACTACCAGTACGCTGGCCTGGAGCCGGTGCTCAAGCCCACCTACGGCATCATCCTGTACCAGGAGCAGGTGATGCAGATTGCCCAGGTGATGGCTGGCTATACCCTCGGCGGTGCCGACATGCTGCGCCGCGCCATGGGCAAGAAGAAGCCCGAGGAGATGGCCAAGCAGCGCGGTGGCTTCATCGAGGGCTGCGCGAAGAATGGTATCGATGCGGACTTGGCGGGCAACATCTTCGATCTGGTGGAGAAGTTCGCCGGCTACGGCTTCAACAAGTCGCACTCGGCCGCCTATGGCCTGGTTTCCTACCAGACCGCCTGGCTGAAGGCGCACCATCCGGCGCCGTTCATGGCGGCGGTACTGTCGGCGGATATGCACAACACCGACAAGGTGGTGATCCTCATCGAGGAGTGCCGCCACATGAAATTGCGTATCGATGCGCCGGATGTGAACACTTCCGAGTTCAAGTTCACGGTCAACGACGATGGCCGCATCGTCTACGGGTTGGGGGCGATCAAAGGCGTCGGCGAGGGGCCCGTGGAAGCCATCGCCGAATGCCGTGCCGCCGGTGGGCCGTTCAAGGACCTGTTCGACTTCTGCAGCCGCGTCGATCTCAAGCGCATCAACAAGCGCACGCTCGAGGCGTTGATCCGCTCTGGTGCGCTGGACCGCCTCGGGCCCTACTACCAGGACGAACTGAAGGCCTACCAGGCGACCGTCGATCTCAATCGCGCGGTGCTGCTGGCGGCCATGGAGGAAGCGATCCAGGCGGCGGAGCAGACCGCGCGCAGCCACGACAGCGGCCACATGGACCTGTTCGGCGGGCTGTTCGCCGAGCCCGAGGCGGACGTCTATGCCAATCACCGCAAGGCCAAGGAACTCTCGCTGAAAGAGCGCTTGCGCGGCGAAAAGGAAACCCTCGGCCTCTACCTCACCGGTCATCCGATCGACGAATACGAAGGCGAGATTCGCCGGTTTGCCCGGCAGCGCATCGTCGAGCTGAAGCCGGCCCGCGACACCCAGACCGTTGCCGGTCTGATCGTCAACCTCCGGGTGATGAAGAACAAGAAGGGCGACAAGATGGGCTTCATCACCCTCGACGACCGCTCCGGACGCATCGAGGCTTCCCTGTTCGCCGACGCCTTCAACGGCGCCCAGGCATTGCTGCAGACCGATGCGTTGGTGGTAGTGGAGGGTGAGGTCAGCAACGACGACTTCTCCGGTGGTCTGCGTCTGCGGGCCAAACGCGTGATGAGCCTGGAGGAGGCTCGCACCGGCCTGGCCGAGAGCTTGCGCCTGCGCGTGGCCAACGATGCGCTGAAGGGCGACCGTCTGCGTTGGTTGGCGGAGCTGTGTAGCCGCCATCGCGGGGCGTGCCCATTGACCCTCGATTACCTGGGCAGTGAGGCACGGGCCTTGCTTCAGTTCGGCGAAGACTGGCGAATCGACCCGGCCGATGGCTTGATTCAGGCTTTGCGTGACCAGTTCGGCCGCGACAACGTCTTTTTGCACTACCGCTGATGACGGGCAAGGGCCCGCATCAGTCTCGACCCCCGGCGCCCGATCCCGTAAGGTAGGGCGCCATACGGAACAGCAGCCCCGGCCACTTGGCCGTCGACGCAAAACGGATGCCTATGAACCCGAACTTTCTGGATTTCGAACAGCCGATCGCCGACCTGCAAGCCAAGATCGAAGAACTACGCCTGGTTGGCAATAACAATTCTCTGAACATCGGCGACGAGATTGCCCGCCTGCAGGACAAGAGCCGCGCCCTCACCGAGAGCATCTTCGGCGAACTGACCAGCTGGCAGATCGCGCAGATGGCGCGTCATCCGAAGCGTCCCTATACCCTCGACTACATCCAGCACCTGTTCACCGAGTTCGAAGAGCTGCACGGCGACCGGCATTTCTCCGACGACGCCGCCATCGTCGGTGGCGTGGCTCGTCTCGAAGGGCAGCCGGTAATGGTGATCGGTCATCAGAAGGGTCGCGAGGTGCGCGAGAAGGTGCGGCGCAACTTCGGCATGCCGCGTCCCGAAGGTTACCGCAAGGCCTGCCGCCTGATGGAAATGGCCGAGCGCTTCAAGATGCCGATCCTCACCTTTATCGACACCCCCGGCGCCTACCCCGGCATCGACGCTGAAGAGCGCGGCCAGAGCGAGGCCATCGCCTGGAACCTGCGCGTGATGTCGCGGCTGAAGACCCCGATCATCGCCACCGTGATCGGCGAGGGCGGCTCCGGCGGCGCCTTGGCCATCGGTGTATGCGATCGCTTGAACATGCTGCAGTACGCCACCTATTCAGTGATTTCCCCGGAAGGTTGCGCATCCATTCTGTGGAAGACGGCCGAGAAGGCCCCGGAAGCCGCCGAAGCGATGGGCATTACCGCCGAGCGCCTGAAGGGTCTGGGCATCGTCGACAAGGTGATCGACGAGCCCTTGGGTGGCGCCCATCGCGATCCTGCCGCCGCCGCCGAGCTGATCCGCCAGGCGCTGCGTAGCCAGCTGGACGAGCTGCAGAAGCTCGACACCGACAGCCTGCTCGCCAAGCGCTACGAGCGCCTGATGAGCTACGGCGTGGCGTGATCTCGCCTGCCAGCTGCGGGCGCAGGATCTCCGGCACTATGCTTGAGGCCTGGCGCTCGCCGCTTGGCACCACGTGATGAACCTCGAACACCGCCTGCTGCAATCCCTCTCTCCGTGGTACACAGCATCCGCCTGGCGCGTTGCGCTGTCGGGCGGTCTCGACTCCACGGTGCTGCTGCATCTGCTGGTACGGCTGGCCCAGCGTGAAGCTGTGCCGCCCATCTCCGCCATTCATGTGCATCATGGCTTGCAGGCTGTCGCTGAGGCGTGGCCGCGGCATTGTCGGGAGCTGTGCGAGCGGCTCGCTGTGCCGCTCATCGTGCGTTCGGTGGCGGTGCCAGCCGGCGCCAGCCTCGAGCGGGCGGCGCGCGAGGCACGCTATGCGGCGTTCGCCGAGGTGCTGGGGCAGGGCGAGCTGCTGCTGACCGCCCAGCACCGCGACGACCAGGCGGAAACCGTGCTCTTCCGGTTGCTGCGCGGCGCCGGGGTGCGTGGCTTGGCCGGCATGCCGGCGTGCCGCGCACTCGGTCGCGGGCACCTGCTGCGTCCGTTGCTGGCCTGTTCGCGCCGCGAGCTTGAGGCCTACGCCCGCGAACAAGGGCTAACCTGGGTGGAGGACCCCAGCAATGCCGACAGTCAATACTCGCGCAATTATTTGCGTCGACAGGTCCTGCCATTGCTGACGGCGCGCTGGCCGCAGGCGCTGAACAACATCACCCGCAGCGCTGGCCACCTGCGTGAGGCAGAGGAGCTGCTAGGCGAACTGGCGCAGCTGGACCTGGCGGCGGCCAAGGCCGCACCGACCACACCCTGGCTACCGCTGCCGTCTCTGCAGCTCGAACCCTTACTTGCACTGTCGGCTGCCCGCCAGCGCAATGCCTTGCGTTACTGGCTGGCGCCGCTGACCGACATGCCCGACAGCGACCGCTGGGCCGGTTGGAGCGATCTACGCGATGCGGCGCCCGATGCAACACCGTCTTGGCGGCTGGCGAGGGGGGAGCTGCGGCGAGCCGACGGGCGGTTATGGTGGCTCGGCGGTGCCTGGCTGCAGCCACTGCACGCGCCCCCGGCCTGGGCCGATCCCTCGCAATCGCTCGACTTGCCCGGTAACGGCCGGCTCAGCCTGGAAGGGCCGGTGCCTAGCGGCGTGCTGCGCGTGCGCTATCGGCAAGGAGGCGAGACGCTGCGTCTGCCAGGTCGAGGGCGGCGCGACCTGAAGCGATTGCTCAACGAACACGGGGTGCCGGTATTCGCCCGCAACCGCCTGCCGCTGCTCTATCGCGGCGAGGAATTGCTTGCCGTGGCCAACCTGCCGGGCCTCGACGGCCCCGTCGCGGAGGGTTGGCGGCTGGCCTGGCAGCCGCCGACGAATGACCAAGGTTTGAGCTGAATCCGCCTTTCCGGTAGACTACGCTCCCGTCTTGATACTGCTTCTGCGGATGCCCTCCAGGTGTCCGTGGGAGTTTGCTATTGCCGCCTAGTGCGCAATCGCTCCTTCGCTCTCCCCGGCGGCGCTGACCGCTTAAACGCAGACTTCTAGGGTTCTTATGACGCGCTACATCTTCGTCACGGGTGGTGTTGTTTCTTCGTTGGGGAAAGGCATCGCCTCGGCATCATTGGCGGCCATCCTGGAGGCGCGGGGCCTGAAGGTCACGATGCTCAAGCTGGACCCTTACATCAACGTCGATCCGGGCACCATGAGCCCGTTCCAGCACGGCGAAGTGTTCGTCACCCACGACGGCGCCGAGACCGATCTCGACCTGGGCCACTACGAGCGGTTCATCCGCACCACCATGACCCAGAACAACAACTTCACCACCGGCCGCGTCTATGAAGACGTGCTGCGTCGCGAGCGTCGCGGCGACTACCTGGGGGCGACCATCCAGGTGATCCCGCACATCACCGACGAGATCAAGCGCCGCATCATCAAGGGTGCCGGCGATGCCGACGTGGCCCTGGTGGAAATCGGCGGTACCGTCGGCGACATCGAGTCCCAGCCGTTCCTCGAGGCCATTCGCCAGTTGCGCGTGGAAGTCGGCGCCAAGCGCGCCATGCTGATGCACCTGACCCTGGTGCCCTACATCGCCACCGCCGGTGAGACCAAGACCAAGCCGACCCAGCACTCGGTGAAGGAACTGCGCTCCATCGGCCTGCAGCCGGACGTGCTGATCTGCCGCTCCGACCACCCGATCGACATGTCCTCGCGGCGCAAGATCGCGCTGTTCACCAACGTCGAAGAGCGCGCGGTGATCGCCCTCGAAGACGTCGACACCATCTACAAGATTCCGTCCGTGCTGCATGCCCAGGGCCTGGATGACTTCGTCGTCGAGCGCTTCGGCCTGGAATGCGGCGGCGCCGACCTCTCCGAGTGGGATCGGGTGGTCGATGCCAAGCTGCATCCGGAGCAGGAAGTCACCATCGCCATGGTCGGCAAATACATGGAACTGCTGGATGCCTACAAGTCGCTGATCGAGGCGATGAGCCACGCCGGCATCCAGAACCGCACCAAGGTCAACCTGCGCTATATCGATTCGGAAGACATCGAGAACCAGGGCACCGGCCTGCTGGAGGGCGTCGACGCCATCCTGGTGCCGGGCGGCTTCGGGCTGCGCGGCGTGGAAGGCAAGATCGCCACGGTGCGCTACGCCCGCGAGAACAAGATTCCCTACCTCGGCATCTGCCTCGGCATGCAGGTCGCGGTGATCGAGTTCGCCCGCGATGTGCTCGGCTGGACCGACGCCAACTCCACCGAATTCGACAAGTCCAGCACCCACCCGGTGGTCGGCCTGATCACCGAATGGCAGGACGCCACCGGCGAGGTGGAGAAGCGCAGCGAGAGTTCCGACCTCGGTGGCACCATGCGTCTCGGCGCCCAGGAATGCCAGCTCGAAGCGGGCTCCAAGGTGCACGATTGCTATGCCAAGGAGGTGATCGTCGAGCGTCATCGTCATCGCTATGAAGTGAACAACAACCTGCTGCCGCAATTGATTGAGGCCGGTCTGAAGATCACCGGCCGCTCCGGCGACGGCGCGTTGGTCGAAGTGGTCGAGGCCCCGGACCATCCGTGGTTCGTCGCTTGCCAGTTCCACCCCGAGTTCACCTCCACCCCGCGCGACGGTCACCCGCTGTTCAGCGGCTTCGTCAACGCGGCGCTGGCACAGAAGGCTCGCAAGGCATGACCCAGAAGACTATTCGCGTCGGCAATATCGAAATCGCCAATGACAAGCCGATGGTGCTGTTCGGCGGCATCAACGTACTGGAATCCCGAGACCTGGCCATGCAGGCCTGCGAAGCCTACATGCGGGTCACCGAAAAGCTCGGCATCCCCTACGTGTTCAAAGCCAGCTTCGACAAGGCCAACCGCTCCTCCATTTCCTCCTTCCGCGGCCCCGGCCTGGAAGAGGGCATGAAGATCTTCGAGGAAGTGAAGAAGACCTTCGGCGTGCCGGTGATCACCGATGTGCACGAACCGCATCAGGCGGCCCCGGTGGCCGAGGTGTGCGACATCATCCAGCTGCCGGCCTTCCTCTCGCGGCAGACCGACCTGGTGGTGGCCATGGCCAAGACCGGCGCGGTGATCAACATCAAGAAAGCGCAATTCCTCGCTCCGCAGGAAATGAAGCACATCCTCAGGAAGTGCGAGGAAGCCGGCAACGACCAGCTGATCCTGTGCGAGCGCGGCTCCTCCTTCGGTTACAACAACCTGGTGGTGGACATGCTCGGCTTCGGCATCATGAAGCAGTTCGAGTACCCGGTATTCTTCGACGTGACCCATGCCCTGCAGATGCCGGGCGGTCGCGCCGACTCCGCCGGCGGCCGTCGTGCCCAGGTCACCGACCTGGCCAAGGCCGGCCTCAGCCAGGGGCTGGCAGGCCTCTTCCTCGAGGCGCATCCGGACCCGGACAACGCCAAGTGCGACGGCCCCTGCGCCCTGCGCCTGGACAAGCTGGAGCCGTTCCTCAGCCAGCTCAAGCAGCTGGATGACCTGGTCAAGAGTTTTCCGCCGATCGAGACTGCCTAAGCGGCGGTTTCTCCGGTAAAGTGCTGCGCGGACATATTCTGACTCGCTGGTCAGTCGGCGGGTCGTTCGGCGTGCCCTGATCCGATACGCGGCTATCGCCTGTTTCCGTCAAACCTTGGAGTGCTAACAACAATGGCAAAGATCGTCGACATCAAGGGTCGTGAAGTTCTCGACTCCCGTGGCAACCCCACCGTGGAAGCCGATGTAATTCTCGACACCGGCATCATCGGCAGTGCTTGCGCGCCGTCCGGTGCCTCCACTGGTTCCCGCGAGGCGCTGGAACTGCGTGATGGCGACAAGAGCCGCTACCTGGGCAAGGGCGTGCTGAAGGCCGTGGCCAACATCAACGGGCCGATCCGCGACCTGCTGCTAGGCAAGGACGCAGCCGACCAGAAGGCCCTGGACCGCGCGATGATCGAGCTGGACGGTACCGAGAACAAGGCCAAGCTGGGCGCCAATGCCATCCTTGCCGTGTCCCTGGCCGCCGCCAAGGCTGCCGCCCAGGCCAAGGGCGTGCCGCTCTACGCGCACATCGCCGACCTCAACGGCACCCCCGGCCAGTACTCCATGCCGGTGCCGATGATGAACATCATCAACGGTGGCGAGCATGCCGATAACAACGTCGACATCCAGGAATTCATGGTGCAGCCAGTTGGCGCGAAGAACTTCGCCGAAGCGCTGCGCATGGGCGCCGAAATCTTCCATCACCTGAAGGCCGTGCTGAAGGCACGTGGCCTGAACACCGCGGTCGGCGACGAGGGTGGCTTCGCGCCCAACCTGGCGTCCAACGAAGATGCCCTGGCCGCCATCGCCGAGGCCGTCGAGAAGGCCGGCTACAAACTGGGCAGCGACGTGACCCTGGCCCTGGACTGCGCTTCCTCCGAGTTCTACAAGGATGGCAAGTACGACCTGGCCGGCGAAGGCAAGGTATTCGATGCCAACGGTTTCGCCGACTACCTGGCCGGGTTGACCCAGCGCTACCCGATCATCTCCATCGAAGATGGCATGGACGAGTCTGACTGGGCCGGCTGGAAGGCGCTGACCGACAAGATCGGCGAGAAGGTACAGCTGGTGGGCGACGACCTGTTCGTCACCAATACCAAGATCCTCAAGGAAGGCATCGACAAGAAGATCGCCAACTCCATCCTGATCAAGTTCAACCAGATCGGTTCGCTGACCGAGACCCTCGAAGCCATCCAGATGGCCAAGGCTGCCGGCTACACCGCGGTGATTTCTCACCGCTCGGGCGAAACCGAGGACAGCACCATCGCCGACCTGGCTGTAGGCACGTCTGCCGGCCAGATCAAGACCGGCTCGCTGTGCCGTTCCGACCGCGTGTCCAAGTACAACCAACTGCTGCGCATCGAGGAGCAGTTGGGCGGAAAGGCCGCCTATCGTGGCCGTGCCGAGTTCCGCGGCTAAGCGAGCGATGGTAAAAAGGGGCGGCATTGGCCGCCCTTTCTACCTCTGAATAGAAGTGTTTCGATGCCGAAAGCTCCTTACTGGTTGTTCGTTGTGCTGGTGCTACTGCTCGGCGGCTTGCAATATCGCCTGTGGGTCGGCGACGGCAGCCTGGCCCAGGTCGCCGAATTGAAGCGGCAGATTGCCGACCAGCAGGGCGAGAACGAGCGCCTGCTCGAGCGCAATCGCATCCTCGAAGCCGAGGTGCTGGAGCTGAAGAAAGGCATGGAAACCGTCGAAGAGCGTGCCCGCCACGAGCTGGGCATGGTCAAAGAGGGCGAAACCCTCTACCAGCTCGCCGAATGAGTCTCGCCGAGCTGCCCGCCTTCTGGGCGGTGATTCCCGCTGCCGGCATCGGCAGCCGCATGCGTGCCGACCGGCCCAAGCAGTACCTGCCGCTGGCCGGGCGCAGCATTCTCGAACATACCCTCGATTGTTTTCTCGACCACCCTCGACTGAACGGGCTAGTGGTCTGCCTTGCTCCGGATGACCCTTACTGGCCAGCGCTGTCCTGTGCCGGCGATCCTCGCATCCAGCGCGCCGAGGGCGGTGCCGAGCGGGCGGACTCGGTGCTCGCCGGTTTGTTGCGCCTGAGCGAGCTGGGTGCTCGTGACGAGGACTGGGTGCTGGTGCACGATGCCGCGCGGCCGAACCTGGCGCGTCATGATCTGGACAACCTGTTGCACTGCCTGGCCGACGATCCGGTTGGCGGCCTGCTGGCGGTCCCCGCGCGCGACACCCTCAAACGCGCCGGGGCGGACGGGCGGGTACGGGAGACCATCGACCGCACGGTGATCTGGCAGGCCTATACGCCTCAGATGTTTCGCCTGGCCACGTTGCAGAACGCGCTCGCCGATGCCCTGGCTGCCGGCGTGGCGATCACCGACGAGGCGTCCGCCATGGAATGGGTCGGGCATGCGCCGCGCTTGGTCGAGGGCCGCGCGGACAACCTGAAGATCACCCGTCCGGAAGACCTGCTCTGGCTGGAGCAGCGCTGGCGGCGCGGTTGATAGCAGGGGCTGGCTGAAGGTAGGAGCCGGCCATGCCGGCACGCCAGGTTTCCGCGCACGTGGCCTGCTCCTGCCATCAGTCCGGGTTCGCCGGTCGGCCTGCCTTTAACGACTAGAAGCGATAGATTGCCGCCGCGCCGCTACGCGTCGGCATGCGATCCGGGGGAATCACCAGCACGTCGCCGCCGTGTTCCATTACCCACACGCTCAGCTCGTCGAGCAGGTCCGGGGCGCTGATGCCCTGGGGGTCGGCAAGTTGCGTCGCGCCTTCTTCCTGGTCGAGGTGGCCGGGTATCTCCCGGCCGGCCTCCACCAGCAGGGTGGCGATCCGGTTGCCCACCGCGGCCCGACCGATTTCCTCCAGCTGGTCGCTGGCCAGGCCCTGGCCGTGGGACTCGCCATACTGCTCGATCAGCTCTTCCAGATGCCGCAGTGAGTGAGGTTGCATGACCTGCCAGCTCCGCTCGCGCAACTCCTCGAGACTGAGCAGACCGGGACCGCTGTCGATGCCGTCCGGTAGCAGCAGGTCGTTGTGGCTGAGGCGACGGAACAGCGCCTGTTGCTCCGGCAGTGCCGCCAACAAGAGCGGCAGGCCCGACGGGCGCGAGTGGTGCTCGAGGATTGCGCGGTCGACGGCCCGGAAATAGCGCTCGGTGTCCTTGTCGATCTCCGCCTGCTTGCCGCTGCCGCCGGCTTCGGTCTGCATCGAGTCGCCGCGCTCGTTGGCGCGGCTGTAGCCTTGGGGAAAGCCGGACTGGCCCTTGTCCGTCAGTTCTCGGCCGAGGGCTTCCTCCAGGGTGCGCGGCACTTGCGCAGCCAGCGGCACCTCGTCGAGGGCATCGCGGTTGCCTTCCAGCAGGCGCACCGAGTCCCGGGTCAGGCAGAGGATCTGGTAGCGGTCGGCTGACTGGGCGATGCGTAGCAGCGGCTGGATGTTCGGCCGTTCGTTAACTATCGCCAGCTCCGGCACGTCTTGTTGCAGGCGATAGACCTGGAAGAAGTCCGGACCGCCGAATACCGCCAGGCCATCCAGGTTGTGGTTCCAGAAATCGGTATCGTCGACCAGCGCCTGGAACGGCTGCAGCAGCTTGTCCACCTGCTCCTGTGATTGTTGCTGGCGCTGCAGGTGCTCGCCGAGCTGGCGCAGTGAATCGCCCCGGGTTTCGTGGAGGCTGTTTCGTTTAAGTCAGGCCGCCATGGCCTGACCTGCTTGTTGCCGGTGGAAGTTTGC